>JBBDQV010000167.1:0-20256 GCA_040905845.1 Alphaproteobacteria bacterium | reverse complement strand
GGCGCGCCTTTCGGTCGCGCAAACCCTTAAGCAACCCTCTCCCGCTTTGGCGGGAGAGGGCAGGGTGAGGGCGGGTGGTTCCAACTCAACGGAATCGGCACTAGTCAATCCCCGGCGAACGCGCGGTCGAGCGCATCGAGCGCGATCGCCGCATGCTCGGCGCGGAAGGCGAGCGGCGGGCGGATCTTGAGGATGTTGCCGTGAACCCCCTCGGTGCCGATCAGGACGCCCTGCTCGCGCATGCGGTTCTTGACCCGGTCGGTCATCAGTTTGTCGGGCGTCCTGGTGCCGGGTTGGACGATCTCGACCCCGATCAAGAGCCCCGCACCGCGCACGTCGCCGATCGCCGGATGCCGGTTCATCAGGCCGCGGATGCCGCGCCGGAACGCCTCGCCCGTGGTCAGGGCGTTGTCCTGGAGCCGTTCGTTCTGCAACACCTCGAGAGTCGCGAGCCCGGCCGCCGCCGAGACCGGGTTGCCGCCAAAGGTCGAGAAGAACCCCGTGGCCTCGAAGAACCGATCCAGGATGTCGCGCCGGGTGACGACGACGCCGAGCGGGTGCCCGTCGGCGATCGGCTTGCCCATGGTGACGATGTCGGGCCGAGCGCCGTGGTGCTGATAGCCCCAGAAGTGGGTGCCGGGCCGGGCGCAGCCGAACTGCACCTCGTCGGCGACGAACAGCCCACCCGCCGCGCGCACGGTCTCGGCGAGGCCGGCGAGATAGCCCTTGGGCACGTCGGGGATGCCGTTCGAGGTGAAGCCGGTGTCGATCATCAACATCGCGGGCCCGAGCCCTGCCTTGACGAGCGAGGCGATCGCGGCCTTGCCGTCGTCGCCGGTGACGCCGCGAAAGGCATCGGGCGCCGCTAGCGTGCGGACGTGTGGCGCCACCTGGTTCGCCGCGACCTCGTAGGGCGACAAACCGGCGACCGCCTCGGTGATGCCGTGATAGGCGTTCGCCATGACGATGCCGCCGCGCCCGCCGGTCCACACCTGGGCCATGCGCCAGGCGACGTCGTTAGCCTCGCTGCCCGAGTTGACGAAGATGCACGCCTCGAGGCCCTCGCCCATGGTCGCGGTCAGCCGCTCGGCGTACTCCAGCACCGTCTCGTGCAAGTAGCGCGTGTTGGTGTTGAGCGTCGCCGCCTGGCGCGCGATCGCCGCGACCACGCGCGGGTGAGCGTGACCGACCTGGGGCACGTTGTTGTAGGCGTCGACATACCGGCGCCCGTCGGCGTCCCACAGCCATGCACCATCGCCACGCACGATGTGAACTGGATCGTCGTAGCTCAGCGACAAATGCCGGCCGAGCACTCGGGCGCGCCTGGCGATCAGCTCCGCCTTCGCGGGCACCGGGCGCGCGACCATGTCGGGGCGAGTCGCGGGCACGACGATGGCGCGACGCGCGGCACGCCCCAGCGCGGCGATCACCGTGTCGCGGCCGTGGCCGAGCAGCGTCTCCAGCACCGACCATCCGGACTTTTCGTACGCCGCGAGTTGTGCCACGCCCGCCGGATCGTGGCGCTTGCGCCAGGCGACGACCGTGAAGCCGGTCGCCAGGCGGGCGAGGATCGCGTCGTGGAGTGGCGCGAGCTCCTCCTCCTCGAGCGGCTGCACACGGGTGTAGCCCTCGACGAACGCGGTCACGGCGTCGAGCGCGTCCAGTCCGGAGCAGGCGTTGTCGGCGCACGGCACGGCGAGATCGGCGATCAGGGGACCGTGGGTCATGTCGCCGAAGTCGACGATGCCCGCGATCGTCGCGGGCTCGCCCTCGGTCACGAGGACGTTGGGATAGTTGACGTCGTTGTGGATGAACTGGCTGCGCAAGCCGCCATAGCGCGGCAGCGTCTCGCCGATGAAGCGGTCGTAGACCGCCGCGACGGCCTCGCGCACGTCCGGCGATTCGATGAGGGACACCGCCTTGGCCAGGACCGGCGCGTTGCGGAGGTCCCAGGCGAGCTTGGGCGGCATCCACGGATGGAAGAAGCCGCGCAACGCGCGGTCGAGCCGGGCGACCAAGACGCCGAGCGCGCGGAGGTGATCGAGCCCGAAGTCGATCGCCTCCATGGAACGGCCGGGCAACGCGCTTACGGCGAAGACCGTGCGACCATCGACCTCGACGGTCGCGCGCCCGTCGCGCGCGCGGATGACGCGCGGCACGGGAAGCGTCGGGTCGATCGCCGCGAGATGCTCGAGCGCGGCGATCTGGAGGCGCACGCCGCCGAGGTCCTCGAGCGCGCCGGCGACCTTGAGGATCAGACCTTGCTTCGAGCCCCGGATCAGATAGTTCGCGTTGCGCTCGCCGTGGAGCGGCGTGGACTCGCCGTCGAGGCCGTAGAGCTCGCGCGCGAGCCGCGGCGCGTCGATCGCCGCCGGAGGCGCCATATGGGTCGCCAGTCCGATCAGGTCGATCGCTGCCGTGTCGGCCTCGATCCTTTGTGCCGTACCGGCGCTCGTCATGGTCCGCTCCCAGCCATGGTCCGCGCTTCCGATAGCGGCAACAACGCGCCGCCGCAAGCGCCTTACATGCCGCGCGGCACGTAGCGGGTGTAGTAGGCGAACACGAACATCAGCGCGCCCATGACGACGAAGACCCAGGGCAGCGGGCCGAAGCTCAGCACCACGGCGCAGAGCGCCGGCGTCGCCAGGTTCGAGATGTCGCGCCAGGTCGTGTAGACGGTGGTCATCTCGTCACGTTCGTAGGCGTGGACCGCGCGGTAGAACGGGATCACCGTGAGCCCGTCCAGGCAGACCAGGCCGACGGTCGCGACCAGCAGCAGGGCGGCCGCGATCAGCGGGCTCGCGCCGGCGAGCCCGGCCGCGATGGTGACGACGCCCGAAGCGGCGAACGCCGTCATCATCACCGGGCGCAGGTGAAACCGGCGGGCGAGCCAGCCGAACACGGGCGCGATCAGCAGCAGCGCGTTGCCGGCCGAGACGAGCAGCGCGCCGGCCTTTTCGCCCGCGCCGGCCTGGACCATGTAGAGCGGCACGTAGATGAAGTACATCGACCACCACGACGAGCGGCCGAAGGCGAGGAGCCAGGCGAGCCTGAGCCGGGGTTGCTTGGCGAAGCGCGCGATCGAGCGGGTCGGGGTTCGCGGCGGGCGCGAGCCGGTCGAGCCGGGCCGGCCGCGCAGCGGCACCCACCAGAAGTAGGCGAGAACGACCAGGGCGCACGCGGCCGAGAAGCCGTAGATGGCGAGCGGACCGACCTCGGTGTAGAGCCAGACCCCGAAGTAGGGGCCAAGCGTCCACGGCACCCCCACGGCCATGATGCGCAGCGGCTCGAGCCGCACGAAGTCGCGCTTGCGGATGAACTCGAGCACGTAGAGGTTCATCGTGATGACGATGCAGCTCGTCGCGAACGTGCGCAGGAAGATGGCCATGGTGACGCCGACCTGGGTCGCCGTCGCCAGCGCCGCGCTCGTCGCGATGACCAGGAGCACGCCGAGGGTGTAGACCGAGCGGCGGCGGAACGTGCGCGTCAGCCAAGGGATCGCGAACAGGGCGATCAGCCCCGCGACGCCGCCGAAGGTGAAGGCGAGGCTGGTGTCGCGCTCGCTCTTGAACGCCGCGAGCGCCTGGAGCGGCACCACCGTCACCAGGCTCGCCCGCGCGAAGGAATCGAGCGTGTCCATGGTGACGAACACGAGCACGCCCGGCGTGCGGAAGCGCTCGACCCAGCGGGAGACGGTTGAAGCCAAGGAGGATTGAACCTCGATCGCGCGATCCGCGCGCGGGCCAAGCTATGCCACGAACCGGCGCGGCGGGAGAAGCGGTCTTCGTACAGCCTTTCGATCGCTCGCCAGATTGATGCACAATGCGTCGATGCCAAAGGTCAACCCAGAGGTTCTGATTTGGGCGCGGACGACTGCCGGGCTCTCCCTGGCTGAAGCCGCAATCAAGCTCGGCATGACGGAACCTGGCCGGCTTGAGTCTCTCGAAAGGGGCGAGAGAAACCCGAGTCGTCGTCAGTTAGTGAAAATGGCCGAGAGGTATCGCCGGCCGCTCATCGCGTTCTACTTACCGGCGCCCCCACGGGAAAGTGATCGAGGACAAGACTTCCGGACGCTTCCGGATGGGCGGACGGAGGCACGCGAGGAGCCACTCCTCAATGCGCTTCTGCGGGACGTTCACGCCCGACAAGGACTGGTCCGCGCGGCGCTTGAGGAAGCGGACGAGGACCAACCCCTTGCATTCGTGGGATCCGCTCATGTCAGCGATGGCGTGAACTCACTCGTCCGCTCCATGAGGGGGGTCCTGGGGCTGTCTCTGGACGAGTTCCGCGCGCAGGGGACTGTCGTCGAGGCCTTCGCCAAACTTCGAGCGGCGACAGAAAAGGCCGGCGTCTTCGTGGTCCTCATGGGCAATCTGGGAACCCATCATACCGACATCGATCCTCGCGTTTTTCGGGGGATCGCCCTTTCCGATGCCGTCGCGCCATTCGTCGTCATCAATGAGAAAGACTCGAAGGCGGCTTGGTCATTCACGCTTCTCCATGAACTGACTCATGTTTGGCTCGGCCAAACGGGAATTAGTGGCTATGACGGGGAGGCGGAGGTCGAGAAGTTATGCGACGCCGTAGCCGCCCGATTTCTCCTTGATCCTTCCGAGCTCGATGAGCTTAGAATCTCTACTGCATTTAATCTTGATGATCTCCGGCAGAAAATAGGAATCTTCGCGCAGCATCGGAATCTCAGTCGCAAAATGGTCGCATATAACCTAATGCGGTCCAGACTCATACAGCGCAGTGCATATTCAGAACTCTGCGCAGTCTTTGACACAGAGCGGCTCGTTCGAAGCAGCGAACGTCCTGGCGACAAAGGCGGTCCAGACTACTACGTTGTGCGGCGACACCGCGCCGGCCCGGGCTTGTTGGATGTCGTGCGACGCATGGTGACTGGGGGCTCGTTGACCACAACGAAGGCGGGCCGAGTGCTCGGCGTTAAGCCGACCTCAGTCAGTCGATTGCTTGATGGCGGGAACGCGGCCTAGGGGCGTTCGTGATCTACCTCCTTGACGCAGATACACTGATCAAAGCCGATAGCACGTATTACCCACGCAAACGCTTTGCCGTGTTTTGGGAATGGCTCGCCCATAATGGATCGAAGGGCGTGCTCAAGATTCCTGTCGAGCAATACGAAGAGATTATTGTTGGAAGAGGAGACCTAGTTGCGTGGTTGAAGGATGCAAATAACAAGGAGGCTCTGTTGCTTGACGAAGAAGTGGACCCCAAAGTCATTGAGAGCGTTGTTGCGAACGGATATGCACCTGACCGCGACGAAACCGAGTTGGAAAACCTCGGACGTGATCCCTTCCTGATCTCCTATGGGTTAACGTCAACACGCGACCGCTGCATTGTGACGTTTGAGGTTTCAGCGCCGAGCAAGAGTCGCGCAAACCGAAAGATTCCAGATGTTTGTCATGCACTCGGGGTGAACTGCGTCACGCTCTTCGACGTGATCGAAGCGCTTGACTTCACGACGGATTGGACGGTGCCGCCGTCATAATCACTTCGGACGCCAAACTCCAAATCGTTCCTGAAGCAGCAACCGATGCCTGAGAGTGAGCTCGCGCGATGGGTCGATACGACACCTACCTTGTCGGCACGGGCGTCTCGCCCGAGTAGTCGTAGAAGCCGCGGCCGGACTTGCGGCCGAGCCAGCCGGCCTCGACGTACTTCACCAGGAGCGGGCAGGGCCGGTACTTCGAATCCGCGAGCCCCTCGTAAAGCACCTGCATGACCGCGAGGCAGACATCGAGGCCGATGAAGTCGGCGAGCTCGAGCGGCCCCATCGGGTGATGCGTGCCGAGCTTCATGGCGATGTCGATCGACTGGACGTTGCCGACGCCTTCGTAGAGCGCGTAGACCGCCTCGTTGATCATCGGCAACAGGATGCGGTTGACGATGAAGGCCGGGAAATCCTCGGCCGAGGCCGCGGTCTTGCCGAGCTTCTTGGTCAGCACCTTGATCGTCTCGTAGGTCTCGGGATCGGTCGCGAGCCCGCGGATCAGCTCGACCAGCTCCATGCGCGGCACCGGGTTCATGAAGTGCATGCCCATGAACTTGCCGGGCCGGTCGGTCGCGGTGGCGAGCCGGGTGATCGGGATCGACGAGGTGTTGGTCGCGATGATCGCGTGGGGCGGCAGGACCTTCGAAAGCCCCTGCAGGATCTCCTTCTTGACCTTCTCGTTCTCGGTCGCCGCTTCGATGACGAGGTCGCAGTCCTTGAACGCGTCCAAGCCAACCGACGTCGAGAGCCGGCCGAGCGCCGCCTTCTTGTCGGCCTCGGTGATCGCGCCGCGCGCGACCTGGCGGCTCATGTTGTGGTCGATGTCGACGAGCGCCTTGTCGAGCCGCTCCTGGCTCACGTCGGAAATCCGGGTCTCGAAGCCAGCCAGCGCGCAGACGTGCGCGATGCCGTTGCCCATGGCGCCGGCGCCGACCACCCCGATGCGCTTGATCTCCACGGCGCGTCCTCCGCCTCAGCGCGCCTTGATGCCGCGCTTGCGCAGCTCGTCGGCGAGCTCGGGCAGCGCCTTGAACAGGTCGGCGACCAGGCCGAAGTCGGCGACCTGGAAGATCGGCGCCTCCTCGTCCTTGTTGATCGCGGCGATGACCTTGCTGTCCTTCATGCCCGCCAGGTGCTGAATCGCGCCCGAGATGCCGACCGCGAGGTAGAGCTCGGGCGCCACCACCTTGCCGGTCTGGCCGACCTGATAGTCGTTGGGCACGAAGCCCGCGTCGACCGCGGCGCGGCTGGCGCCGACGGCGGCGCCCAGGATGTCGGCCACGTCGTTGAGCAGCTTGAAGTTGTCGCCCGACTGCATGCCGCGCCCGCCCGAGATGACGATGCGCGCCGAGGTCAGCTCGGGACGCTCGGTGCGCTGGGTCTCGAGGCCGACGAAGCGGCTGAGGCCCGCGTCACCGCCACCGCCGATGGTCTCGATGGCCGCCGTCCCGCCGGTCGCCGCGGCGGCCGGGAACGTCGTGGTGCGCACGGTGACGAGCTTGATCGGGTCGGTCGACTGCACGGTCGCCATGGCGTTGCCGGCGTAGATCGGGCGCACGAAGGTGTCGGGCGCCGTGACCTCCACGATGTCCGAAACCTGCTGGACGTCGAGCAGCGCGGCGGCGCGCGGCATGACGTTCTTGCCGAACGTCGTCGCGGCGGCGACCACGTGACTATAGCCCTTGGCCAGCTTGGCGATCAGCGGCGCGACGTTCTCGGCCAGGTTGTGGGCGAGGGCGGCGTCCTCGGCGTGCAGCACCTTGGCGGCGCCTTCGAGCGCGGCGGCGGCCTTGGCGGCGCCGGCACAGTTCTGGCCGGCGACCAGGACGTGCAGCTCGCCGCCCATCTGGCGCGCGGCGGAGGCGGCATGGAGCGTCGCGGGGGCGAGCGCGTCGTTGGTGTGCTCGGCGACGAGAAGAACCGCCATCAGATGACTCCCGCCTCGTCCTTCAGCTTGGCGACCAGGGTGGCGACGCTGTCGACCTTGACGCCAGCCTGCCGCCTGGGCGGCTCGACGACCTTAACCGTCTTGAGCCTGGGCGCCGCGTCGACGCCGAGATCGGCCGGGGTCTTCTTGGCGATCGGCTTCTTGCGCGCCTTCATGATGTTGGGCAGCGAGGCGTAGCGCGGCTCGTTGAGCCTGAGGTCCACGGTCATGACCGCGGGCAGCGCCAACTCGATGTTCTCGATGCCGCCGTCGACCTCGCGCCCCGCTGCCACCTTGCCGCCGTCGATCTTGAGGCGCGAGACGAAAGTCGCTTGCGGCCAGCCGAGCAAGCCGGCGAGCATCTGGCCGGTCTGGTTGCAGTCGTCGTCGATCGCCTGCTTGCCCAAGAGGACGATCTCCGGCTTCTCGGCCTCGACCACCGCCTTCAGGAGCTTGGCGACGGCCAGGGGCTCGAGCTCGCCGTCGTGGTGCACGTGAATCGCCCGGTCGGCGCCCATGGCGAGCGCCGTTCTGAGCGTCTCCTGGCACTGCTCGACGCCGAGGCTGACGGCGACGATCTCGGTGGCGACCCCGGACTCCTTGAGGCGGATCGCCTGCTCCACGGCGATCTCGTCGAACGGGTTCATCGACATCTTGACGTTCTGCAGATCAACTCCGCTCTGGTCCGCCTTGACCCGGACCTTGACGTTGTAGTCGATGACCCGTTTGCACGCGACGAGGACCTTCATGCGCGACCCGCTGGAATGCGCGAGGAGGGAAAACGTCGCCGGGCAGCCTCGCCGGCTCATCTCGCATGTGCGAAACCATAGGGGCGCCATCTGGGACTGTCAACGCGGCGGAGCCGTCGCGCGGCCGCGAGCGCCGTGTTGCTGAGGCGCGGTTACCGGTTCTTGCCGGGCACCCAGAGCACGTCCCTGGCGCCGTCGTCGTTGACGTGACGGGCGAGCACGAACAGGTGGTCGGAGAGCCGGTTGGCGTACTTGACAGCCTCCGGGTTGACCGGCTCGTCGCGCGCGAGCTCGGTCATCAGCCGCTCGGCGCGGCGCACCACGGTGCGCGCGAGGTGCAGGTGAGCGGCGGCGGGCGCGCCGCCGGGCAGGATGAAGGAGTCGAGCGGCTTCAGGCGCTCGTTCATGCCGTCGATCTCGCGCTCGAGCCGCTCGACCTGCGCCGCGACGATACGGAGCGCGCCGGCCGCCTTGCGCCCATCCTCGGGGGTGCAGAGGTCGGCGCCGAGGTCGAACAGGTCGTTCTGGATGCGCCCGAGCATGGCGTCGGCCTCAGCCTTCGCGTGCAGCCGGGCGAGCCCGATCACCGCGTTGGCCTCGTCGACCGTGCCGTAGGCCGCGACCCGAAGGGAATTCTTCGGCACGCGCGTCCCGTCGCCGAGGGAGGTCTCGCCCGCGTCCCCCCCGCGCGTGTAGATCCTGGTCAGGCGGACCATTGGCCTACCGGCTGACCAGCAGCATCAGGATCAGCAGCGCCACGGCCAGCGCCTGCATGACGATGCGCAGCCGCATCAGCTTGTTGCCGTACTTGCGATTGAGCTCGCCGCCGCGCGCCATGACCACGACGCCGGCGAACAGGACGCCGAGCGTCCCCAGGAGCGCCGCGCCGACGACGTAGGGAAGAATGCCGGTCATGCCGCGTCGGCGGGGGTGATCCGTCGCGTAATCTCCGCGCCACGGTCGCGCACGACCACGGCGATGTCGTACTGGCTCTGCAGATCGAGCCAGAACCGCGCGCTGTTTCCGAAGTAGCGGCCCAACCGCACGGCTGTATCCGCGGTGATGGATCGTCGCCCATCGAGGATGTCCGTGATGCGGCCGGAAGGCACGGCAATATCGAGGGCGAGCCTGTTGGCGCTCAGACCGCGCGCTCTAATCTCGCGCCTGAGCAAACGTCCCGGATTCATGAAGAGCTCCATCGTCTTCACTCCCTCGACTCGGCTGGGCGTGCCCGACTCCTCCATAGCGTGTCATCGCCGGGCCGGCGTGGCAACGCCGAGTCCCGGCGATCCAGGGCCGCAGGAGAAGGTGCTTGCAGCTTGTGGACCGCCGGGTCAAGCCCACGGCTGTCCGGTTCGCGCTCGCCGCGCGGTTCGAGACGCATGTCCTTCGCAAGGCGAAGGTCACGCTCCTCACCGCGAACGGTCTTCTTGCCGTTTCCTTTGGCGATTGCAGACCCCGTTCGTGCTGAGGGCGACCCGCAGGGTCGTATCACGAAGCACGGACGGGGTCCGACGCTCGGTCGACGCCGAGCGTGTCCAGGACTACGTCCGAGCGCTCTCCGGGTATGGTTCGGCGCCACATTCCGCGCGTACACGGCCGCCTGAACCCGACAGCCGCGGGTCAACCCCGGCGGTGACACAAAGAGGCGAATTCGAACGGTGTTCGTGACCTAGTTCTTCCCCTCCTCGAGCAGGCGGCGCGCGATGACGTGGGCCTGGATCTCGGCGGCGCCCTCGAAGACGTTGAGGATGCGGGCGTCCACGAGCACCCGGCTGATCGGGTATTCCTCGGCGTAGCCGTTGCCGCCGTGGACCTGCACGGCGTTGTCGGCCGCCGCCCAGGCGACGCGCGCGGCGAGCAGCTTCGCCATGCCGGCCTCGAGGTCGCAGCGCCGGCCCTTGTCCTTCTCGGCGGCCGCGAACCAGGTGAGCTGGCGCGCGATCATGGTCTCCACCGCCATCCACGTGATCTTGTTGGCGACGCGCGGGAACTCGTAGATCGCCTTG
Organism: Alphaproteobacteria bacterium; assembly: GCA_040905845.1. Taxonomy (GTDB): domain Bacteria; phylum Pseudomonadota; class Alphaproteobacteria; order SP197; family SP197; genus VGDP01. The sequence goes on along the minus strand of JBBDQV010000167.1, from coordinate 10,056 downwards.
CCGAACTGCCGGCGCCCCCGGGCGTAGGCGAGCGCGAGATCGCAGGCGTTGCGCGCGACGCCCACGGCGCGCGCGGCGGTCTGGATGCGCGCGGACTCGAACGTCGCCATGAGCTGCTTGAAGCCCTGGCCCTCGACCCCGCCCAAGAGGTTCGCCGCCGGCACGGCGAAGCCGTCGAACCCGATCTCGTACTCCTTCATGCCGCGGTAGCCGAGCACGCGGATCTCGCCGCCCTTCATGCCAGGCGCGGGGAACGGGTCCGCGTCGGTGCCGCGCGGCTTCTCGGCCAGGAACATCGAGAGCCCGCGCCAGCCGTTCTCGCCTGCGTCGGTCCGCGCGAGCAGCGTCATCAGGTCGGCACGCGCCGCGTGGGTGATCCACGTCTTGGCGCCGGTGATCCGGTAGACGTCGCCGTCGCGCACGGCGCGGGTCTTCAAGCTGCCGAGGTCCGAGCCGGTGCCGGGCTCGGTGAACACCGCCGTGGGAATCATCGCGCCGCTCGCGAGCGCCGGCAGCCAGCGGATTTTCTGCGCCTCGGTGCCGCCCAGCCTGATCAGCTCGGCCGCGATCTCGGCGCGGGTCGGCAGCGAGCCCACGCCGATGTAGCCGCGCGCGAGCTCCTCGGTCACCACGCACATGGCCGTCTTCGAGAGCCCGAGCCCGCCGTGCTCCTCGGGCACGGTGAGCCCGAACACGCCCATCGCCGCGAGCTCGTCGAGAACAGCCATGGGGATCAGGCGGTCGTCGCGGTGCCAGGCGGGCGCCTCGGGCGCGACACGCTCCTCGGCGAAGCGGCGGAACTGGTCGCGTATCTGGATCAGCGCCGCGTCGGCGAGGCCCGCGTCGCCGAGCTCACCGCCGTCGGCCGCCTCGGCGATGAGCGCGGCGAGGCGGGCGCGCGCCTCGGGCGTGGCGGCGGCGCGAAGCGCACGTACGGCACGCGCGGTCTCGAAACGATCGAGATCGGCCTCGGCGACGCCGAGCTCGGCGGCGCGAGCGATCTCGCCCTGGCTCATGGGCAGCCCGCCAGCGAGCTGGGCCAGGTATTCGCCGAAACCGGCTTGGAGCATCAAGCGCTCGAGCTCGCCGAACCGGCCCGCGTCGTCGAGCCGGCGCGCCCACGCGAGCATCTGGCGCAGCGCCTCGACGTAGGTCGCGATCCAGGCGAGCCCGTGGGCCGCCGCCTGCTCCTCATCGAGTCTGGCTGCGTCGATCACGCCGTCGGCCGCGACCCGCGCCTTGACCGCGCGCCGGGCCGCCGCGCCGAGCCGCTCGGCCTCGCCCAGCGCCTCGCCGCAGGACTCGAGAAGGCTCTCCTGAATCGTCACGTCAGCCGCGGCGCCACGGGTTGACGACGTTGGGCGTGGCCCCTTCGAAATCGGCCGCGTTCCGCGTGACCAGCGTGAGCGCACGTGCCTCGGCCGTCGCCGCGATGAACCCGTCCATCACGCCGAGCGACCGTCCCGCCGCCGCGCATCGCGCCATCAGGACGCCCCACGCGTCGGCGATCGATTGGTCGATCGGGACGATGCGGTCCTCGAAGCGTAGCGGCAGGTCATGGCGCAGCCAGTCGTCGAGCTTCCCACGGCGCGCTCCGCCGGGAAGCCGCTCGATGCCGTGCCGAAGCTCCGCGAGGGTGACAACACTGATGTGCAGGCGGTCCTCGTCGGCGCCCGCGAGCCACGCCACGACCCCCGCGTCGGGCCGCGGCTTCACCCACTCCGAGACGACGTTGGTGTCGAGCAGGTAGTTCACAACTCGACCTTGCGCGGGCGGTCCCTGATCCGCTCAACCTTCAGGCGTGATCCGCGCAAGGGCGAGGCGGCGAAGAACGCCGCGAGGTCGCCGGAACGTCGAGTCTTCCGCTCCCATTCCTCGGCCGACACGACCACCACGGCCATGCGACCCTTGCGGGTGATCGCCTGGGGCCCACCCGAGCGGGCCCGCTCGATCAGTTCGCTGAGCCTGGCCTTGGCTTCGGCGACACTCCAGGTATTCGCGTCCATCGCTCGGACCTCGACTTCATGGTCTTGTTAGTCATGATAGTCATGTCGTCGCGGAACGCAAGCGACGTGGCGGTCGCTGGGTCCGGCGTCGTTCGTGGGGATGGCGGTCGACCTGCCTAAGCGGCCACGACGCAGCCTAGCTCCTGAGCCTGATCCCCGACGGGGTGCCGTCGCTGGTATCGACGAGGTCGCTCGCGCAACCCGGCGGCGGGTTGCCGATGTTGACCGTGCCGGAGTACTTGACCGTCGCGCCGATGATCTTCGTCAGGCAGGTCTGATCCGCGGCCGCGGTGCCCGACCAATCGATCTCATGATCCGGAAAGTAGACCGCGCCGTCGAAGTTGGTCTCGACCGTGCCGGCGATCTTGAACTTGACGGAGGCCGCGGCCGAGGCCGAGCTGGGGTCTTGGAAGAACAGGACTCCGGCGTAGTCTCCCGTCATCGGCGCCGAGAAGGTGACGGTGTTGTCGCCGCTGAAGTCGACGTCGCCGAAGTTGGAACCCGGCTTCGTCGTGTTGTAGAACATGATCCCGTCACCGTTGAGGTCGTTGTTGGCGCCGGACGCCTTGAACCCGCCGCCGCCGAGCACGTATACGCCGGGCAGGAACGTGATGTCGTTGCCGTTGCCCGAGAATTCGATGCCCTTGCAGTAGACGCCGGGGCTGAGCGTCACGGTGCCGTTGTTGGTCGAGACCTTGAAGTTGGTGTGATCGCAGCCGCCCGCGGCCTCGGGCGGCGCCGTCAGCCCCGCGAGCGGATCGGACGGGGGCGTGCACCCTTCGGTCGGCGTGGCGTTCGGGAAGTCGAACGTTCCGCTGACCTGCACGCCGCCGGCCGCGCAGATCGCGGTCACGTCGACGGTGCCGGTGCCGTTGAACTTCATGGCCTGGGAGCCGTGGGTCGAATGGGTCGCGAGGCCGCAGCCGAGGCTGATATCGACGGTCCCGCTCATCTCGATCGAGGCCGAAGCCGAAGGATCGAGCGCAAGAATGCAGGCCTCGCCGCCACCGGTGGCCGCGGCGATCGCCGTCGCGGCCAGGTCGATCGAATCGAAACCGATGATGCGAGCGAAGAACAGTTGGACCTGGTTGGCGGAGCCCGCGTCGCGGCGGGCCGTCGTCCGCACGGCGTTGATCGGCGTGGCGCCGGCGGTGAACGTGCTCGTCGCCTCGTCGAAGTGGCCGAACTCGACGTCGGCGTCGGTCAGCACGTCGGGCACCGCATTCGCCTCGGCGAACTCGATGGCGGCCTCGACGGCATCATCCTCGTCGCCAATGTTGTTGGCCGCGGCGAGCGCCGCGGCGTCGGCCGCCACTTGGAGTCGATCCTGCTCCCAATAAACGTACGTGACGTCGACGGAGAGCGCGGCGAACCCCGCGAGCACCGGAAGCGACAGGGCGACCATCAAGGCGACCGCGCCGCGACAGTCGTCGCGGCAGGCACGAAGCCGCGGCGTGATCCGGTCTCGAATCTTGGCCATGGGGTCAGGTCTCCTTGGGCATAGTGACGCTCGCCGCGAGCGTCCAGTCCTCGAACATCGCCCCGAAGTCGACGAGCACCGCCGCCGAGGACGGCAGCGTGATGCTGACGGTCACGTCGTCCGCGCTCTCGGACGCATCGACGTCGAAACCGTAGGAAAAGTTGTCGAGCTCCTCGATCAGGGCGTCCTCGGCGTCGGCGACCGCGATGGTGCCGACCGAGACGCTGCGCGCGACGTTGCGGGTCGCGTCGAACATGGAGTTCTGGACGTGGATCAGCCAGCCGAACTGCATCGTTCCGGCGGCCAACGTAAGCATGATCGGAGCGATCAGCGCGAACTCGATGGCGATCGAACCACGCCGGTCGCGCCTCAGCCGACGTCCCCACGTGATCGCGCCGGCGCGCGCCGTGCCGGGCGAATCCGTGCGCCTCGAATTACCCGCCGAACGAAAACTGGCGTGCCGGCGCCCGGTCTTCCCGAATATGGTAAAGATCATGCTCCGGCCCTGATCCAATGATCACCCCGGAGGTTAGCCAGATGCAGGTTAAGATTTGCTTATTCATTCGTGTGACGACTATCACCGAAAATTGTAATTCGAGAAATCTCGGTTTGTCTTGTCAGTTTGAGAAAGATTCAGTGGCTCATCTTAACCCTAACAATTGATGTCTTGCCTGATGATAGAGGCAAGATCGGAACCAGGACTATCGCCGCGAACCGCCAAGCCTCACGCCTCGGCGGCTTCCTCGAGGGTGCGCATGCCGGGGCGCTTGGCCTGGACCAGCACGGCCATGTTGCCGGGCTTGTGCCGGTTTTGCCACATCTTGGTGTGGGCGCGCGGGATGTCGGCGAAGCCGAACACCTCGCTCATGCACGGGTCGATGCGCCGGTCGATGACCAGCCGGTTCGCCTGCGAGGCCTGCTTCAGGTTGGCGAAGTGGCTGCCCTGGATGCGCTTCTGGCGCATCCAGATGAAACGCGCGTCCATGGTCAGGTTGTAACCGGTGGTGCCGGCGCAGAACACGACCATGCCGCCGCGCTTGACCACGAAGCAGGAGACCGGAAAGGTCGCCTCGCCCGGGTGCTCGAAGACGAAGTCGACGTCGTTGCCCTTGCCGGTCGTGTCCCAGATGGCGCGGCCGAAATTGCGCACCTTCTTCGAGTAGTCGGCATAGGCGGCCGCGTCGTCGATATCGGGCAGCGGACCCCAGCAATCGAACTTCGTGCGGTTGATCGAGGCCTTGGCGCCGAGCGAGCGGACGAACTCGTCCTTCGAATCGTCCGAGATGACCGCGATCGCGTTGGCGCCGGCGGTGGCGATGAGCTGAATGGCCATCGAGCCGAGCCCGCCCGCGCCGCCCCACACGAGCACGTTGTCGCCGGGGCGCAGGATGTGTGGGCGGTGGCCGAACAACATGCGGTAGGCGGTGGCGAGCGTCAGCACGTAGCAGCCGCTCTCTTCCCAGGTCAGGTGGCGCGGCCGGGGCATGAGCTGGCGCGCCTGGACCCGGCAGAACTGGGCGAACGAGCCGTCGGGCGTCTCGTAGCCCCAGATGCGCTGCGAGGGCGAGTTCATGGGATCGCCGCCGTTGCACTCCTCGTCGTCGCCGTCGTCCTGGTTGCAGTGCGCGACGACCTCGTCGCCGACCTGGAAGCGCCTGACCTTCGCGCCGACCGCCCAGACGACGCCCGCTGCGTCCGAGCCGGCGACGTGGTACGCCGCCTTGTGCACGTCGAACGGCGAGATCGGCTTGCCGAGCCCGGCCCACACGCCGTTGTAGTTGACGCCCGCGGCCATGACGTGGACCAGGACTTCGTCTGGGCCGATGTCCGGCGTCTCGACCACCTCGACCCGCATCGACTCCTCGGGCGGCCCGTGACGCTCGCGCCGGATCACCCATGCGTGCATCCGCTTCGGCACGTGGCCGAGCGGCGGGATCTCGCCGACCTCGTAAAGCTCCTTGGTGGGCGCCGTGGGGCGCGACGAAGGGGTTATCCGGGTCACGGCGGCATTCATCTCGACACCCTTGGGCAAGCATGCGCGTCGCTGGCGTAGCCCGTGCACGGACCGGGCCGCCGCATCGCAGCAGAAGCCAACTCCAGCGCAACGCGGCATTATGTTGGCCCTGGTCGGTTAACGGCGCAAGAATGTTTCGCAGTGCAGCATGACCGAGCGTCGGCTACGCTTCAGGGTGCGCATTCATTCGATGCAGGTTGAAATGTCAGGGGACGGAACGAACCGCGACATGCCCTGGCTGATGCGGACCTACGCCGGGCATTCCTCGGCGGCGGCCTCGAACGCGCTCTACCGCGCCAACCTGGCCAAGGGTCAGACCGGGCTCTCGGTCGCCTTCGATCTGCCGACCCAGACCGGCTACGACAGCGACCATCCGCTCGCCCGGGGCGAGGTCGGCCGGGTCGGCGTGCCGATCGGTCACATCGGCGACATGGCGGCGCTATTCGAGGGCATCCCGCTCGAGCGCATGAACACCTCGATGACGATCAACGCGACCGCCGCGTGGCTGCTCGCGCTCTACGTCGCGCTCGCCGAGCAACGGGGCATCCCGCGCGCGGAGCTTTCCGGCACCACCCAGAACGACATCGTCAAGGAGTACCTCTCGCGCGGCACCTACGCCTTCCCGCCCGAGCCGAGCCTCGGGCTGACCGTGGACACCGTGGCGTTCACCGTGCGCGAGGTGCCCAAGTGGAACCCGGTCAACGTCTGCTCGTACCACCTGCAGGAGGCTGGGGCGACGCCGGTGCACGAGATCGCCTTCGCGTTGTCGACCGCGATCGCCATCCTCGATCGCGTGCGCGCAAGCGGCCAGGTCGCGCCGGACGAGCTTTCGTCCGTGTTCGGGCGCATGAGCTTCTTCGTCAACGCCGGGGTCCGGTTCGTCACCGAGATGTGCAAGCTGCGCGCGTTCGCCGAGTTGTGGGAGGCGATCGGGCGCGAGCGCTACGGCGTGGCCGACCCCAAGCACCTGCTGTTCCGTTACGGCGTCCAGGTCAATTCGCTGGGGCTCACCGAGCAGCAGCCCGAGAACAACGTCTACCGCATCCTCTTGGAGATGCTCGCCGTGGTGCTCTCCAAGCGGGCGCGGGCGCGCGCCGTTCAGCTTCCGGCGTGGAACGAGGCCTTGGGCCTGCCCACCCCGTGGGACCAGCAGTGGAGTCTCAGGCTCCAGCAGATCGTCGCCTACGAGACCGATCTGCTCGAGTACGACGACCTGTTCGACGGCAACCCCGTGGTCGAGGCCAAGGTCGCCGAGCTCGCGGCGGCCGCCAGGTCGGAGCTCGCGCGCATCGAGGCCATGGGCGGCGTCGTGGCCGCCGTGGAATCCGGCGCCATGAAGCAGGACCTGGTGGCCGCCAACCGCGACCGCATCGCCGCGATCGAGTCGGGCGAAACTGTCGTCGTCGGCGTCAACGCCTATACCGAGGCCGAGCTGTCGCCGTTCGGCCAGCAGGGCGGGGCGGACGTCGTCACGGTCGATGCGCGCGTCGAGCGCGACCAGATGACGCGCCTCGAAACCTGGCGGCGAGGCCGCGATCAAACGAAGATCGTCGCCGCGCTGGCCGCGCTCAAGCAGGCCGCCGCCAAGGGCGCCAACGTCATGGAGCCCTCGATCGCGTGTGCCCACGCCGGCGTGACCACGGGCGAGTGGGCCGGGACGCTGCGCGAGGTGTTTGGCGAATACCGCGCGCCCACCGGGCTCGACGGGCTGGCGCCCGCCGAGGCCGGGCGCGTCGCCGCGGTACGCTCGAAGGTCACCGCCGCGACCAAGCGGCTCGGCCGTCCGCCCCGGTTGCTGGTCGGCAAGCCGGGGCTCGACGGCCATTCCAACGGCGCCGAGCAGATCGCGCTGCGCGCCCGCGATTGCGGCCTCGACGTGACCTACCAGGGCATCCGGCTGACGCCCGAGCAGATCGCCGCGTGCGCGCGTGAGCAGAAGGTTGACGTGGTCGGGCTCTCGATCCTGTCGGGCGCGCACGTGTCCCTCGTCGCCGAGGTGCTCGAGCGCCTGCGGGCGCAGGGTCAGGCGAACGTGCCGGTCGTCGTCGGCGGCATCATCCCGCGCCGCGACCGCGATGCGCTGAGCCTCGCCGGCGTCGCGCGCATCTACACGCCCAAGGACTTCGACCTCAGCGCCATCGTCGAGGACATCGTCGAGCTGGCGGCGCCGGGATAGCTGACCCCCGTTTCAACGTCCTCGTCATCCGCGGGTTCGTCATGCAGGACTTGTCCCGGGGCGAAATGCCGATCGCCTCGGCAAGACGACGGGAACATGGTGGAGTATGGCGGGCATGTGGTGACAGTATATCTTTATATCTTTCATTGCATTGCAAAGAATGTACTGTCACATATTTTCTCGGTCCAGCGAAAACGCCTCCGGCGATCCGCCGACCGGATAAAGCTGCTCCAAGTCGTTGAAATCTAGAGCAATTTCATCCGACCAGGTTGAACCACGGGGTTCAATCTGATCAGATATTGCGCTAGCTTCAAAGTTACCGTTGCCACCAGGGTTACGCCAAAGACTCCCCTTGCGCCCCGAGGTCCTTGGGAGCAGCGTCTTTGGTTTCTCGGCTCCTGTGTGGGGGTACGAGGCAAGGGAGGGGACATGTCCAAGGATCAGTATCTCAACGGCAAACGTTATGGCGAGTACATTCGCGACGAGACGCTGCGCGTCGGTAAGAAGGAGGACGATCATGTCGGTCTAGGGCTCTGGACGGCGCATTCCGTTTACGACAACGGCGAAGTCGCGATGACGTCGGGCGTGAACTTCTTCGACGGGCGCAAGGGCCGCGCGTTTCACGGCTTCGAGATCACCACCTTCAAGGATGGCTCGACGATCGTCGCGTCGTATAAGGGCACGATAGACAAGAGGGATGAAAGCGCGGGTACCTACTCGTCATCCGACATGAAGTGGGAGGTCTTGTCCGCAACCGGCCGGATGGTCGGCCTCAAGGGTGGCGGCGTCAGCAAGGGCGAGGGAGTCGGAAACAGATTCACGGTGGAGTTTTCCGGTAAGGCCGCGAAATCGAAGTGAGTGTGTCGTCACTACATAGATTGCAGTTCGACTCGATTGCAATCGAGATAGCCAATCCCTGACGCAATAGCTCCACATAGGGGGATCAAATGAGTAAAGACGACTTTGCCAACGGCAAGGGTTTCGCGAACATCGTTCGCCTGGAAAGCGCGCCTGTCGAGGGAGCGCCAGGAAGGTCGATTGAAACTCAGCTTTGGACCGGCCAAATGTTGTTCCGCAATGCTGAGACTTGGAGCATCTCCGGCGTTGACGTGACGGAGATGCACAACGGCAAGGGCACCGTGCGCGGCAATCAGGTTGCCACCCATCGAGATGGCTCCACGATGGCTTCGAGCTACTCCGGCAAGGTGAAGGCCGTCGAGAATTCCAACCGCTTTGTCGGGAAGGGCGAATGGCGCACGACGTCTGGAACCGGGCGCGCGGCCGGCATAAAGGCGTCAGGATCGTTCACGTTCGAACAGACCGGCGACAAGTTCACGAACGAGATTTCGGGTAAAGCGTGAGGTCTCGATTCGCACACCACCGAGTGTCGCGGAAAAGTTGTCGCGTGTTGGCGTACCAGTAGGGGCCGTCCTGGCAACGGGGCGGCCCTTCTTTTTCACTCGGCCCACCCATGCTTGAGCGCCGATCGCATCTACACGCCCAAGGACTTCGACCTCAGCGCCATCGTCGAGGACATCGTCGAGCTCGCGGTACCGGGATGATGGGTCACGCCGCCCGTCGCGCCTTGATCCGCGCCGCTTCGTCCCGTGACAGACCCCGCATCGCCAGCTTGAGGTCGTAATGTGTTTGCAGGTTCATCCAGAACTCGGGGCTGTTGCCGAAAAAGAGCGCGAGGCGGACCGCCGTGTCCGCGGTAATGCGGCGGCGGTTGTTGACGATCTCGGCGATGCGGTTGGGCGAGATGCCGATCGCCTTGGCCAGTCGGTTCTGCGACAGTCCGTACTCGGCGAGAAATTCCTCCTTGAGGATTTCCCCCGGCGTCACGGGCGCGAACGCCTTGCGATCCATGGTTCGGTCTCCCCTCAGTGATAGTCCACGATCCGGACGTCGAAGGCGTTGCCGTCGTGCCATCGAAACACGACCCGCCACTGGTCGTTGACGCGGATCGAATAGCGGCCCTTCAGATCACCCTTCAGCTTCTCGAGCCGGTTCGAGGGCGGGACCGGCAGATCGCCGAGCACGGCCGCGGAATTGAGCAGCTCCAGTTTCCGCTTCGCCTGCCTCGCGATTCCGCCGAACTCCTTCACATACGCGTCGTCGAACAGTGCCTCGGTACGCTTGTCGCCGAAGGACTTGATCATCGCGAAGGATTGTACCGCATTCCGGTATGCGGTCAAGTCCTTCTGAGGCTGGTCAGCCTGACCACCATCGTCGAGGACATCGTTGGGCCGGCCACCCCCGGTTAGGCGTTATTATCCAAGGACCAGAGTATTCGCTCTCTCGGCATCCCCTGGTCGTCATGGCCGGGTCAAGCCCACGGCTGTCCGGTTCGCGCCTGCCACGCGGTTCGCGACGCGTG
>JBBDQV010000166.1:0-20458 GCA_040905845.1 Alphaproteobacteria bacterium | reverse complement strand
TTGAGGTCGAGGTCGCCCTCTAGCCGCGCGATCTCGAAGTCGTCCTCCGGCACCAGGGTCGCGAGGTCGAGATCGACCGTCGCGCTGCGGACCTCGTCCATGTCGCCGACGCCGTTGAGCGCCGCGAAAGGTGCCGAAAGGCGCGCTGGCGACGCGATCCCGGCCGGGACGAGCGAAATCCCCTCGCCGCCCGCCGCCCGGTCGCCGACATTGTCGACGACGATCAGGTCGTTGCCGTCGCCGCCGATCAGGATGTCGGCGCCGGCGGAGCCGTTGACCGTGTCGTCGCCGGCCCCGCCGATGACCGTGTCGTCGCCGTCGTCGCCGGCGAGGGTATCGTTGCCGGGCCCCCCGTCCAGCTCGTCCAGGCCCGTGCCGCCGCGCAGACTGTCGTTGCCGCCGCCGCCGACGAGCGAATCGCCGCCGCCCCCGCCCACCAGGCGGTTGGCGCCGCTGTTGCCGATGATGCGGTTTGCCTTGCCGTCGCCCGTCGCGCCGATCGCCTCGATGCCGTCGAGCCTGATGACCTCGACGTTGACCTGGGCGCTCGTGATGGTGACCGTCGTCCTGATCGTGTCGGTCCCGTTGCCGGTCCCTTCGATGACCTTGTCACCGACGCCGAAGATGTAGGTGTCGTTGCCCTCGCCGCCCTCCATACGATCGGCCCCCGTGCCGCCCTCGAGCCGGTCGTTGCCGTCGCCGCCGAGCAGCCGGTCCTTGTCGCCCGCGCCGATGAGGGTGTCGTTGCCGCCCAGGCCGGAAAGAGTGTTCTCGCCGGCGTTGCCCTCGATATCATTGGCGAGCGCGTTGCCCGTGCCGTCGATGTCGGCCTTGCCCGTCAGGGTGAGGTTCTCGACGTTCTTGGGCAGCGTGAACGACGCCTTGCTCTGCGCCGTGTCGGTGCCGTCGCCCTTGCTCTCGACGATGATGTCGTCGCGGCGATCGACGATGTAGAAGTCATTGCCGTCGCCGCCGACCATGCGGTCGCGGCCCGTGCCGCCGTCGAGCCGATCCTTGCCGTTGAGCCCGAGCAGCGTGTCGTTGCCGCCCAGGCCCAGCAGGGTGTCGATGCCGTTGGTGCCCCGTAGGGTGTTGACCCCCGCGGTACCCTTCCTGAGAGCCATTACGCGCCACCCCTGGGCGAAACGCAGTGGCCCCGCCTCCCGGGCTCAATGAAGCGCCCGAAAGCGCCCGCGCGCAAGAGCCATCCAGGCCCGAGACGGTTCCGGCGCAAAAAATTCCTTTTCAAGTCAAGATGTTGCGGTTACATCGCCGGGTCCGGGACGATTTCGTTTCAGGGTGCCCATCGCGGCCGCCGGCGGAATCGGGAGGATGAGGCAATCATGCTCAAGCTCAACGTGCTCAAGCCCAGTGTGAACAACATGACCGTGCGGGTCTTGCTGCGCGCGGCCGGTCTCGAGTTCAGCGAGGCCGACGTCTACGGCCACACCCGCTCGCCCGAGTTCCTGGCGAAGTGCCCGGCCCAAATGACCCCGATGCTCGAAGCCGAGGGTTTGACCAAGGGTGCGCTGTGGGAAAGCTGCGCGATCATGCAGTACCTGTGCAACAAGCACGGGCTGGCGGCGTTCTACCCGACCGACCCGGCGCGCCGCGCCATGGTCGACAGCGCCATGTTCTACGTGACGGGAACGCTCTATCCGCTGGTCGCCAGGGCGACCTACCCCGCGCTCGGCTTCCCGCTCTATCCGGGCGAGGTCGGGTCGAGCGACGCGAGCCCGGCGAAGAAGGAGGAGGCGCGCAAGGCCGCCGCCGACGCCATCGCCGAGCCGCTCGAGGTGTTCCGCGCCTTCTTCATCGGCAAGCAGCCGTTCATCGGCGGAGCCTCGCCCTCGATCGCCGACATCAGGCTCGCCGCGACGCTCGAGTTCCTCGCCGTCGTCGACTACCCCCTACCGGAATGGGCGCGCGGCTACCTGGGCGCCATCGAGAAGGCTCTGGGCAAGGCCTACGCGGAGCCCGCCGCCGACGTGCGCGGCTACATCCAATACGTAAAGTCGAAGAGCTAATCCAAGATCGCGCGCTCTCCAGCACCGCGATCGAACCTCCCCGCGCGATTCCAAGGGCGGAATTGCCGAGCCGGTCGAGCTCTACTGCTTGATGTCCGGCACCACGGCGTAGATGCCGCGCATGTTCGGGACGGTCGCGAACTTGGTCGTGATGCCGAGCACGGTCTCGGCGCCGCCGAGGACGAGGAAGCCGTCGACGGGCAGCAGCCGCGCCATGCGCTCGAGGATCGCGGCCTTGGTCGGCTGATCGAAGTAGATCAGGACATTGCGGCAGAAGATCAGGTCGAAGCCGCCCAGGGCGGAGAAATCCTGGAGCAGGTTGTGCTGGCGGAACTGAACCATGCCGCGGATCTCGGGCTTGAGCTGCCACATGTCGTTGGCCTTGCCGAAGTACTTCGCCAGCATCTGGATCGGCAGGCCGCGCTGGACCTCGAACTGGGAATAGAGTCCCGCCTTGGCCTTGTCGAGCACCTCGGCCGAAAGATCGGTGCCGACCAAATCGACGCGCCAGCCGGCCAGTTGCGCGGCCTCCTCCTTGAGGCACATCGCGATCGAGTACGGCTCCTGCCCGGTCGAGCACGCCGCGCTCCAGATGCGCAGCCGCTTGGTGCCGACACGCGCCTTGAGCAGGCCGGGCAGAATCGCCTTGCGCAGCTGGTCGAAGGGCGAGCTGTCGCGGAAGAAGAGAGACTCGTTCGTCGTCATCGCCTCGGCGACGACGGTGATCAGCTTCTCCTCGCGTTTGGTCCGGATCGCGAAAACGAGTTCGTCGAGGCCGGCGAGGCCCTGCTTGCGGGCGAGCGGCAGCAGGCGGCTTTCAAGGAGATAGGCCTTGTCCGCGGTGAGCACCAAGCCCGACCGCTCCTTGAGCAGGCCGCTCAGCAACTGGAAGTCGTCGGGCTTCATGTCGACCTCGCCTTGACATAGGAGCGCATTTCGTTGCCGAGCCGCGTTATGGGCAGGATGCCGCTGCAGAGGCCGGTCCGGGCGACCGCGCCGGGCATGCCCCAGACCACGCTGGTCGCCTCGTCCTGCGCGTAGACGGCGCCGCCCGCGGCGACCAGGGCCTCGCAGCCCTTGCACCCGTCCGAGCCCATGCCGGTCAGGATCACGGCCAGCGTGCGCCGCCCGTAGACCTCGGCGGCGCCGCGCAGCAAGGGGTCCACCGCCGGTCGCACGAAGTTCTCGGGCGGGCCCTGATAGACGCGCAGCCTCGCCTGCTCCGGCCGGCCCTCGACCGTCATGTGGTAGTCGCCTGGCGCGATGTAGGCGCGTCCCGCCAGCGCCGGTTCGCCGTCGCGCGCCTCCGTGCACGGGACTCCGGTCGCCTTCGTCAGGCTCTCGGCCAGCAGCGCGGTGAACGTCGGCGGCATGTGCTGGACGATCAGGATCGGCACGCTGAATGAGTTGCCGAGCTGTCCGAGCAGCACGTCGAGCGCCTGCGGCCCTCCGGTCGAGGAACCGACCACGAGCACCTTGGGCGCCTCGGCCGGCTTAGGCCTGAGCTTCAGCTCGGGCGGCGCCGTCGAGGCCGAGGACGCCGCCCCCGGCGCGGCGGGGCCGGGCCGCGCCCGCAGACCGATCGCCTTGATCTTCGCGACCAGGTCCTGGCCGAAGGCGTCGGCGCCGAGCATGCCGGTCGAGTCGGGTTTGGGGATGTAGTCGGTCGCGCCGAGCGTCAGGGCCTTGATGCTGATCGCCGCGTTGCGCCGCGTCAGGGTCGAGGCCATCAGGACGCGCACGCCTGGCCGCGCCTTGAGGATCAGCGGCAGCGCCGTGACGCCGTCCATGACCGGCATCTCGATGTCGAGCACAACGACGTCGATTTCGTGCTTGCGCACCATGTCGAGGGCGAGTTGGCCGTTGGCCACCGAACCAACGATGCGGATCTGGGGATCGCCTTCGAGGATGCGCGCGATCGCGCTGCGGATGACGACGGAGTCGTCGCACAGCAGGACGCGGCAAACCTTGGCCTGGGCAGCGACCGGCCCGACCGGCGCGGTGACCGCGACGCTCATGAGATGAGGCCCGTCTGCTCGAGCTTGAGCTTCACGATCTCGCTGTCGAACGGCTTCATGATGTACTCGTTGGCCCCGGCCTCGAGCGCCTGGCCGATGTGATCGAGGTCGTTCTCGGTCGTGCAGAACACGACCACCGGCGCCTCGCCACCCGCTTCGCGGCGGAGCTCCTTGAGGAAGTCGATGCCCGACATCACGGGCATGTTCCAGTCGAGCAGGATGGCGTCGGGCATCGACTCGTGACAGCGATCGAGCGCCTCCTGCCCGTTCTCGGCCTCGATGGTCCGGAACGCGAGCTCCTCGAGTATGCGCCGCGCGACCATGCGCACGACGCGCGAGTCGTCGACGATCAGGCACGTCTTCATGGCGCCGTTCTCCCTTGCCTTCGACGTGGTGGCGTCAGGCCGCCGCCCGCCTCAGGTCGAGCAAACGATCGACCGCGAGAACCACGAGCAACGTGTCCTCGAGCCGGTAGATGCCGTCCGACACCTCGCGCAGCAGCGGATCGATCGTGGTCAGGTTGCGTTCGAGCCGGCTCGTCGGCAGGCTGAGCACCTCGCCGACCTGGTCGACGAGCAGGCTGTAGAGCTCGCCCGATCGATCGACCACCGCGCTCCAGGCCGACCGGGTCTCGTCGCGTGGCGGAAATCCGAGCCGCAGGCGGATGTCGATCGCGGTGACGATGCGGCCCCGCAGGTTCAGCGAGCCGGCCACCTCCGGCGGCGCGAGCGGGATGCGCGCGATGCGCTGCGGGCCGAGGATGTCCTGGACCGCGAGAACGGGTATGCCGAACCACTGGTCCGCGACCATGAAGGTCACGAAGTCGCGATGCTCGCCGCGCCCCGGGCGGTCGTCCTGCGCGCGCGAGGTCTTGGTCGTCGTTTCGGTCATGCGGCGGCTCCCGACGCGAGTGCCCGGGACAGCACGTTGAGCAGAGTTTCGCGATCGAACTTGACGACGTAGTCGTCGAACCCGGCGTCGCGCCCGCGCGCCACGTCCGCCGGCGCGTCCAGCGCCGACAGCGCGACCAGCGGCGTATGGCGCCACTTGTCCTGGCTCCGACAGGCCCGTGCCAGGGCGTAGCCGTCCGTGCCGGGCATGTCGATGTCGCTGACGATGATGTCGAACGTGCGATCGCCTTCGAGCATCTTCAAGGCCTGGTCGCCGTCCTCGGCGGTCGTCACGCGATAACCGGCGGCGCCGAGCAGCGGGGTCAGCAGGTTGCGGAAGAAGGGGCTGTCGTCGACCAGCAGCACGTCACGCGCCCGCGGCCTTCCCTCTCGTTCGGGGGCACGCGCGAACCAGTCGCCGAACGCCTGCGTCAGGTGGTGCCCGGCATCGATGACGTCGGTCGCCTTGCCCGCGATGACGGCGCTGCCGAGGATGCCCGAGGATCGGCTCGCGAGCTGAACGCTCAGTCGCTCCTCGACGATGTCGACGATCTCGTCGACGAGCAGCCCCATGCGCCGCTCGCCCTGGGCGAAAACCAGGATCGGCTGCCGCCCGGTCTCGCGCGGGGCGTAGCCCGCGGCGAACGGCACCAGCGGCATGAGCTGGCCGCGATACTGCATGACGTGACGACCGTCGGAGACTTCGATCGCCTCGCGGTCGACCTCTTCGAGCCTGGCGATGAGGCTCAGCGGCACTGCCTTGGGGTCCTGGCCCCCGGCGCGGAACACGAGGAGCGCGACCACGTCCTCGCTCGCTGCGCCGCGCTGATCGCTCGCCACGCGCGCCTGGGCGGCCTCCGTCGCCTTTTCGTCGACTTCGC
This sequence comes from Alphaproteobacteria bacterium, assembly GCA_040905845.1. Lineage (GTDB taxonomy): Bacteria > Pseudomonadota > Alphaproteobacteria > SP197 > SP197 > VGDP01. Next base: position 14,642 of record JBBDQV010000166.1, on the reverse strand, counting down.
CGACTCGCGCCGCGACGCCGTTCGGGTCGAGGATCATGATGACGCTGCCGTCACCGAGGATGGTGTTGCCGGAGAACATGGCGATGTCGCGCAGGATCGGCGCGACGGGCTTGACCACGATCTCCTCGGTGTCGAACACGCGGTCGACGATGATCCCGAACACCTGGGCGCCCACCTGCGTGACGACGATGTAGGTCTCGCCTTCGGTGCCCGTCGCGCCCGACCCGTCGACCAGGCGGAGCGTCCGGTCGAGCGAGACGAGCGGCAGGAGCCGGTCGCGCAGCCGAAGCACGGGCGTGCCGCTGATCGACTCGACGCGGTGCTCCGAGGTGCCGCCCGCGCGCACCAGCTCGACGACGCTGAGCTGGGGAATGGCGAACTTCTCGCCGGCGCACTCGACGATCAGCGCCGAGACGATCGCCAGCGTGAGCGGGATCTTGACGACGACCTTGGTCCCGGCGCCCTCGACCGACTTGAGCTCGATGGTGCCGCCGATCTTCTCGATGTTGGTCCTGACCACGTCCATGCCGACGCCTCGCCCCGAGACGCTGGTCACCTTCTCGGCGGTGGAAAGGCCGGGATGGAAGATGAACTGCTGGACCCTCTGATCGCTCATCTCGGCGGCTTCCGCCTCCGAGGCCAGACCGTTCTGGACGAGCTTGGCGCGCAGCTTCTCGACCGGGAGGCCGCGTCCGTCGTCCTTGATCTGGATGATGATGTGGCCGCCCTCGTGGAACGCATTCAAGTCGATGCGTCCGGTCTCGGGCTTGCCGGCGGCGAGGCGGTCCTTGGGCCGCTCGATGCCGTGATCCGCCGAATTGCGCACCATGTGGGTGAGCGGATCCCGAATCATCTCGAGCACCTGACGATCGAGCTCGGTCTCGGCGCCGTGCATGTCCAGCTCGATCTTCTTGTCGAGCTCGCGGCCGAGATCGCGGATGATCCTGGGCAGCTTGGACCACGCGTTGCCGATCGGCTGCATTCGGGTCTTCATCACGCCTTCCTGGAGCTCGGACGTGATGTGGTTGAGCCGTTGCAGGGGTCCGGCGAACTCGCTGTTGTCGAGCTTGCGCACCATCTGCATGAGCTGGTTGCGCGTCAGCACCAGCTCGCCGACGAGGGTCATGAGTCCCTCGAGCACGTCGACCCCGACGCGAATGGTCTGCTTGGCGACGCCGGTCTCGCCTTGGCCGTCGTCGGACGCGGCGGGTGCCTTGGCGGTCGGGCTCGGTTTGGACTTGGCCGGCTTGCTCGGCGTCGCGACGGGGGTATCCGCCCGGGCGGGCGCCGCCCCGGCGGCGAGGCGCGCGAGCGCCGCCTCCAAGAGCGCGGTCGCCTGAATGGCGACGAGCTGCGGCGGGCCGAGGTCGGCGACCGCCGCCTTGACGTACGGCAGCAACGCGCTACCCAGGGTGTCGACCGGGCCGATTTCGGCGAAGCGCGCCCGCCAGGAGGCGAGCTCGGCCTCGGCGCGGCGTTCGAGCACATCCGTCACGAACTCGCGGCTCAGCCGCTTGATCCCGTCGAGCTTGGCGCCTTCGGCGAGCGCCGCGAGCGCCGGCTCGGCCGCAGCGAGCTCGACCCACGCGGAGACCGCCCAGGCGACGCCGCCATCGCCTCCGAACTGCTCGTAGAGGGACGCCGGCGCCGGCGCGGCGGGCGCGGGCGTCGGCTTGGCCTCCACCGGGTCCGAGGACGCCGTTGGCTTGGCCTTGGCCTTCGCCCCACAGGCAAGGGCGTTCAAGCGCTCGATGATCTCGCTGTCGTCGCCTTCGGGCTCGGCCTCGGCCGCCTCGAGCTCGGCCAGCAGCGACTTGATCCAGTCGAGCGATTCGAGCACCAGCGAGATCGCCGTGTCGGTCACCGGCAGTTCGCCGTCCCTGATCTTGCCGAGCACGTTCTCGCCCGCGTGGGCGACGCTTTCGAGCCTGGCCAGGCCGAGAAATCCGCAAGTCCCCTTGATGGTATGAACCAGCCGGAAGATGTTGCTGAGCAGGCGCGGGTCGCCCGGATTCTGCTCCAGGTTGACGAGGTCGAGGTCGAGCTGCGCGATGCTCTCGGCGCTCTCGGTCAGGAATTCGCGAAGAAGGTCGTCCATGGGTCCCCCTGGCGGGCACATCCAGGGCTGACGCCTTGCTCCGGGGAGCCCACGCGTCGCCTCCTCCTTGTTAGGCTACGCGCGGTTAATGTCCGGTGAAGACCGGCTCCGAAACGTCGCCAGCGGCCTGCTAATAAGCCGTTTCGATCTCGGCGCTGTCGGGTCCGGTCAGCGCGGCGGAAAGGCTGCCGCCCGACGCCTCCACCAACCGCCGCAAGAACACCGGCTGTGCCGCGCGCGGCGTCGTGTCGGGGGCGAGCGCGGCGATCGCGACCAGACGCAGATCCTCGGTCCGGGTGAGATCGCCCGTGACCGAGACTTGGAGGCGCGGACGTGGGCCCCGTGGCATGGCCACGCGCAGCGTTCCCCCGCGCCCCAGCAGGTCGGCCGCGAGCAGCAGCATGTTGAGCAGGACTTTCGCCGCTCCGGCCGGGAATGGCGGCGCCGCGTCGCCCTCGGGCCAGTCGAGCACGATCTTGCCGCCCTCGAAGTAGAGCGAGGCCACGCGCCGTGCCTCGACGAACGTGAGGCCCGACGCGACACCGAAGGCACCCCGGAAGAACTGAAGCCGGTTGGCGACCTGGCCCGCGCTCGAAGCGATCATGGCCATGGCCTCGCGATCCAGAGTGGCCTCGCCTTCCAGCAGCTCCAGCCCGTTGACCACGGCGCTGGCCGGACCGACCAGGTCGTGACAGAGCCTCGAGCTCAGCAGCGCCGCCAGGCGCAGATCGTCCATGAAACCTCCCCCGTTCACACGCTTACCGTAGAGCGCGGTTCATGCCTAGGATGCACTTGCATGGAGGGCCATGCGGAAGGATCGTCGGACATGGACCGCCGGCTCGTCCCAGGGATACGCGTACGCCACCCCGGCGCCCCCGAGTGGGGCACCGGGCAGGTGCAATCGGCGATCGGGGCACGCGTCACGGTCAATTTCGAGCATGCCGGGAAACAGGTCATCAACTCGGAGGTCGTCACGCTCGATCTCGTGCCCGAGCACGCCACCGATTCACCTCTTCCGAGGGGAGAGGTCGGGCGGCCCCACCCCCCCCGGGGGGGAACCCCATGTCGGTGACGTCGGCCCGCCGGCTGCGCGTGGCGTTGACTGATGCGGAGCGCAAGCTCTGGCGCCGACTACGCAATAGCGGTCTCGACGGGTTCAAGTTCAGGCGCCAGGCGCCGCTGGGCCCTTATGTCCTCGACTTCTTCTGCGAGGAAACGAGGCTCGTCGTCGAAGTCGACGGCGGCCAGCACGCCAGGAATGTTGAGGGCGACGCCGAACGTACAGCGTGGTTGGAGGCACGTGGCTGCAAAGTCCTTCGGGTCCGGAACAGCGACGTCTTGCGGAACATCGAGGGCGTCCTGGCGACCGTTCGTGCAGCGCTGCCGACCGCCCCTCACCCAGCGCCGGCCTCCCCCGCGCCGCCCACTCCCCACGGGAAAGGTTACTTGGCGAGGTTCGACGAGACGAGGGCCGTGTTCGACGGACTGGCCGACAATTACGACCGCCACCGGCCCGACTACCCCGCGCCTGTTGTCGCGGCGTGGCGCGCCCACCTGGACCGCGGCCGCCGGCGGCCGGGGCCGCGCGTCGTCGTCGACCTCGGCTGCGGCACGGGCATCTCGACGCGTGCGCTCGCCCGCGCGCTCGACGCGGACGACATCCTGATCGGGGCGGAACCCAGCACGGACATGCGCGCAGAGTTCCGAGCCAATCCCGACACGGCTGTCCGGCCCCTGGTCGCCGCTCTCGGCGAACGGCTGCCCCTCGCGGGCGCCTCGCTCGATGCCATCGTCGTCGCCCAGGCCGCTCATTGGATGGACCGATCGGCGCTGCTCGCCGAGGCGAACCACGCGCTCGTTCCGGGCGGTACGTTCGCGTTCCTGAACAACAACCGGCTTTGGCCGGGCAGCGCGTTTCTGGGTGCCTACGAAGACGTGCTCGAGCGTTTGAGTCCAGGTTACCGACGCGACTATCGCGCTTTCGACTACGCGGCGGAACTGGACGAGGTCGGCGCCATCGAGGTGATCGTTCGCACGCATATGTGGGACCGGGCGTTCGACGCCGACGACTTTCTCGGCCTTGTGCGCTCGACCTCGATGTACAAGAACGCGGCCAAGGCGCACGAACGCTCGACCGTCGAAGCCGAGGTGCGATCGCTGGTGGCCGCGCACGCGGACGGTGCGGGCCGTGTCGTCGTAGCCTACGAGACCGAGCTGGTCGCGGGCCGGCTCGCCTGAAGGGAGATACCAGCATGCCGGGCGATCTCGCGTACCTGTCGGCCGCCGAACTCGTCGCCGGCTACCGTCGCAAACGGTTCTCTCCGGTCGAGGCGACCGAGGCCGTGCTCGCGCGCATCCGCCTGCTCGAGCCCGTGCTCAATGCCTGGCAACTCGTCGACGAAACCGCCGCCCGGCGCCGCGCCAAGGCCTCGGCCGCGCGCTGGGCCAAGGGCCGCCCGATCGGCCCGCTCGACGGCGTTCCCGTCGCCATCAAGGACGTGACCGAGACCAAGGGCTGGCCGACGCTCAACGGCTCGCTCGCCATCGACCCCAGCGGCCCGTGGACCGTCGATGCCGTCGTCGTCGAGCGCTTCAAGGCCGCCGGCGCGGTCATCCCCGGCAAGACCGCGACGCCCGAGTTCGCCTGGAAGGGCGTGACCCAATCCAAGCTCAAGGGCATCACGCGCAACCCGTGGAACGTCGAGCTCACACCAGGGGGCTCGTCGGGCGGCGCGGCGGCGGCGGTGGCGAGCGGCATGGTCGCGCTCGCCACCGGCACCGATTCCGGCGGCTCGATCCGCGAGCCCGCGAGCTTCTGCAACATCGTCGGGTTCAAGCCGAGCTTCGGCCGCGTCGCCGTGTGGCCGCCGAGCCCGCTGATGATGATCGAGCACTGCGGCCCGCTCGCGCGCACCGTGCGCGACGCGGCGCTCGCCTTCTCGGTCATGGCCGGGCCCGATGCGCGCGACGGCTATTGCCTGGCCGAGCCCGCGCCCGACGTACTCGGCGGCCTCGAAAAGGGGGTGAGGGGACTGCGCATCGGCTTCAGCGCCGATCTCGGCTTCGCGCCGACCGAGCCCGGCATCGCCCGCATCGTCGGCGAGGCGTGCCGGGTGTTCCGCTCGCTCGGCGCCCGCGTCGAGAACGCCAAGGTCGCTATCGGCGATCCGAACCGGATTTCCAATGTTCTCTATGACTCGCTGGCGGCGCTCGTCATCGAGGGCCTGGGCCACAACGCGCGCAAGGTGACCGAGCCGGACCTGATCGCCTCGGCCAAGCGCGGCGCTCGGGTCGATGCCGTGCGACTGCTCGAGGCAGGGGCGGGGCGTCGCGACCTCGTGGCCGGATTTGCCCGCCTGCACGAGCGTTACGACCTGTTGCTCTGCCCCACCGTCTGCGTGGCCCCGTTCGGGGTCGGCCGCGACAAACCCGACGGCTGGGAGGCGCGCGGCGATGCGTCGTGGATGGACCTGACGTTTCCGTTCGACATGACCGGTCAGCCGGCGATCTCGGTGCCGTGCGGCTTCACCGGCGATCGCCGCCCCGTGGGGCTGCAGATCGTCGGCCCACGCTCGGCCGACGCGCTGGTGCTGCGCGCCGCCCGCGCTTACGAGAAGGCCAACCCGCTCGGCCGGCAACGCCCGCCGGTGTAGGCCCGCTACCCGAGCGCCCGGGAGATCGCGTCGAACGCCGCCAGGTGGCGATCGTCGTTCTCGTCGGTCGAGGGCTCCGGGTCCGACGAGAACTTGGCGATCACCACGGCCGAGGTCGGGTCGATGGTGAGCCACTGGCCGTGGATGCCGATGCCGCAGAAGGCGCCGCGTTCGCCGGGCAGGACGTACCACTTGGTACGGTAGCGCATGCCGGGCAGCCACTTGGAACCGCGCGCCCAGGCCTTGGCGTCGCCATTGGCTCGGAAGTCGTCGATCCAGGACCCGGGGATCACCTGGCGCCCGTTGGCGACGCCGCGCTGGAGAACCATCTGGCCGAAGCGCGCGAGGTCGCGCGTCGTCGTGCACAGCCCGCCCGCGGTGCGCGGCGCGCCGATCGGGTCGAGCGTGAGGTCGGCCTGGGCCTCGGCGCCCATGGGAATCCACAGCTCCCGCTCCAACAGTTCGACGAAGCGCACGCCGCTCGCCCGCTCCATGATCCAGCCGAGCATGTCGGAGCAGGGCGAGACGTAGTGGTATTTTTCGCCGTGCTTCCCCTCTTGCTTCAGCGTGACAAGAAAGCTCCGCATGTCGTTGAGGAATTTGGCACTTTGGACAGGGTTCCAACCCGTCGCCTCGCGGTAGCGGGCGAAGTCGCCCGTGGTGTCGTGATAGTCCTCGACGAATTTGATGCCGACCGTCATGTCGAGCACGTGGCGCACCTTCGCCGTGCCGAATGCCGAGCCCTTGGCCTCGGGGACGTAGCGGGTGACCGGCGCGCCGGGATCGAGCTGGCCGCGCTCGACCAACACTCCGGCGAGCGTCGCGCTGACCGACTTGGTGACCGAGAACAGGATGTGCGTGTCGTCCTCGGCCATGCCGTTGTCGTAGCGCTCGAAGACGATGCGGCCGCGCTGGAACACGACGCAACCGTCGGTGTAGGAACCGGCGAGGAACGCGCCCCACGTTGTCCCGGCGCCATCGGGTGCCGAATAGGCGACCCGCTCGATCGGCTGGATGTCGCGCTCGAGTTGCCACACTTCGGAGGCGCGCCGTATGCGCACGGTGGGCACGATCTGGCGCACGTTGCGATAGGCCCAGCGGTTGAACGGCGCGTTGCGCCAATTGGCCAACGTGACCCGAGCCTCGGGCGGCGGCGGAAAGCCGCGCATCAGATCGCGTGTGTCCATGGACGAGTCCCCCCGGTTTCGAAGCCAACCTGCCCCTACCCTAGCGGCACGGCGACGTCGCGCGCCACCGTCACCGATCGCGCTCCGCCAACCGCTCGGCCTCGACCAGGTCGTCGGGCGCGTTGACGTTGAAGAAGGGGTCGACCGGTTCAGTCGCGAAGTCGACCGTCGCGAGCCGGTGGCGCGCGGTCCACGCGTCGACCTTGCGCATCCCCTCCTCGACCATGGCGCGGCGCAGGTCGCCGGCGAGCGAGGTGCGCCACAGCCCGACGACGGGGTGCGTCCGGCCGGCGCTGGCCGCGCAGGCCAGGTCGGCGCCCGCGCTCACCGCCGCCGCGGCAAGCCGGGCGACCAGATCGCGCGGCAGAAAGGGCGTGTCGTTCGGGACCGTCGCCAGCCAGCGCTTGGAAGACCCGGCGGCCCATTCGAGGCCCGTGAGCACGCCGGCGAGCGGGCCGGCGTGGCCGTCGATGACGTCCGCGATGACCGGCAGGGCGAAGGGCGCGAAGCGCGCCGGATCGCCGTTGACGTTGAGCGCGAGCAACCCGACCTGGGGCCGGAGCCGCGCGATCACGCGCTCGAGCATGGGAGCGCCGGCGACGGTCATCAGCCCTTTGTCGGCGCCCCCCATACGGCTGGCGCGGCCACCGGCCAGGACCACGCCGGCGACGTCCGAAACACCCCTTTCCATGTCCCGAGTATGGCGCCGAGCCAGGGCCACGGCCAGCGGACGCTCCCATTGGCGTAAGTCCCTACTCGGAAGGGGGTCGAAATCCGCCGCCAGCTTCGCTATGTGTAGTAAGTCCGTGCCAGACTGGTTGGTCGAGACCCCATCGCGCCATGAACGAAGACTCTTCGCCAACGACCCGGCTCGTCGACCCCTTTGGGCGCCACGTCACCTATCTGCGGGTGTCGGTGACGGACCGCTGCGACTTCCGCTGCGTCTATTGCATGGCCGAGGACATGACGTTCCTGCCCAAGGCCGATCTCCTGACGCTCGAGGAGCTCGACCGGCTGTGCGGCGCCTTCGTCCGGCTCGGCGTGCGCAAGCTGCGGCTCACCGGCGGCGAGCCGCTGGTGCGCCGCGACGTCATGACGCTGGTGCGGAGCCTCGGGCGTCATATTGGCGCCGGGCTGGACGAGTTGACCCTGACGACCAACGGCAGCCAGCTCGCCCGTTTCGCCGACGAGCTCGTTGCCGCGGGCGTCCGGCGCATCAACGTCTCGCTCGACACGCTCGATCCCGGCCGGTTCCTGGCCATCACTCGCTGGGGCAAGTTCGACAAGGTCATGGCCGGGATCGCCGCCGCCAAGGCGGCGGGGCTGCGCATCAAGATCAACGCGGTCGCACTGAAAGGCGTCAACGAGGACGAATACGACCGCATGATCGCGTGGTGCGGCGAGCAGGGCCACGACCTGACCCTGATCGAGACCATGCCCATGGGCGACATCGACGGCGATCGAACCGAGCAGTACCTGCCGCTCTCGGTCGTGCGCGCCCGGCTCAAGCAGCGCTGGACCCTGACCGACGTGCCGCACCGCACCGGCGGGCCGGCGCGCTACGCCCGTGTCGAGGAAACCGGCGGCCTGCTCGGTTTCATCACGCCGCTGACCCACAACTTCTGCGAATCATGCAACCGTGTGCGCCTGACCTGCACCGGAACGCTCTATATGTGCCTCGGCCAGAACGACAGCGCCGACCTCCGGGCCCCGCTCAGGGCGAGCGAGAGCGACGCGCTGCTCGAGGAGGCCGTTCACGAGGCGATCGGGCGCAAGCCCAAGGGGCACGACTTCATCATCGACCGTCGCCACAAGCGCCCCGCCGTCGCCCGCCACATGAGCGTGACCGGCGGCTGACGACAATCTATTGTTAGCAGCGGAATAGCTCCCTCGGCCGTGTCGTAGGGTTGATCGAGGGAACGACGAGGCTTTCGGAGGGCGGCCATGGCCGCCCTCCGGCATCCTTCGGGTCGAGCATGAGCCGCGCTTCCCTCCGCCGTGAAAACGTCGCGCGATTCGGGCGGCCGCTGGTCTCGCCGGTCATCGCCCTCGTCGTCGTCAGCCTCGCCGCGATCGTCGGACTTGCCTGGTGGTCCGCTAGCAACCACGACGGGGCGGCGCTACCCGGCCAGGCGGCGGTCGTCAGTGTTGCTTCGGCTGGGGCCGCGGCGCTGGTCACGATCGCCTTGCTCTCGTGGTTCATGGTGCGGGCGCGCGAAGCCGCCCGAAGGATGGCGGCCGACGCCATGGCCCTGGCGGAGCGGAACGCGGCGCTGGCCGAGAGCGACCGCCAGCAGCGCGCCGCCGAGGCGCTCAACCTCTTGTCGACCGGCACCGTCGTCGTCACCCAGGACGCCCGCCTGCTGCTGGCCAATCGCAGCGCCGAGCGAGTGCTCGCGCGCGGCGACAGCGTCAGGCTCGAGGACGGCTGCGTCCGCGCGACGACGCCGTGGGACGACGCGCGCCTTCGAACGCTCGTCGCGAAGGCGCTCGAGGCGCCGAGGGGCGATCCGATGGCGGGCGTGGGCGTCATGAACGTCCAGGCACGGCCCGACGCGAACCCGCTGCACATCGTCGTCAGTCCGCTGCGCGCGGACGACCGCCAGGGCCCGCCGTGCGTGGCCATCATCCTGCGCGATCAGAGCGCGCGAACCACGGTCAATCCGACGTTTCTGCGCCAGCTCTATGGCTTGACCCCGGCCGAGGCGCGGATCGTCGTCGAGCTGGCCAAGGGCAAGCGGCTCCAGGAGGTCGCCGACGAGTTGTCGGTCAGCCTCAACACCGTGCGCAACCAGCTCAAGCAGGCGTTCGCGAAGACCTCGACCAACCGCCAGTCGGATCTGGTGTCGCTGGTGCTGACGACCATCGCCGACCTCGACCTCGACCAACCGGCGAACGAGCCCAAGTCGTCCAGGCCGGAGCCGGCCCGCTCGAAGGGCGCCTGACGGTCAATCCACCGGCACCGTCTGGCTCGGCGCGAGCAGGGTCGTCGAGAACGGCGGGAACGTGATGGTGTCGGACACCCCCGGCACGACGCCGAGCAGCGCGAACGGGTGCTCGTAGCCCGCGATGCTCACGGTGACCAGGGGTGTCACCAGGCCCGCCGTATCGTCGCTGATCACCGTGCTCGGCGCATAGGCGACCTCGACGTTCGCCCGCGCGAGCGTCGGCATCATCTCCCGCATGGCGTCGACGATCGCCGTGAAGGAGGCCGCGGATTCGACGCTGCCGCCGGTGCACGAGACCGACGTGCCCGAGGCCTTGCATGCGACCTTGGCGTCCTTGAGGTTGTCGAGCGAGGCGATCGGTTGCTCGAGGACCGCCATGCGCGCGCCGCGACGCGTCGCTTCGCCCGCGCGATGGTAATCGAAGATCGCGAGGCCCAGCTCGAGCGTGCCGATGGTCGCGAAGATCAGCACCGGGCCGATCATGGCGAACTCGATGGCCTCGATGCCGCGCCGATCCCGCCACAGGCGGCCGAGCGCGCGACCGAGCTTGGCAGGCTGCTGAAAAACCCTCTTCATCGTCATCGCGAGGCCACGAAGTGGCCGTGGCGATCCAGAACAAACGCGAAATCCCCGCATGCGTGGATCGCCGCGTCGGCCTTCGGCCTCCTCGCAATGACGGGTTCGGGATTTTTCAACAGCCTGCTAGAGGCCGATGTACGTCTGGTCATGGGATGTGGAGATTTTCAGATCGTCGAGCCCGAAGACGTGCATCAGCCCGGGCATGATGGGTTCGAACGGCACCGACGCGGTCAGGCGAATGACCGTGATGTCCTCGCCCCCGATATTTTCGGTGCGCGGGGTGATGGTGACGCTGGCGCCCTCCCCCTCCCAGCCCGGCACGATGAACGGGCCGGTGCCGTCGGGGGTGCCGGTCTTGACCAGGTTCTCGATCGTGGTCTGGGTCGCCGCGTCGAGCGGCAACTCGCTGCGCGCGGCGAACACCGCCGCCGATCGCAGGCTCTTCTCGACCGCGTCGGCCTGAGAGACGAGCCGGCCGACCTCGACGACGCCGAGCACCAGCGCGAGCAGGACCGGCGCGACGAGCGCGAACTCGATCGCCGAAGCGCCGCGCCGGTCGGCGCGCCAGCTATTCCACAAGCCGCGCATTGACGTGGAAGTCCGGTGACGTGTCGGAATTGAACGGGCCGATGACCTCGGCGTAGACGTCGGCCTTGGGCGGGTTCGGCACCGTCTCGGTCAGGAACATGAAGACGTAGCCCGCCGCCGGGTGCTCGCCGTGGCCCGCCACTTTCTGGGCGACGCACTGGACGATGGCCGCGACGACGACCCGGCGCGCCGGGTCTTCGACCGGGGTGGACGCCGGCACGCCGTCGAAGTTGTTGTCGTTGGCATTGCCGGCGTTCACCGGTACGTCCTCGCCGGGCGGATCGATCTCGACGAAGCCCGCGGGCAGCGCGCCCTCGATCGGATAGATCGTGCGCTTGCCGAGCCCGCCGTCGCTCCGCGCGAACTCCTCGTCAAGCTCGTAGAGGTAGACCTGGTAGCGCGTCGCGTTGGCGAGCTCCGCCGGCACCGCGCCGCCGTGCTTGGCCGCCCAGTAGCCCGCGATGTCCCAGATGCCGTTGCCGATCAGCGTGTCGTCGGTCATGTCGCTGTCGCGCGGATAGTTGATGACGTTGCGCGCGGGGTTCTTCGGATCGGCCGAGCCCTTGTCGAAGCGCGCGTTGATGCCGTCGCGAATCTGGTTGGTCTTCGACCCCGTCGCGGTTTCGACGTTGGTGCCCGAGCACACGCCGTTCTCGACCGCGACCAGGGCCTCGTTGATCGCATTGGCGCCGCAGTCGCTGTCGACGCACAAGAGGCCGTAGTTGCCCGGCGCGAAGCCGCCGCCGCCTTGCGGCTTCATCAGCACCTGCTTGCCGGCCGAGTCGTCGGCCAGGATGTCGATGGCGATGTCCTCGTTCTCGGTGAAGTCGCATACCATGAACGGCGGCGCGTTGCACACGATCGGGTCGGTGCCGGCGACCGCGCTCGCCGCGATGGTCGAGACCGCGTCGCCCGAGCCGCCGCCCATGATCCTCATGACCGGCTCGAACAGGACGCGCATGTCCTCCGGCGCCATGGTGACGCGCACGAAGCCGGCGTCCTGGTCGCTCGTCGCGGCGGTTGTCACGGCGCCGTAGGCCGAGAAGAACTCGACGTTGGCGACCGTGAAGTCGCCGGCCGCGAGGGTCAGGCCCGAACTGTCGGAGGCGGTCGAGTCCGCCACCGCCTTCGCCCGGTCGCGCGCGCCGTCGCTGCCGTCGAGCCGGGCCGAGGCGGCCATTGCCGCGGCGTCGGCCGCGTTCTGCATCTGCGCCTGGAGCACGACCATGCGCCCGATGTCGACGCCGAGCACGAGCGAGCCCATGACCAGGGTGCCGACTAGTGCCGTGTAAACGGCGACGCCGCCGCGCCGGTCCCGAAGGATTCCGGGGCGGACTTCCAGCGCTCCGGTTGCCCGTTGGAACCATCGCCTGGCGAGTCCGAACTTTGACGATGCGAACCGGGTGGGGTGCTCCATGCCGAACCTCCTTGGCTTCGGGCCGATCCCGCGGCCCCAATGCCCCGTCGAGGTTCCAGTCTTCATTGTACGAGGACCGAAAACTCGAGCAAGGATATTCATGCACGAAACCCTTACGAAATCTGTGATCGGGCGCACATGGCGAGCTTTGGTTCGCCAGCAAGAGGCGCGGTTTGGGTGGCCGCGAAGTGTCATTCGCCGACGAGATTACATGCGGACGCCTCGATCGCCCGCCGCGCCAAGTCGGCACTCGAACCCCGTCGGCGTGTCGGTGCGGCCTGACAGCGCTCTTGCGGACCCTCGACCGCGGGTCGGCCGTGCTTCGAGACGCTTGGCTCGCGCAAGCTCCTCAGCACGAACGGGATCGCGAAATGCCCGTGTCGGGAGCACCCCAGGACCGTTCGCGGTGAGGAGCGTGCCACTGGCACGCGTCTCGAACCGCGTGGCGAGCGCGAACCGGACAGTCGCGAGGATGTCACACGGCCATGACGCAGAAAGACGTCGAGGCCGCACGGGCACCAACTGTCTGATCCAATTCACTGGCCCATTGGGATAGCGACTACCGCGTGATTCGCCGCCGTTTCTGGCTCGATGTGACGATATAGCCTAAATGGGCCTGACGGAATACCGTACATGGTCCTTACCGGCCATATACGACGTAACTTGCTGATACTACGAAGTTAACTATAATCACGGCGCCGTGATCGACGGGGCCGTAATAGGATGTCAGGATTCCCGATGCCCGCGCAATCACGTGCACGTAGCGGCGGCGCGTTCGAGCGCACAGCCATCAACCTATTGATTCAAAAGCAAATCAGGACGTTTGGACGACGGGTATCCAGGCATCGGCCAGATGATCGTGGGCGGTAGCTTGGCGACGTGTAAGGATGGCCTGACACCTTACAGCGCGAGTTTCGTCAGAGCTTTTCTAACTATGGGAATTAATGTCTTTTTTTTGATTGGCATAGCCCGTGCTAAGAATCTCGGCGACGTTGACCATCAACGCCGCGAGTTGTTGCGTCCCGCGCAGGCATCCGGCGGCAAAGAGTAGGGAGTTGCAGTATGAAGGCGCGCTTTTGGTCGTTGGGCCTCGCGGCCTTGGCCGGACTAGCGCTTGGTTTCGCCGCGAACGACGCGGCGGCCCTCACCGTGCTGAGCTTCAGCGGCACGGATTTCGATCTCGGTACGGGCGTCGGGGTGCGCCGCTTTACGGCTCCCGGCAAGGATAACGCCGATACCGGCGCCGAGGTCGACGGCAACATCGAGTGGGCGGGTTCGGCGACGGGCGGCTCGTTCAAGATTTTCGCCGGCAACACGAGCTCTGGCGACGGCTTCTTGACCGGCCTGGGGTTCTTCCTGCCCGAAGGGTTCTCCATCTTCATCGAAAACGCGGGTGGCAACCCGAACGACGACATCTATACGCTCAAGGACGACGGCAGCGGCGACATCTGGGATATCGCCATCCAATACGTCGACGCCGACATCAACGACAACGTCACCGGCTGCAACATTCAGCTCAGCATCGCTTGCGAAAACACGGATTCGTTCGTCGACTTTGAACTTGCCTTCGGCGATCAGGCGTTCGGCGGCCTGTTCATTGAGTTCGGCGCGGCCCTGGGTGGTAACTTCGCCGGAGGTGGCAGCCCCAACACCGGAATCCCAGCCGGAGGCGCCGGGGCCTTCTCGATGCTGTTCAGCGGCCGCGGCGGCAACGCGAACTCGAATCTGACGTTCCTCAACACCGGCAGCTTCGCGCGAAGCGATGATGAAAGCTTTCCCGGGACGTTCTGGTGCGCCCGCTGGCGCGGTATCGAATCCAATGGGACCAGCGCCAGCGTGTTCGGCAGTGATAAGCAGTGCGGCAACGCGGTCGAAAGGGTTCCCGAGCCTCTGACGCTCGGATTGCTCGGACTTGGCCTGATCGGTCTGGGCGTGCTGCGCCGAGGCTTCGCGGCCTGAATTTCAAGACTTCTTCACGTTCCTTCAAACGGCGGCCTTCGGGTCGCCGTTCTTTTTTCTTGGCTCATCGGGCACGCGCCGGCAACGGCATTTGGGGGTCGGCGCCGACCGGGCGTCGGACCCCGTGCGTACTTCGAGTCGCGACCCTACGGGTCGCCCTCAGCACGAACGGGGTCCAGATATGCCCGTGTCATGAGCACACCAGGACCGTTC
>JBBDQV010000165.1:9943-20564 GCA_040905845.1 Alphaproteobacteria bacterium | reverse complement strand
GCGCGGCCGCGGGGGCGCCCGACGCGGCGTGGCTGTGCACCGCGTGCGGCGCCGCCGCGCCCGACTGGTCGCCTCATTGTTCCGCCTGCGGCAGCCCCGAGGCGTCGGCCTGGCTCGATCGGGCCCGCCCGGTGCCCGCCAGCCTGATCGCGGCGCCGGCGTGATGCCCCGGCCGCGCCGCGGCACCGCCACGTCGCGGTCACAATCCGGCGTTTCCTTGACGGCTGACGCATCTGGCTCGAAGGAGAGCAAGGCATGACAGCGAAGCGGAGCGGGCTCGCCATCGTCGGTCTCGTCGCGGCGCTCAGCTTGGTCGCGCCTGCCCGCGCCGAGGCGGCCGATCTCGCGCTCGCTCGGGTCCTGCTATCGACCGGCGGCGTCGGGTATTTCGAGTATCGGGCCGAGGTTTCCGGCGACGCGGTGCTACCGCTCGAGGTTCCGCTCGATCAGGTCGACGACGTGCTCAAGAGCATCGTGGTGTTCGATGCGGCCGGGTCGGTCGGCACCGTCGAGCTGCCCGGGCGTGAGCCGATCCTCCACGCCTTCCGCGACTTTCCGTTCGGGCCCGAGGCGCTCGACTCCCCGGCGGCCCTGCTCGCGACGTTGAAGGGCGCCCAGGTCCGCCTGACCGGCGACCGGCTGCTCGAGGGCCGCGTGCTCGCGGTCGTGCCCGAGACCGTGGCGTTGCCGGACGGCACCGGCGTCATCCAACGCCACCGGGTGACCCTGATGGGGACCTCGGGCATCGTCCAGACCCTGCTCGAGGACGTCCAGGAGATCGCCTTCGTCGATCCGACGCTCGGCGCCCAGGTCGAAGCCGCGCTCGAGGCCCTGGCCCGGCACCGGGTCCAGGACCGCCGCACGCTCGAGATCGCGGTCAAGGGCGAAGGCACGCGCACGGTGACGGTCGGTTACGTCGTCGCCGTGCCGCTGTGGAAGGCGTCGTACCGCGTGACCCTGCCCATCGAAGGCGAGGACAAGGGGCTCGTTCAGGGCTGGGCGCATGTCGAGAACCTGAGCGGGCGCGACTGGGAGGGCGTCGAGCTCACCCTCGTCTCGGGCAATCCGGTGACGTTTCGCCAGGCGCTCTACGAGGCCTATTTCGTCGACCGGCCCGAAATCCCGGTCGAAGTCGTCGGCCGCGTCCTGCCGAGCCTCGATCAAGGCGCCGTCGCGCTCGCCAAGACGATCGGGGGCGAGTTGCGCCGCGCCGAGAGCGACGCCGACGACATCGGGCAGCTCGCCGACCTGAGCTATGCGGCCGAGGAGACGGCGCCGGCCGCGCCGGCCGAGCCGCCGGCCTCGGCCGATCTGTTCCGCGCGGACGCCCAGGTGGCGGGCGCCGAGGCGGCGACCCACGTCGTCTTCACCGTGGCCGACCCGGTCACGGTCGAGGACGGCGACACGATCATGGTGCCGATCGTGCAGGCCGCGATACCGATGGCGCGGGTCGCGGTCTATCAGCCCGCGACCCACGCACGCCACCCGGTGGCGTCGGTCAGGCTGGCCAACGCGGGCGAGGCGGGCCTGCCGCCGGGTGTCGCCACCCTCTACGAGCGGGACGGGCAGGGCGAGGCGGTGTTCGTCGGCGACGCCCGGATGCCCGGGCTGCCGCCGGGCGAGGAGCGACTCCTCGCCTACGCCCTCGACCAGAAGACGATCGTCGATCGCGAGGACGGCTACACCCAGGAGATCGGGCGCATCAAGGCGCACGACGGCATCTTCGAGATCGAGCGGATCGAGCGCCAGACGACGAGCTACCGCGTCGAGGCGCCCGCGCGCGAGGCGCGCGCGATGATCATCGAGCAGCCCAGGATCCCCGGCTGGGATCTGGTCGAGCCGAAGGGCGCCGCCGTCGAGCTGGCCGAGGCGACGTACCGCATCCCCGTGGACGTCGCCGCCGGCACCGAGCTGGGCTTTGACGTGGTGCTCGAGCACACGCTGTGGGAAGAGATCGGGATCATCGATCTGGCGACGGTCGATCTCGTCGCGATCGTGTCCGAGGCCGAAGTCGACAAGGACGCGCGCAAGGCGCTCGAGGGGCTGGTCGGCTTGCGCGAGCGGGTCGAGGCCCTGCGGAACCGGATCGCGCGGCTGGACCTCGCGCGCACGCGCCTGTTCGACGACCAGACGCGCATTCGCGACAACCTCTACCGGGTTCCCACCGACAGCGACATCGCCCATCAGTACCTGGCCAAGCTGGCCGAACAGGAGGGCGAGATCGAAAGCGTCGAGAAGGACTATCTCGCGGTCGCAGACGCGCTGGCCGAAGCCGAAGGCGCGCTCGCGGCGGCGATCGGCGGCCTGGATATCGACTGAGCGGGGCGCCAGCGGCGGCGCGCTCACGTTGACAGGCCGGCGTCCGGGGTTAATAGTTCGTTCGCCGATTGTGGGTCCAAGATGGCGTCTTGCCGTCGTAAGGACGCAGCGGGGGTGACGATGACCGAAGTGCGACGTTTTTCCTGTCGATTCGCCGCGCTGGGGGCCGTGCTGGCGATCGCCGCATGCACCAGCCTGGCCGAGCCGCCGCCGACCGAGTTCCCGGATACCAACTACCTGATCGGCCCGAGCGACAATCTGAACATTTTCGTCTGGCGCAATCCCGAGCTGTCGATCTCGGTTCCCGTGCGCCCCGACGGCAAGATATCGATCCCGCTGGTCGAGGACATCCCGGTCACCCGACGGACGCCGACCCAGCTCGCGCGCGACCTCGAGGAGAAGCTCGGGGTTTACGTGCAGGACCCCATCGTGACGGTCATCGTCACCGGGTTCAGCGGGCCGTTCGACAATCAGATTCGCGTGATCGGCGAGGCCGCTGGGCCGACCGGCCTGCCCTACCGCGATACGATGACGCTCCTGGACGTGCTCATCGCCGTGGGTGGCGTGACCGAGTTCGCCGATGGCAACCGCGCCACGATCAGCCGGATCGTGGACGGTGAGATGAAGCAGTTCGGGATCCGCATCGACGATCTGCTCGAAGACGGCGACATGACGGCCAACGTGCCGATGTTGCCCGGAGACGTCCTCGTCATCCCCGAGACGTTCTTCTAGGCGTCGGCGAATCCGGTCCCGAGTACGCCGCGGCCGAGCGTTCATCGGCCTGCTGGCGCCCCGGCTGGGCATTCCGGGCGCGGGTAACCGTTTTGGAACGAGTTTGCCCTAATTGTCGTAGCGCCACGGCCGCGCCTGGTCGCGCCAGTATATAGGATCTTGATCCCGAATGCAGGGATTGGCACGACGTTTGCTGGAGCTTGCGCGATGAGGCGGTCGTACGAACGTACCCGGCTTGCGGCCGGCACTTCGTGCGCGCCCTGAGCCAGCGGCCCCGTTCGATGTTTCAAGGCGATCCATGAACCAGATCTATGCCGAATTGCTGTCGTACCTGCGCATGGTCTGGCGCCGTCGCTGGATCGTGCTGACGGTGGCATGGATCGTTTGTATCGGCGGCTGGGTCGTCGTCGCGACCATCCCCGATAGCTACCAGTCGTCGGCGCGCGTCTACATCGACACGGAATCGGTGCTGAAGAACCTGATGAAAGGGCTGGCCGTCGGCGACAACGTCTTCCAGCGGATCAGCATCATCCAGCGGACGCTGTTCAGCCGCCCGAACCTCGAAAAGGTCATTCTCATGACCGACTTGGATATCCAGGCCGACACGCCCGAGGAGATGGAGAAGCTGATCAAAGAGGTCGCCGCGAAGGTCTCCTTGGGTCAGCAGGGAGCCAACTTGTTCCGAGTCGGATACACCGACCAGGATCCGGAGCTTGCGCGCAAGGTCGTCCAGTCCGTCCTTTCGATCATGGTCGAATCGATTCTCGCCCTGACCCGAACCGACATGGACGAGACTCAGCAGTTCCTGGACAATCAGGTCGAGTCCTACGACGAGCAGTTGCGCGACGCGGAACGACGCATCGCTCAATTCAAGCACCAGAACATCGGCCTCCTGCCTGGCCGCGGGGACTTCTATTCCAACCTCGACGACGCGCGCGGGCAGGTCGGGTCGATTAGGTCCCAACTTTCGGAAGCCATCACCGTTCGCGACCTTTTGCGCTCCCAGCTCGCGGCCATTCCGGAGTTTCACGAGATGCCGTCCGCTCCGGCCGTCGGCGGTTTTGGCCCGAACGCCGGCTACGGTCCACCGACGAACACGATCGCGCGCGTTCTCGAGCTCGAATATCGGATCGACAGCCTGCTCCTCAACTACACCGAGAAGCACCCGGACGTCGTCGCCGCGAGGAGGCTCCTGGACAAGCTGCTGGCGCAGAAGGAGCAGGAGGACGCGGCGGCGGCCACGCGGCTGGCCGAGCTCGCCGCGAACTTCGTCGAAGAGGATGTGCCGACGAACCTGATCCCCAACCCGGTCTATCAGCAGCTTCAAATTCAGCTCGTCAACCAGGAGAGCACGATCGCCTCGCTCCAGAATCGCTTGGTTGGCGCCGAACAGAACCTCGTCCGATGGAATCAGCGGGTCGACACCGCTCCCCTCATCGAGACCCAGCTCAAGGATCTGACCCGCGACTACGAGCTGGTCCGCAGACGGTACGCCGCGCTGCGCGAACGCCAGGAATCCGCGCGTCTGGCCGAAGAGCTCGACACCAAGACCAACAAGGTCCAGTTCCGCATCGTCGATCCGCCGCAGGTACCGATCGCGCCGGTCGGTCCGAATCGCCCGTTGCTGCTCGCCGGCGTGTTCGGCGCCTCGATCGGCGCTGGCGTCGCCTTTGCCCTCTTGCTCGGCCTGATCAGGAGCTCCTTCCCCGATACCATGCGGTTGCGCGGCGTCTTCCCGATGCCCGTCTTCGGCAGCGTCACGTTGGTGCTGTCGGTCGCTGATCGGCGCCGCCAGGCGTTCGCCTTCGCCAGCTTCACCGTGGTCCTGGTCGGATTGGTCGGGACGTTCGCCAGCCTGATCATGGTCGAGACACTGGGCGGCGCGTTCGCCGCCAAGGCCATGCAGATCGCCGAGACGCTCCACGTCACCTTCGTCTTCGACATGCTCAAGACCGTCGTTCAGCGGCTCAACGTCGTCTGACGGCCGGCCATCCTTCGAGCCGAATCATGGATCTCATCGAACGCGCGGCGGCCAATCTCGCCAAGGTCAGGCGAGCGACGGACGACAGGCCCCAGGCGGCGGACAGCGAGGTTCGCGAGCGACGCCTGGCGGCGGATGCCGCGGTCGCCTTGCAGGGACACCGTCTCGTGGAGACGCCGGAAAAGCGCCCCGAGGGGTTGGCCGAGGCGCGCAAGTCGCGGCTGGCGGCGTCCATCGACGTCGCGCGCCTCAAGTCGGCCGGACTGGTGACCCCGTTTGGGGCGCGCAACAGAATCGACGAGGAGTTCCGCGTCATCAAGCGGCCCTTGCTGCTCAAGGCCTTCGCCAAGGGTCACGACGCCGTGCACAACGGCCACCTGATCATGGTGACCAGCGCCCATCCCGGAGAGGGCAAGACGTTCTGCTCGATCTCGCTCGCCATGAGCGTCGCGGCCGAGCCGGACCTCAACGTCCTGCTCGTCGATGCCGACGTCATGCGGCCCAGTATCCCCGACGTTCTCGGCATCCAGGCGGAACGGGGCCTGATCGACCTGATCGCCGACGAGTCGCTCGATTTCTCCGATGTGCTCATCCGCACCAACATCGAGAACCTGACCGTCCTGCCGGCCGGGCGCGCCCATCACCTGGCGCCCGAACTGCTGGCCAGCGAGCGCATGGGCAGCATCGTCGAGGACATGGCCCACCGCTATCCCGATCGGGTCATCGTCTTCGATTCGCCGCCGTCGCTCGCCAGCAGCGTGCCCGGCGTCCTCGCCCTTCACGTCGGCCAGATCGCCTTCATCGTCGAGGCCGAGCGGACGAGCGAGGCGGCCGTCAACGCCGGCCTCGCCGCCGTCGGCAACTGCAAGAACATCGGTCTCGTGCTCAATCGCACCCGTTCGACCCGGGCGTCGGGCCGGCTCTACAGCTACTATTACGGGTATGGGCGCGAATCCGCGTGACCCGTCGCACCCTTACGACCCATGGTTGCGCGCGCCTCGGCGGCCGGGCCGGGACCGGGTCATGCCGACGCTCCTTGGCGGCCATCCCGCTCGACATTACAGGCCATGAGAAAGCGTCTAGACTGACGCTTCACTGGGCCTCGTGCGCGGCGAGATGGGGGGATGAAGGGGCCATGGGACCGGCGTGGCGTACGGTTGGGCGCGGCATCGTTGCCTCGGTGGCGGTCGTCGCCTCGGCCGGCGCGCCCGGCGCCGCCTAATGGCGGTTCACGCCGGGCGCCTCGCTCGAGCAGGCGTACAGCGACAACGTCGACCTGGATCGCGAGGGTCTCGAGCAGAGCGACCTCAGCACCTCGGTCACGGGATCGATCGCCGGCTCGGGCGTCGGACGCCACCTGAACCTCAATCTGAACTACAGCATCAGCCGCGTGACGTTCTGGAAGGACAGCGATCGCGACGATTTCCGGCACAACCTGAACTCTTCGGCCAGGGCCGAGCTGATCGAAGGCTTCCTTTTCTTCGACACGCAGGCCACGGCTCGCGAGCAGTTCATCGACAACACGGGTGCGATTTCCGCCTCGCCGTTCAACGCGACCAACAACCGTACCACGGTGGTCGGCTTCAGCGCGAGCCCGTCCGCCCGTCACAAACTCGGCGACTTCGCCAACGCCGAGCTCCGCTATCGCTACAACACGGTCCTGGTCAGCCAGGGCGGCGATGAATCCGACATCCACACGGGGACGTTCCGGCTGTCCGACGGCGTCATCGTGCCGCGGCTCGGCTGGTCGTTCTCCGCGGTCCAGACCCGGCGGATCAGCAAGGGCGACGATCCGTCGGACGAACGGACGACGATCAACTTCGGCCTCTCGTATGCCGTCAACACGCGACTGTCTCTGAACGCCAGCGCGGGTTACGAACTGATCAAGGACGATTCGCTCTTCGACGCGCCCAAGGGCGTCATCTGGAACGTCGGCGGCCGCTACCGCCCGAGCCCGAAGACGGATGTGAGCCTCAGCTACGGGCGGCGCTTCGAGCAGTCCAACGTCGCCATGTCGGCGCGCTACAGCCCGACGGGCAGGACCAGCTTCATCTCTACCTTCAGTCAGACGCTCGACAACTCCGAACGGCGACTCGCGGATTCGTTCGGCTTCATCTTCGTCGACGAGAACGGAGATTTCCTCGACGACCGCACGGGCCTGCCGTTCGATCCGACCGAGCCGGGGCTCAGCTTCGACAGTGGAACCGTGCGCCAGGACTCGTTCCGCCTGACCATGACCGGCAGCCGCGGCCGCAACAATTTCTCGCTCAGTGGGTTCTTCAACGAGCGATCCAGCGATCGACTGGGCACGGACGAGTTCGTGATCGGGGGCAATGCTTCGTTCGGGCGCTCGCTGAGCCGGGCGATGCGCGCCAACGTGAACCTGTCGTACCGCAACACGGACTTCGACACGGCGGACGGGCGCGAGGACGACTTCTACACGGCGGGACTCAATCTCAGCTATCGGCTCGCGTCCGATCTCTCGACCGCCCTGACGTACAACTTCACCCTACGCGACTCGTCCATCAGCGCCGGGGACCTGCACGAGAACGCGGTCTCGGTGCGACTCAGCAAGTCGTTCTGACGGAGCCCGGGCCTTGTTCGCGTCGTACTACAACCTCAGCGGCTCGCCGTTCCAGCTCAGCCCGGACCACCGGTTCTTTTACGGCAGCCGGAGCCACAAGAAGGCGATGGCCTACCTGACGTACGGCCTGAGCCAGGGCGAGGGGTTCATCATCGTCACCGGGGAGGTCGGCGCCGGCAAGACGACCCTGGTCCGCCATCTCCTGTCCGAGCTCGATCGCGACGAGATCGTCGCGGCGAGCGTCGTCACCTCCAGGCTCCAGGCCGACGACACCATCCGCATGATCGCCGCCGAGTTCGGCGTGCCCCATCAAGGCGTCGACAAGGCCACGCTGCTCAAGGGCCTCGAGTCGGTGTTCACGTCGAACCGGCGCACCGGCAAGCGCAATCTGCTCATCATCGACGAGGTTCAGAACATGCCGAACCCGTCGCTCGAGGAGCTGCGCATGCTGTCGAATTTCCAGGTCGGCGAGAAAAGCCTGCTGCAGACCTTCCTGGTCGGCCAGCCCGAGTTCCGCAAGGTCGTGGCGAGCGAAGCGTTCGAGCAGCTGCGCCAGCGCGTCATCGCGGCGACCCACCTCAAGCCGATGGACGCGGAGGAGACGCGCGGCTATGTCGAGCATCGGCTGCGACTCGTCGGCTGGCGCAACGACCCGAGCTTCGATGTCGACGCCTTCAAGGGCGCGCATAAGTACACCGGCGGCGTGCCGCGCAAGATCAACACGTTCTTCTCGCGCGTGCTGCTTTACGGCTATCTCGAGGAGCGGCACCACATCGACGCCGGGGCCATCGAGGAGGTCGCCCAGGGCCTGATGGCCGAGGGCACCCAGGTCCCGATCGTCGAGACCGAGCTCGCCGACGCCAAGGGCGAACTCAACGTAGCCCCGCTCCGAGCGGTTCCGAAGGACGACGACGAGCGGCCGAAGGGCCAGTCGACGAGCTGAGCGGAGAACGCCGGATTCCCGCGATCCGGCCGCACCTGGTCATGGCGACTCCTGCGCTACTTGCGATGGACAAGGCGGTAGGCGCGTTCGCGCCACGCGTCGTGGCCGGGTGCCTGGTCAACGCCATGTCGGTCGATGTCGAGGACTATTTCCAGGTCCAGGCGTTCGCCGGCACGATCGATCGGTCGTCATGGACGGCGCTGCCCTCGCGCGTCGAGGGCAACACCGACCGTGTGCTCGCGCTGTTCGAGGCGGCCGGCGTGCGGGCGACGTTCTTCACCCTGGGCTGGGTCGCCGAGCGTCATCCCGCGCTGATCCGGCGCATCGTCGCCGGAGGTCACGAGCTCGCGAGCCACGGCTTCTCGCATGTCCGCGTCGATGATCAGACCGCCGCGACGTTCCGCGCCGACGTCCGGCGCACCAAGGCGATGCTCGAGGACACGGGCGGCGTGCCGATCATCGGCTTCCGGGCGGCCAGCTTCTCGATCGGCCCGACGACGCCCTGGGCGCACGGCGTCCTGGCCGAGGAAGGGTATCGCTATTCCTCGAGCGTCTACCCGGTCCGGCACGACATCTACGGCATGCCCGGGGCGCCGCGCTTCCCCTATCGGCCGGGCGCGGCGGCGATCGTCGAATTGCCGATCACGACCGTCCGGATCGGGTGGCGGACGCTGCCGTGCGGCGGCGGCGGCTTCTTCCGGCTGCTGCCCTACGGCTGGTCGCGTTTCGCCATGCGCCGCGTCAACCGCGTCGATCGCGCGCCCTGCATCTTCTACTTCCACCCCTGGGAGGTCGACCCAGAACAGCCGCGTCAGTCGGGTCTTCGTCTCAGGACTCGGGTTCGCCATTACACCAACCTCGGGCGCATGGAAGCCCGGCTGCGCCGCCTGCTCGGCGAGTTCGCCTGGGATCGGGTCGACGCCGCCTTCGGTCTCGCCGACGTGCCTCGGTGACCGCTGACGCCACGAAGGACCTGCGTGTCCGCGAGCTGGACGCCTCCAGCGAGGCCGCTTGGGACGCGTTCGTCGAGAGCTGCGCGGGGGCGACGTTCTTCCATCGCGCCGGCTGGAAGCGCGTGATCGAGGCGAGCTTCGGTCATCGCTGCCCGTTTCTCTTCGCCGAACGCGACGGCGAGATACGCGGCGTGCTGCCGCTGGTCGACATCCGAAGCCGCCTGTTCGGCCACGCGCTGATTTCGAGCGGGTTCGCGGTCTACGGCGGCGTCGCCGCGCGGGACGAGGAGGCGCACGTCGCGCTCGAGGCCAGCGCGCTCGCGCTCGCCGACGAGCTCGACGCGGACCATCTCGAAATGCGCGGCCGCGTGCCCGCGCATCCCGGTTGGCAGTGCCGGTCCGACCTCTATGTCACCTTCCGCAAGGCGCTCGACCCCGATCCCGAGAAGAACCTGCTCGCCGTCCCGCGCAAGCAGCGCGCGATGGTGCGCAAGGGCATCAAGGAGGGTCTCGCCAGCACGATCGACGCCGACGTCGATCGCCTGCACCGCATCTACGCGGTCAGCGTGCGCAACCTGGGAACGCCGGTGTTCCCCAAGCGGTACTTCCGCAACCTTCACCAAGAGTTCGGCGAGGACTGCGAAATCCTCACCGTCACCGCGGGCCAGGAGACGATCGCCAGCGTCATGAGCTTCCGGTTCCGCGACGAGGTGCTGCCCTACTACGGCGGCGGGACGACGCGGGCGCGCGGGCTCGCCGGCAACGACTTCATGTACTGGGAAGTCATGCGGCGGGCCGTGGCGCGGGGCTGTCGCGTGTTCGACTTCGGCCGCAGCAAGCAGGGTACCGGCTCGTTCGCGTTCAAGAAGAACTGGGGTTTCGTTCCCGAACCGCTGCACTACGCGTATTACCTGCGCAAGGGCGGCGACGTGCCCGACGTCAACCCGCTCAACCCGAAGTATCGCCTGTTCATCGCGGCCTGGAAGCGCCTGCCCCTGCCGGTCGCCAACCTGATCGGCCCGTTCATCGCCCGCAGCCTCGGCTAGCGCGTAAACTGCCAGCGAGGAATCGGAGCGTTGGCCGCACCCTTCGACGCCGCCTGCGGCGTC
>JBBDQV010000165.1:2994-9933 GCA_040905845.1 Alphaproteobacteria bacterium | reverse complement strand
CGCCGGTGGGAAAGCCGTTCGTGCTGAGGAGGGCCGAAGGCTCGTCTCGAAGCACGAACGGCCGCGTGCTCGACATCGGTTCCACCGGATCGAGACACGCCCTAGCGCTCCGTCGAACGGATCAGCTCGGGGCTTCCCGCTCGATTAGGGCGCACAGGATGTGGCCGAGGACGATGTGGCCCTCCTGGATGCGCGAGGTCGCCTCGGCCGGCACGCGCAGGCACACCTCGCACAGCGCGCCCATGCCCCCGCCGGTCCCACCCGTCATGCCGATCGTCGCCACGCCCGCGGCGCGCGCCTGCTCGAGCGCCCTGAGCACGTTGGGTGACCGGCCGGAGGTCGACAGGGCGATCAGCACGTCGCCCGGGCGCCCCAGCGCGGCGACCTGGCGCGCGAACACGTGCTCGAACCCGAAGTCGTTGCCGATCGCCGTGACGACCGCCGTGTCGGCGGTCAGCGCCAGGGCGGCCAGGCCCGCGCGCTCGCGCTGGAACCGGCCGACCAGCTCGCCGGCCAGGTGCTGCGCGTCGGCGGCGCTGCCGCCGTTGCCGCACAGCATGACCTTGCCGCCGGCCGCGAGCGCCGCGACCACGATCTCGCTCGCGCGTCGAACGGCGTCAAGCAGGCGGTCGTCGCCGCCCATCGCCTGGAGCACGGCCACGGTTCGGCCGATCTCGCCCCGCACAAACGCTTTCATCGCCGCCTCCGTCGCGCGACCGAACGCGTCAGCGTGGCGCGGCGAGGGGACGCGCCGCAAGGGGGAACGATCCGCGCGCCGCGGGCGCAGCCATCCACCGGCGTATCGCCTGGCCGTGGCACGGACCCTGCACGCTTGGTGGGGGTCCGAGCGCAGTCCCTTGGCGGGCCTTCGTCCGCGGCGGTTTCGGGTATATTAACCGCTCCTCCCGCACAACCGGGCGTGGCGCGCATCGCTCCGAGGCATCCCGTCATGGTCGCGAATCCACGTCTGGACACCGTCGAACCCGCGCCTCGCACGGACGCCGCGCCGCCCTTGCCGTCACGGCCCATTCGCCGTTGGACCGGTTCGCTGGTCGCGCTCGCCGCCACCTGGCTCGGCGTCGCGGTGATCCTGTGGCAGTCCACGGTATCGATGGTCGGGGTGTGGTGGGGCTCGACCGCGTTCAATCACGGCTTCTTGATCGTTCCGGCGGCGCTCTACCTCGTCTGGGATCGGCGCGACCGGCTGGGGGCGCTCGCGCCCCGTCCCGCCCCTGTCGCCCTCCTGGGCGTCCTCGGCGCGACGCTCGCGACCTTCGCGGCCCGCGTCGCGGGCGTGGACATCGTGGCCCATTTCGCGCTCGTGCTCGCGCTCCAGAGCGCGACCGTCGCGCTCGTCGGCTGGCGCGTCGCCCGGGCGACTCTCTTTCCGCTCGCGTTCCTCTACTTCGCCGTTCCGTTCGGCGAGTTCCTGGTGCCGACGCTGCAGGACTTCACGGCGTCGTTCACCGTCGTCGCGCTCAGGATCGTCGGGATTCCCGTTTACAGCGATGGTTTGTTCCTGACCATTCCCAATGGCCGGTTCGAGGTCGCCGAGGCGTGCGCCGGCGTCCGGTTCCTGATCGCGATGGTCGCGCTCGGCGCGCTGTTCGCCAACATGTTCATGACGTCGTGGTGGCGACGCGCCCTGTTCTTCGCGCTCGCCTGCGTCGTTCCGGTGATCGCCAATGGGTTTCGGGCGTTCGGCATCGTCAGCCTCGGCTATTTGTCCGACATGACCATCGCGGTCGGCGCGGATCACCTGATCTACGGCTGGTTTTTCTTCGCCCTCGTCATGGTGCTGGTGCTCGCGTTGGGCTGGGCCATACGCGAGCCGCTGGCCGGTCACGACGCGACCGTCGTGGCCGAGCCCGTCCGGCCGGCGCCGACGCTCGCGTTCGCGGCCATGGCGCTCGGCGCCGTCGTCATCGCCGGCTCGGGGCCGGGCGCGGCGGCCTGGCTCGTCCCGCGCGACGGGCCCGGCGCGGCCATCGCGCTCGGAGCCGTGCCGATCGCCGATGCCTGGCGACCCGCGGCGCCGGTCGAGCCCGCGTGGCGCCCGACCTTCGCCGGCGCCGACGCCGACGTGCTGGCGGCGCTCGAGAGCGGGCCGGGGCACGTCGAGGTCTACGTCGGCTACTACGCCTGGCAGCGTCCGGGCGCCGAGCTCGTCGCCTTCGGCAACCGGGTCTACGACGGCAAGGTTTGGAGGCGGGCCGGCGGCGGGGCCGCGCGTGTCACGATCGACGGCGCCGCCGTCGAGGTCGCCCAGACGCGACTCGTCGCGCACGGCCGCAACCGGTTGGTTTGGCAATGGTACTGGGTCGATGGGCGGTTCACCGGGGACGGGCGCTGGGCCAAGGTCCTCAACCTGGTCGCGATCCTGACCGGGGGCGAAGGGGCGGCGGCGGTCGTCGCCCTCGCCGCCGACTACGACGAAAGCCCGGCCGAGGCGGTCGCGACGCTCGAGCGGTTCATCGCCGGGCTCGGGCCCGTCGCGCCCTGGCTCCAGGCGGCACGGTGAAGGAAGCGCATCCGTGTGCGGCATCGTAGGGATCTTCGACAGTCGCGAGGCGCGGCCGATCGACCGCGCCCTGCTCGGGCGGATGAACGACAGCCTGGCGCATCGCGGGCCGGACGGCGAAGGGCTCCACGTCGGCCCCGGCATAGGGCTCGGCCAGCGCCGACTCGCGATCATCGACATCGCGGGCGGGCGGCAGCCGATCTACAACGAGACCGGCGACGTCGTCGTCGTGTTCAACGGCGAGATCTACAACTTCCAGGACGTCCGCGCCGAGCTCGAGCGTCGCGGGCACCGGTTCGCCACCCGCTCTGATACCGAAGTCATCGTCCACGGCTGGGAGGAATGGGGCCCGGCCTGCGTCGATCGGCTGCGCGGCATGTTCGCGATCGCCCTGTGGGACGCGCGCCACCAGATGCTGTTCCTCGCGCGCGACCGCGTCGGCAAGAAGCCGCTCTACTACGCGCCGCTCGCCGACGGGCGCGTGCTGCTCGGCTCGGAGCTCAAGGCGCTGCTGCTCGAGCCCACGCTCTCGCGCGCGCTCGACCCGACCGCCGTCGAGGACTATCTCGCGCTCGGCTACGTGCCCGACCCGAAGTCGATCTACGCGAGCGTTCGCAAGCTCGCGCCGGCCCACAGGCTGGCGTGGCGCCGCGGCCGGCCGGAGCCGACGCCCGAACGCTATTGGGACGTGGATTTTTCCGCCACGCGCCCGACCAGCGAGGCGGACGCCGTGGCGGCGCTCGGCGCCGAGCTCGCCGAGGCGGTGCGGCTTCGCCTGATCGCCGAGGTTCCGCTCGGCGCGTTCCTGAGCGGCGGCGTCGATTCCAGCGCCGTCGTCACGGCCATGGCCGCGCTCTCGGCCGAGCCGGTCGAGACCTGCTCGATCGCCTTCGGCGAGGCGGCGTACGACGAGTCGGGCTATGCCGAGGCGGTCGCGCGCCGCTACGGCACGCGCCACCACGTGCGCCGGGTCGATATCGACGACTTCGACGTCATCGACCGGCTGGCCACGATCTACGACGAGCCGTTCGCCGATTCCTCCGCCATCCCGACCTACCGGGTCTGCGGCCTCGCCCGCGAGCGGGTGACGGTGGCGCTGTCGGGCGACGGCGGCGACGAGGTGTTCGGCGGCTACGCGCGCTATCGCTGGCATGTCGAGGAGAACCGGGCGCGCGCGTGGCTGCCCGGCGCGCTGGGGCGCGCGGGCTTCGGCCTCGGCGCGCGGCTGTGGCCGGACGGCCCCGGCGTGCCGAGCGCCCTGCGGCTCAAGCCGACGCTCGCCCAGCTCGCGCTCGATCCGGTCACGTCGTACTTCCGCTCGGTCGCGACCATCGACGACGGACTGCGCGATCGCCTGGTCGGGCCCGTGCTCCGGCGCGAGCTTCAGGGCTACCGCGCGATCGAGGCGATCACCGGGCCGATGCGGCGCGCGCCGACCGACGACGACCTCGCGCGCGTGCAATACACCGACATGCACACCTACCTGCCCGGCGACATCCTGGTGAAGGTCGACCGGGCGAGCATGGCGCACTCGCTCGAGGTCCGCGTGCCGTGGCTCGACCACGGGCTGATGGCGTGGGCGGCGACGCTGCCGCGCTCGCTCAAGCTCGCCGGGCGCGAGGGCAAGGTCCTGTTGAAGCGCGCCATGGAGCCCCGGCTGCCGCACGATCTTCTGTACCGCCGCAAGATGGGGTTCGCCGTGCCGCTCGCGACGTGGTTCCGGGGCCCGCTCGCGAACCGGCTGCGCGCCGCGCTGACGAGCCGTCGGCTCGCCGAGACGGGGTTTTTCGACATGGCGGCGGTCGAACGCCTGGTCGACGAGCACCAGACCGGCGCTTCCGATCGCGGCGGCGCGCTGTGGGCCCTCATGATGTTCGAGGCGTTCCTGCGCCAGGTCCACGACGTTCGCGCCGCCGACGCGGCGCCCGTCCGGCGCGCCGCGGGGGTGGCGTGAGGGCGCGCCGGCGCTTCGTCGTCGGCGCGGTCCTCGCCGTCTTGTTCGGCCTGGGCCCGGGTGAAGGCGGCGCCGAAAGCCTCGCCGTCACCGTGGTCAGGGTCAAGCCCGCGATCGTCGGCGTCGCCACGTTCCTTGCCACCAGGCGCCCACCAGCCGCCCTGCTCGGGACCGGCTTCGCGGTCGGCGACGGGCGTCACGTGCTGACCAATCTCCACGTCGTCGCCGATGCCGGGGGCGACGGCGATCGGCAGCGCCTGGTCGTCCTGGTCGGGATCGGCCGCGACGCCGAAATGCGCGAGGCGATCGTCGTGGCCGGCGACGCCGCCCACGACGTCGCCGTGCTGGCGATCGAGGGTCCGCCGCTGCCCACGCTCGACCTCGGCGATGACAGTCTTCTCGCCGAGGGCGACGAGATCGCCTTCACCGGCTTTCCGATCGGCGCGGTGCTCGGGCTTTTTCCGGCGACCCACCGGGGCATCGTCGCGGCGTGGACGCCGATCGCCATCCCGGCGGTCGATCCGAGCCAGCTCGACGTCGCCATGATCAAGCGTCTGCGCGAGGAGGACTTCTACGTCTTCCAGCTCGACGCCACCGCGTTCCCCGGCAACAGCGGCAGCCCGCTCTACCGGGCCGCGACCGGCGAGGTCGTCGGCATCATCTCGAGCGTGTTCGTCAAGTCGTCCAAGGAAAACGTGCTGAGCGAGCCGAGCGGCATCACCTACGCCGTGCCGATCCGCTACGCGAAGGAGCTGTTGCGCGAGGCGGGCCTGCCGTTCTGAACACCGAGATGTTCGGGCCGCCGCAGCCTTCGCGGCACGTTTAACCCCTCATTCTCCGTCCTCCGGATCCGGGATTTCTGGGTTGGCGCCCGGCCCCGGCTTCGTTTACACTTCCTTCACCGTCCGGGCAGGAGCCGAAGAGCGCGAAGCGCCAGGCGCCCTGGCAGAGGGGGAGCAGGTCATGCGGCCAGTCCCTGAACGGTTGCTCGCTGATCGACGCGGCGTACTGCGTTTCGCCGTCGCCGGTGCGTGCCTGGCCGCCGCCGGGTCGCTGACGCGGCCCACCTGGGCCGCCGAGACCGCGGCACACTTCGCGGTCATGCGCTCGGGCGATCGGATCGGCGAAGGCCGCGTCGTCTACCAGCGCGAGGGCGATGCGCTGCGCGTTCGTGTCGCGATGGAGGCCAAGGTCAAGTTCGGCTTCGTCACCTTGTTCCGCTACCGGCACGAGAGCGAGGAGCTGTGGCGCGACGGCCGCTTGGCCGCGCTGGACGGGCGCACCGACGACGACGGCAAGGAATACCATATGACCGCCCGCCCCAGCGCCAATGGACTCGCGGTCGAGGGGACCAAAGGCAGCTTCACGGCGCCGGCCGACGTGCTGCCGCTCAGCTACTGGCATCCCGATACGGTCAACCAGTCGCTGCTGCTCGATGCCTCGAAGGGGCGTTTGATCGCGGTCGACTTCGTCGCCGGGGCGCGCGAGACGATCGATACCGACCGGCGCGACGTGCTGGCCCGACGCTACGACACCGCGGGCGACCTAAAGTTCTCGCTTTGGTACGACACGCTCGGCGCTTGGGTCCGCACCCGCATCAAGAAGAAGGGCTCGGACATCGACCTGGTGCTCGACGAGGCGCCGATCTTCGCCGCGGGCATGCTCGCCCCGGCCGTGACGCAGGACTGGGCCACCCTCGGGGCGGCGACGTCGCTCGCGTCCTATCCCTCGGCGTACTGATACCGCCGCGCTTGTTTCTTGACCCATATACCATCGTTGTCATGCCCGGGCCGGCCGTAGGCCGGAACCGGGCATCCAGCCAGCCGCCTGGACGTGCGGCCCTGGTTCCCCGGTTCGCCGCTGTCGCGGCGCCCTGGGATGACACTCTGAAGAATCCGAATTTTGGCGCCACGGTATGACGCCCTCAGCCCGGCGTCAGGCTTTCGCGCGGGGTGCGCGCGCCGCTCTGGGCCTTGAGCTCCTCGACGAACCGCTTCGCCTCCGTGAGGTTGTAGCCGTAGCGCGCGCGCCAGATTGATGGCCTCGATCGTCTCGCCGCGCAGGGCGTGCTCGCGCATCTGCTCCTCGTGCTCGGGTCCGGGGCGCTCGTTCACCGGGCCGCGCGCGGTGGTGGCGGGCTGTGCCCGACGGTAGCCGAACCGGCCCGTGAGTAGGGCAAGCGCCGCGTCGAGCTTCGGGCGCAGCGAGCCGTCGGGGCCGTGCGGCTACACCATAATCCCCCCCTCTCCCCTTGTGGGAGAGGCGCGACGCAGCGTGACGAGGGGGGCATCCCTCGTCATGCCCCCCGCGTCGCGGGGGGGGGTAGCGCGCCTGCCCACGGGCATCCACCCGACGGTCCCGCCGTCGGACGCCGCGGGACCGCGGCCGAAATCGCCCAAGCCACTGATTGCGATCGAGGGCACGCCGTTGGGGTTTGTCGCCGGGCCGCCGCCGATGGTCGCGT
>JBBDQV010000165.1:0-2984 GCA_040905845.1 Alphaproteobacteria bacterium | reverse complement strand
GGGGGGGGGTAGCGCGCCTGCCCTCGGGCATCGACCCGAGGGTCCGCGCGTCGCTTGAACCAATCCCAACGCCCCGATGCATCAGGCGCCCGGTTCGCCCGATGGCTCGACGGCGATCTCGCTGACCGTCACGCCCGCGGGCTGGGTGACGACGAAGACGATGACGCGCGCGATGTCCTCGGGCGCGAGCGCTCCGTCCTTGGCCCCGTCGTAGAACGCCTTCGCCTTGTCCGCGTCGCCGTGCCAGCGCGCCGCGGCGAAGCCGGTGCGCACCAGCCCGGGCGCGACCTCGCTGACGCGCACGCCGGTGCCGCGACAGTCCTTGCGCAGGCTCTCGGTGAACCCGCGCACGGCGAACTTGCTCGCGGCGTAGGCGGTGCCGCCGGCGTAGCCCAGCCGTCCCACGACCGAGCCGACGTTGACGACGTGGCCGCGCTTGCGCGCCAGCATGCCGGGCAGGATCGCGTGGGTCACCCGCATCAGGCCCAGCACGTTGGTGTCGATGATCGCTTCCCAGTCGGCAAGGTCGCCTTCGTCGAACCGCCGACGCCCGCCCACGTCGTGGCCGGCGTTGTTGATCAGGACATCGACGGCACCGAGCTCGGGCGGCAGACGATCCACCAGGGTGGCGGCCGAGCTCGACTCGCCAACGTCGAGACGCAACGGATGCATCGCCGGGCCGACCCGATCGGCGAGCTCGGCCAGCCGGTCGACCCGGCGTCCGGCGGCGATGACCTGGTAGCCCGCGTCGACCAGGGCTTCGGCGGTCGCCGCGCCGATGCCGCTCGAGGCTCCGGTGACGAGCGCGATCCCCGCCATGGCCGTTGCCGTCACAGCGCCGCGACCAGGCCGCCGTCAACGGTCAGCGTGTGACCGGTGACGTAGGACGCCGCCTCGGACGCGAGGAAGACGGCCGGGCCGGCGAGCTCGTCCGGATCGCCCCAGCGGCCCATCGGCGTACGCGACTTGATCATGGCGTCGAACGCCGACTGGCCGCGCAAAGTCTCGGTCATATCGGTCGCGAAGTAACCCGGCGCGATCGCGTTGCAGGTGACGTTGTGCGGCGCGAGCTCGACCGCGAGCGCGCGGGTCAGCGCGACCAACCCGCCCTTGGCCGCGACGTACGCGGGGATCGAGGGGCGCGCGATTTGGGCCATGATCGAGGCATTCATGACGATGCGGCCCCAGCGCCGGGCGACCATCGGCTTGGCCGCCTCGCGCGCGAGCCGGAAGCACGCGGTCAGGTCGGCGTCGATCACCTGTTGCCAGGACGCGTCGGTGACCTCGGCGAGCGGGGCGCGTACCCCGATGCCGGCGTTGTTGACCAGGATGTCGAGCCGGCCGTGGGTCGCGACCACCGATTCGACCGCGGCGATGGCGGCCTTGGCGTCGGTTACGTCGAACGGCGCCGCCGAGGCGGAGCGCCCCTCGGCCTCGAGCTCGGCCGCGCGCGCTTCCAACCGGGCCGCATCGCGGCCGTTGAGCACGACATGAGCACCGGCGCGCGCGAGCCCGCGCGCCATCGCCCAGCCGAGCCCGCGCGAGGCGCCGGTGACGAGCGCGACCCTGCCGTCGAGCGCGAACGGCGCAGCCATGGATTGTCCTCCCCCGTGCGCGGACCGTAGCACGTCGCCACGGCGCGCGGGGACCCCCGCGCGGCTGCGCGGCGAAGGCGACGTGGTCCACATGGACCACGCCATGGCCGCGGCGCGCGACGCGCTCGACATCCGCGGCGACCAGGAGGCGACCTGGGCGGGGCTCGCGGCGCTGCGCGACATCCGGCCGTCGTTCGACGCGCTCTACGGCGTGCTCGACGCGGATCAGAGGCGTATACTTGACGCCATGCTCGACCATGGCCATCGCGCATGAACGACGCGGTCAAGGACAGCCCGGGCGTGATCGCCCCGCCGCCGCTCATCGTGCTCGGCGCGCTGGCGGTGACGCTCGGGCTCGATGGGCTGTGGCCCGCGCCCTTGCTCGACTCCACGATCCAGGTCGTCGCCGGCGGCGGCGTCCTCGCCGCCGGCCTCGCCCTGGTCGCCACCTGCGTGCGGCTCTTCGTGCGTGCCGGGACCAACGTGCCGACCTACCGGCCGACCACGGTGCTGGTCACCGAGGGGCCGTACCGGATCAGCCGCAACCCGATCTATGTCGGGCTCCTGCTCGGCACTCTCGGCATCGCGGTCTTGGTCGACAGCGCCTGGATGATCGGCGGGGTCGTGCCCCTGTTCGCGGTGCTCGACATCGGCGTGATCGCGCGCGAAGAGTCCTATCTAGAACGCAAGTTCGGCGCCGACTACCGGGCGTACAAGGCGAAAGTTCGTCGCTGGCTGTGACCGGGCGCGGCGCCGACCTGGTCGAGCTGATCAGCGCCGTCGCGTCGACGTTCTTCAAGCTGCGCGCGGCCGGCAAGCGCATGGGCGCCGTGTCGGCGTGGGGCGGCGGCACCTGGGGGCTCATGCGCTCGCTCGCGCGCGAGGGGGCGCAAACGGTTCCGGAGCTCGCGCGCGCCCGGCCCGTGGCGCGCCAGCGCATCCAGCGGATCGCCGATAAGCTCGCGGCCGAGGGGATCGTCGAGTTCGTCGCCAACCCGCGCCACAAGCGCTCGAAGCTGGTCCGCCTCACGGCCAAGGGCCAAGACACATTCGCCGCCATGGACGCGCGCGTCCACGACGTCGCCGCCACGTTCGCCGAAGGATTCGAGGCGGGCGAGATCGCCGCCGCCATCGACGTACTGAGGCGCCTCGCCGACCGCGCCGAGGCGTATCGAGCACAGCCGAAAGCGCGCCGCGCGCGTGACTGAGCGCGGGCGCCGCGAATCATGCCGGCACGCTTATGTCTTGATCCATAATCCAACGTTGTCATGCCCGGGCCGGCCACAGGCCGGAACCGGGAATCCATATGTGGACGGGCCCCGGCCTGCAAGGTCCGAAGGGATGAACGATTGAGCGGTTGCTTGCGGTCATATGTCCGGCCTGTTGGTG
>JBBDQV010000164.1:15784-20646 GCA_040905845.1 Alphaproteobacteria bacterium | reverse complement strand
CTTACGCTACATCCGCCAACCCAATATCAGTGCCGCGATGAATAATTCGGGCTAGGCCCCAGGACCCAGGCTATCGGCTTTTCCTAGGCGATGCCTTCACTTGGCTCAGTTCGGCGGCCCCAGACTCAGTCCACGCGGTCGTGACCGATCCGCCATATGGCCTCCTCGAGTATACGGAGGCCGAACTGGCCAAGATGCGGGCAAAGCGTGGGGGGGTTGGCGCATTCCACCCTCCTTCGATGGGCATCAGCGTCGGCCGCTGCCACGGTTCACGGTTCTGTCGGACGTCCACAAGGCTACTTTGAGAGAATTCTTCGCCGAGTTCTCTCGGCTGCTCCATCGGGTTGTCGTTCCGGGTGCCCATGTGTTCGTCGCCACGAACCCGCTGGTTTCATATTTGGTCTATGAGCCGTTCATCGGGGCGGGATTCGAGAAGCGCGGCGAGATCATTCGCGTCGTCCACACGCTGCGTGGTGGCGACCGGCCTAAGAACGCTCACGACGAGTTCCCCGACGTCTCGGTCATGCCGCGGTCGTGCTGGGAGCCCTGGGGTCTCTTTCGTAAGCCGTGCCAAGGCCGCGTCCAGGACAATCTTCGCAGATGGGGAACTGGAGGGCTTCGCCGCATCTCACCAGAGCAGCCCTTTCGCGACCTAATCTATTCAGCGCCGGCCCGCGGTCGCGAACGCGAGATCGCGCCTCATCCTTCGCTCAAGCCACAGAGCTTTCTACGACAAGTCGTGAGTGCAAGCCTGCCCATGGGGCACGGGATCGTACTCGATCCGTTTATGGGCTCGGGCTCCACGATTGCTGCCGCCAAGGCTTGCGGCATCGATGCGATCGGCATCGAGTCCAATGAAGAATACTATGCGATGGCGGAGCTTTCGATTCCCCTCTTGGCCGATTTGTCCTCATCGGTACATCCACGGTATGCCGCGAGCCGCTGACTTCGACCATTCCGTGCCTCTGCCGCCCGGGCTCGACGTCGCCGCGATTCGAAAGGCGGTCTTCTACATCGAGAAGCAATTGGTCGATCTCGTCGATCTCTACTTCGAGCAGGCCAACGTGTTTAGCGCGATCCTCGGAATCTTTGGGACGAAGGCGCTTGACGCCGTCAGCGCCTACGAAAAACATCGCAACGTCGATACCGCACAGCAACGGTTCCCTGACTTGAGGCGTCGGGGATCAGGAGTGAACCCAATTCCAGCGCACTGTTTGGAAAGCAAGGGAAGCAAGCGGCAATGGGATATCCAATCACACTATGATCACCCAGGTTGGTACATTATACCAAGAGCCCCTGAGGTTGACTCGTAGCCTGTCCTTCGAGACGCGCCCTTTGGGCGCTCCTCAGGACGAGGTTTTTCCCATAGCCACAACCCCTTACCTCATGCTGAGGAGCCGGCGAAGCCGGCGTCTCGAAGCATGAGGTAAGCGGTCATCGTCACTGCCCCCTGGTATTATATGGCGTTACCTAGTAGATCCAACAGAATCTATAGAACCAGGACGACCTGTTGTGATCTGGCGTGTCGACGTCGTGAATCTTGAGAAGGGTGATTGGACGTACCAAAAGAGTTCCGCTGGGGATGCGGGGGGAGGTCGAACGCACACGTTCGGCGTGAAGCAACCCGCCAAGAAACTTAAGGGAAGAAGTGTCTACAAACGTTCGGATATCGTCATAAGGAATGACAAGCCTGTCGCAAAGAACGGCGACAGCTCGACCGATCACGCGGCTCCGGACGGATAGCCTGACGAGCCAATCAGCAGCGGGCCGAACTCCTCGATGACCTTTTCGTAGATCGCGCGCTTGAAGCCGACGGTGAGCGCGGGCAGGTGGTGTGCCTCGGCCCAGCGCCAGGCGACGAACTCCGGGTGTGGCTTTGCGTCGAGCGCGATGTCGCGGTCCTCGCCGATGAAACGGAGCGCGAACCATTTCTGGCGCTGGCCCCGATAGCGGCCACCCCAGACGCGCCCTAGCAGGTGCGGCGGCAGGTCGTAGGCGAGCCAGTCGCGCGTCTCGGCGACGATTTCGGCCGCCGTGGTCCCGACCTCCTCGCCGAGCTCGCGCAACGCCGCCTCGGCCGGCGCCTCGCCCTTGTCGATGCCGCCCTGGGGCATCTGCCAGGCGCCGGGCATGTCGTCGCGCTCGCCGACGAACACTAGGCCGGCGCGGTTGAACAGGAACAGCCCGACGCACGGGCGATACGGCAGCATGCCCGCTCACCTCGCCCGCCCGGCTAGTTGACGGCGAGCTGGGCCCGGTAGAGCGCGATGCCATGCAACAGGTCGAGCGCGCGCGCGAGCTGGTAGTCCTCGAGCCCCACGTCGGTCTGTTCTTCGGCCTCGGCGCCCGGCTCCGGCTCCGGCGAGGCTTCTTCCTCGGCCCCGTTCTGGCCGTTGGTCAGGATGTTGCGCAGATCGGCCTCGTGGCGTTCGAGCCCAGCCTCGACCGGCTCGAGCCGGGCCTGCTCGACCAGGATGTCGGGATCGATGCCGAGCGCCTGGATCGAGCGCCCGGCCGGCGTGAAGTAGCGCGCCGTGGTCAGGCGGATCGCGCCGCTCGCGCCGAGCGGGATGATCGTCTGGACCGAGCCCTTGCCGAACGAGCGCGTGCCGAGCACGATCGCCCGGCGATGGTCCTGCAATGCGCCGGCGACGATCTCGGACGCCGAGGCGGAGCCGCTGTTGATCATGACGACCATCGGCAGGCCTTCGGCTTCGTCGCCGGGCCGGCTGTTGAAGCGCTGGATGCTGTCGGGCCGGCGGCCCCGGGTCGAGACGATCTCGCCCTTGTCGAGGAACGCGTCGGACACCGCGACGGCCTGGTCGAGCAGGCCGCCCGGGTTGTTGCGCAGGTCGATGACCACGCCCTCGAGGCGGTCGCCGAGCTCGCGCTTGAACGTGTCCATGGCCTCCTTGACGCCGAGTTCGGTCCGCTCGCTGAACTGGGTGATGCGGATGTAGCCGATGGTGTCCTCGAGGCGCGAGCGGACCGACTGGATCTGGATCACGTCGCGCTTCAGCGTGACGTCGAACGACGCGTCGACGCCCTCGCGCACGATCGTCAGGGTGATCGGCGTATCGACCGGCCCGCGCATGCGCTCGACCGCCTCGGACAGCGTCAGGCCCATCACCGGCTCGCCGTCGAGGCTGGTGATCAGGTCCCCGGCCTGGATGCCGGCGCGGAACGCGGGCGTGTCGTCGATCGGCGAGACGACCTTGACGACGCC
Organism: Alphaproteobacteria bacterium; assembly: GCA_040905845.1. Lineage (GTDB taxonomy): Bacteria > Pseudomonadota > Alphaproteobacteria > SP197 > SP197 > VGDP01. The sequence continues at coordinate 17,420 of JBBDQV010000164.1, read as the reverse complement.
GTTTTCCATGGTGACCTCGATGCCGAGCCCGCCGAACTCGCCCTTCGTCTGGACCTGCATCTCCTCGAAGTTCTCGGGATTGAGATAACTCGAGTGGGGGTCGAGCGCGCTCAGCATGCCGTTGATCGCGGCCTCGATGAGCTGGCTGTCGGTCACTTCCTCGACGTAGTCGGCGCGCACGCGCTCGAAGACGTCACCGAACAGGTTGAGCTGGCGGTACGTCTCGTTGCTCGCCGCGTGCGCCCGATCCGACGCCATCGCGATGCCGGCCCAGGCCAGGCCGACCACCGCAAGTAATCTCACGATCTGCATTAGCTACCGTCCTCGTTCTGGGCCGTGCTGAGCCACGGCAAGGGGTCGACGGGCTCGCCGGCCCGTCGCAACTCGACATAGAGCGACGTTTCGCCCTCGGCGTCTCCCATGACGCCGACCGGCTCGCCGACCGAGACGCGCTGGCCCACCACCGCGTCGATCCTCGCGAAGCCCGCCAACACCGAATGATATTCGTCGCCGTGAGCGATGATCAAGAGTTCCCCGAGATTCTTGAACCGCCCCGCGTAGACGACCTCGCCGGCGCGCGGCGCGACGACCTGGGCCCGGAGCGTCGTGGCGATGACGAGGCCCCGGCTGATCTGGCCGTCCTCGCCGGGCTCGCCGAACCGGCGCACGATGTCGCCCACGGCGGGCAACTTCGGCGAAGGCGCAAGGGATACGATGGCGCCAGAGCCGGACTCGCTCGGCTCCATGACGACGGTCTCGGTCACCACCGGAGCGGAAGTGCCAGCCGCCACCGCCCCGGTCGAGGGCGCCGGCTTGCCCGCCGGCACGGGAATGGCCCCGGTTCCCGCCGATCCCAGGACGCCCTCCGCGAGCTCGGGCTCGGCCACCACCGCCGGTTCCGCCTCGGCCAGAGCCGCGATCAGGGCCTTGAGGTCCTGGGCCTCGGCGGCGAGCGCGGCGGCGCGTTGGGCGGCGTCGCGGCGATCGCCGAGCCGGGCTGCCCGAAGCTCGGCGGTCTCCGTCAGCAGCGCCGTGACGCGCTCGCGACCCTCGGTCAGCCTGGCGATGGCCTGGCCGTGCGCGTCGCGCTCCTCCGCCAAGCTCACGCGCAGCGAGGCGAGCGATCTCAGGTCGGCGTCGAGCGAAGCGGCTTCGGCGCCGAGCTCGGGGACGAGGGCCGCGAGCAGAAGACCCGTGTGACGGACGTCGGCGAGCGTGCCGGGCATGGCGACGAGTGCCTCGGGCGGTCGCCGCGCCAGCCCCAGAAGCGCCGAGACCAGCGCCGAAAGCGTGTCGCGGCGCGCCGCCAGGGCCGCCGTTCGCTCCGCCTCGGTGGCCTTGAGTTTCGCGAGGCGAGCCTCGACGGTCATCACCGCCGCCTCCATGCGCTGCACCTCGGCGGCGCGCGCGACGAGCTCGCGGCCGAGCTCGGCGAGGCGGACGTTGAGCGCGCTCACGTCGTCGGCGTAAAGGCTTTGTTCCTCGCGTGCCGCGTCGAGGCGTTCCTCGACGTCGGCCAGGCGTTGATCGGGCGCCGGCTGATCCTGCGCCACGGCGCCGCCGGCCGCGCAAGCCAGGAGCGCGGCCACGGCCAAGACCAATCGCGCGCGGTCAGGCACGCAGGCGGCGCGCCGGC
>JBBDQV010000164.1:0-15774 GCA_040905845.1 Alphaproteobacteria bacterium | reverse complement strand
GCGGGCGCGGCGCGCGACGACATGAGAGTTTGACCGGTCATCTCGGCCGGCTTGGGCAGGCCCAGCAGCGCGAGCAGGGTCGGCGCCACGTCGGCCAGGCGCCCGTCGCGCAGCCGGGCCGTGGCGGGCGCGCCCTGCAGGATCACCGGTACTCGGTTCGAGGTGTGCGCGGTGTGCGGCTGGCCGGTCGCGGCGTCGAACATCTGCTCGGCGTTGCCATGATCGGCCGTGATCAGCAGCGCGCCGCCCGCGCGCTCGACCGCCTCGGCCAGACGCCCGAGGCAGGCGTCGACCGCCTCGATCGCGGCGACGGCCGCGCGGTGGTCGCCGGTATGTCCGACCATGTCGGCGTTGGCGTAGTTGACGACGATCACGTCGTAGGTGCCGGCGTCGATCGCCGCGACCAGCCGGTCGGTGACCTCGGGGGCGGACATGGCGGGGGCCAGGTCATAGGTCGCGACCTTGGGCGAAGGGACCAGAATCCGGTCCTCGCCGGGGTAGGGCTCCTCGCGGCCGCCGCCGAAGAAGAACGTGACGTGCGCGTACTTCTCGGTCTCGGCGATGCGGAGCTGACGCAGCCCCGCCTCCGCGACCACCTCGCCGAAGGTGTGGCCGAGCTCGATCGACGGGAACAGGGTGACGAGAAACCGGCTGAGCGCGCTGGCGTACGCGACCATGCCGGCCGCCGCGGCGAAGCCGACGGGGCGGCGGGTGAATCCCGCGAACCCGGGGTCGAGCAGGGCCGCGAGGAGCTGGCGCACGCGGTCGGCCCGGAAGTTGGCCATGACCAGGCCGTCGCCGTCCTTCATGCCGGCGAAGCCGCCGATGATGGTCGGCGCCACGAATTCATCGGACTCGCCGCGCGCGTAGGCCATGGCGACGGCCTCGGCGGCGCTCGGCGCGTGCTCCCCGTCACGCTCGACCAGCGCTCGGAACGCGCGCTCGGTCCGCTCCCAACGCTTGTCGCGGTCCATCGCGTAGTAGCGCCCGATGACCGTGGCGATCGACACGTCGTGGCCGGCGACCGCCCGCTCGAACGCGGCCAGGTAGCCCTGGGCACTGCGCGGCGGCGTGTCGCGGCCGTCGAGAAGGGCTTGGACACGCACAGGCACGCCGGCCTCGGCCAGGATGCGGGCGAGCGCCGCCATATGGTCCTGGTGGCTGTGCACGCCCCCAGGGGAAAGCAGGCCCATGAGATGGCATGCTCCGCCGCTCGCGCGCAGCCGGGCGGCCAGGTCGACGAGGACCGGGTGGCGGGCAAGCGAGCCGTCGGCGATCGCCCGGTCGATGCGCGGCAGGTCCTGGAACACGACCCGACCGGCGCCGAGGTTCATGTGGCCGACCTCCGAGTTGCCCATCTGGCCTGCGGGCAGCCCGACGTGGTGCTCGGAGGCGTCGAGCAGCCCATGCGGGCAAGTCGCCATTAGCCGGTCCCAGGTCGGCGTGCGGGCGTCGCGGATCGCGTTCGGACCGGGGACGTCGGCCTCGCCCCAACCGTCGAGCACGCAAAGCACGACCGGGCGCGGCCGCCTGACGGACTGATTCATGAGGGGCACGTTATAGCAGCCCCTACCAATGATCGGTAACTTTCCCGCGGGTTTTCGAGGTCCATGCGCCCTTTCGCGATCGTCAGCGATGGTAGGGATGCCCCGCGAGCAGGCTCGAGGCCCGGTAGAGCTGCTCGGCGAGCATTGCGCGGGCGAGTAGGTGGGGCCAGGTCAAGGGACCGAGCGACAAGGCGAGGTCGGCGCGCTCCAGCACGGCCGGGTCGAGCCCATCGGCGCCGCCGATGACGAAGGCGATCTCCGCGACCCCGGAATCGCGCCAGTGGCGCAGGTGTTGGGCGAAATCCTCGCTCGTAAAGGGCTTTCCCTGGCGGTCCAGCGCCACCATGGTCGCGCCCTGGGGCAGGGCGGCCAGCAGCGCCTCGCCTTCGCGGCGGCGCCGGTCGGGACGGTCGGCGGCCTCGCGCACCTCGACGACGCTGGCGGGCCACGGCAAGCGTTTGAGGTAATGCCCCGTCAGCACGGCCTCAGGGCCGTCGCGGGCGCGACCGACCGCGACGATCGCGAGCGCGAAGCCGCCCGGGGGCCGGCGGGTCAGACCGCGGCCGCCATGCCGCCCTCGGGCAGGTCCACCGCCCACATCTTTTCCAGGTTGTAGAGCGCCCTCGTCTCGGGCCGGAACAGGTGGACGACAACATCGCCCAGGTCGATGAGCACCCAGTCGCACGCCGGGCGGCCCTCGACCCCCTGGACGCGCCAGGGCGTTCCCTTGACTCCCTCGACGAGGCGTTCGGTGAGCGCGTCGATCTGACGCTGGGAATAGCCGGACGCGATGACGAAGGCGTCCGCCACGGTGGACTTGCCGGCGAGGTCGATCGTCACGATGCGATCGGCCTTGCCGTCCTCGAGAACGCGCCGGGTCAGGTCCACCAAGCCGACGTCCCGGGCGTGACCGTTCTTCCTACGTATGGTGCTGTCCTCCTCAAGCCGTGCGCGCGCTGGCGCGGATTGCCGTCGCCGAGGCCGCGTGCCTTCGGCCGTGGAGCAAGATCCAGGCCGGAAGCGAGGCCGCCGCGAGCAACTTTGCCTCGCGTCCGCGCCGCCGCCGCCGGGCAAACCGCCTGGCGGCGACGCTCGCGGTCGCCCTTAGAGAATAGGTAGGCCGGTCGAGCACTGCAATCGCCACGGCGTGAAAGATCCGTGTCCAGCCCTCCCAACAATGGATTTGCGCCAGGTTGTCGGCACCCATGAGCCAGACGAAACGGGTCCGCGGGCTGCTTCGGCGCAGCCAGGCGAGGGTATCGACGGTGTACATGGTGCCGATCAGGCTTTCGAGCGCCCCGACCCGGATGCGGGCGTGGCGGGCGGCGGCGCGGGCGCTGGCGACGCGTGCCGCCAGATCGGCCATGTCGCGCCGGGGCTTGAGCGGGTTCTGCGGGCTGACCAACCACCAGACCTCGTCGAGCCCGAGCGCGCGCATGGCCCACAGGCTGACGTGCCGATGCCCCTCGTGCGCCGGGTTGAACGAGCCACCGAGCAGCCCGATCCGCCGGCACGGCAGCCGGCCGGAGCCGAACGCGGCGCGCAGCGCCTCGGTCGGAGTCACAGGGTCGTGACGAGGGCGACGCTCGATGGGCGGCGCCACGCTCATGCCGCGATCCGTGAGTATCGATCCGTGCGTGCTTCCCCTCACCCTCCCATCGCTCCGCGATGCGTGACGAGGGGGGCATCCCTCGTCACGCCTCCCTCTCCCACCGGGGGAGAGGGTGATTTCTCGTCGCGCCGCGATCGATTCCCTCTCCCCTTGTGGGAGAGGGTCGGGGTGAGCGCGTCGGCGCGTCGCACGAGTCGTTGTCTCTGGTACGCCAGGTTCAGGGTCTCGTCTGCCCGGCGCCGCGCACGACGTACTTGTAGGTCGTGAGCTGCTCGGCGCCGACGGGGCCGCGCGCGTGCAGCCGGCCCGTGGCGATGCCGATCTCGGCGCCCATGCCGAACTCGCCGCCGTCGGCGAACTGAGTCGAGGCGTTGTGCAGCACGATGGCGCTGTCGACCTCGGCGAGGAACCGCTCGGCGGCGGCGGCATCGTCGGTGACGATCGAGTCGGTGTGGCGCGAGCCGTGGCGCTCGATGTGGCGGATCGCGCCCTCGACGCCATCGACCACGCCGACGGCGAGGATGGCGTCGAGATACTCGGTGTCCCAGTCGGCGACGCTCACGGGGCGGACGCGCGCATCGAGCGCGCGCAACGTGGCGTCGCCGCGCAGCTCGCAGCCCGCCTCCAGGAGCGGCCGGATGATCGACGTCATGGCCTCGGGCGCCAGCGCCCGGTCGAGCAGCAGGGTTTCCATGGCGCCGCAGACGCCGGTGCGCCGCATCTTCGCGTTGAGCGCGATACGGGCAGCCATGGCGACATTGGCGGCGCGATCGACGTAGACGTGGCAATTGCCGTCGAGGTGGGCGAGGACGGGGATCCGGCTTTCGGCCTTGACCCGCTCGATCAGTCCGCGGCCGCCGCGCGGCACGATCACGTCGATCAGGTCGTCCATGGCGAGCAGTTGGCCGACCGCCGCGCGCTCGCGCGTCGGGACGAGCTGCGCGGCGTCGCGCGGCAAACCGGCCTCGGCGAGGCCCTCGTGGAGCGCGGCCAGGATCGCGTGGCTGGATTCGAAGCTGTCGCCGCCGCAGCGGAGGATCGCGGCGTTGCCGGCCTTCAGGCACAGGCTGGCGGCGTCGGCGGTCACGTTGGGCCGCGCCTCGTAGATGATCCCGACAACACCGAGCGGCACGCGGACCCGAGCGATGCGAAGCCCGTTGGGCCGCGTCCATTCGGCGAGCACGCTGCCGACCGGGTCGGGCAGCGCGGCGATCGCCTCGAGCCCGGCCGCCATGGCCTCGACGCGCTCGGCATCAAGCGACAGCCGGTCGAGCAAGGTGCCGCTCGCGCCGGCGTCGCGGACATGCGCGAGGTCGGCCGCGTTGGCGGCGAGGATGCTCTCGGCCGAGCGCCGCAGCGCGGCGGCGGCGGACCGCAGAGCGCGATCCTTGGCCTCGGTCGGCGCGAGAGCGAGTCTTCCCTGGGCCACGCGCGCGGCGCGCGCCATGGCGCTGAGGTTGAAGCCGCGCTCGGCGGCGGGCAGGGCGGCGTTCATGGCTCTACGACGACCAGGTCGTCTCGGTGGATCATTTCCTCGCGGCCACGGTAGCCGAGAATCGCTTCTATTTCACGGCTCTTGTGGCCGGCGATGCGGGCCGCGTCGGCGCTCGCGTAGGCGATCAGCCCGCGCGCGATCTCCTGCCCGCCGGGATCGACGACGCGCACCGCGTCGCCTCGGCCGAAGCTGCCCTCGACGCGCGTGACGCCCGCGGGCAACAGGCTCTTGCCCGCCTGGAGCGCGCGCGCCGCGCCGGCATCGACGGCGAGCGCCCCGGCCGGCCGCAGCGACCCGGCGATCCAGCGCTTGCGCGCGGTGCGCGGGTTGCCCTGGGCCACGAACCAGGTGGCGCGGCCGCCCCGCTCGATGGCGGCCAGCGGGTGCGGCTCGCGGCCGTCGGCGATGACCATGTGACAGCCGGCGCCGAGCGCGATCTTGGCCGCGGCCAGCTTGGTCACCATGCCGCCCGAGGAATCGCCCGGCCGCGGCTCCGACGCCATCGCCTCGATCGTCGAAGTGACGGCGTTAACCTCGGCGACCAGGCGGGCGTCGGGGTGAAAACGCGGGTCCCGGTCGTACAGCCCGTCGATGTCCGACAGCAGGACCAGGGCATCGGCCTCGGCCATCTGGGCGACGCGGGCGGCGAGCCGGTCGTTGTCGCCAAACCGGATCTCGGCGGTCGCGACGGTGTCGTTCTCGTTGATGACCGGCACGGCGCCGAGCTTGAGCAGGGTCGCGACGGTGCCGCGCGCGTTGAGGTGACGCCGGCGCGATTCGGTATCATCGAGGGTGAGCAGCAGCTGCGCGGCCGAGATGCCATGGCGCGCCAGCGCCTCCTGGTAGGCGTGGGCGAGCCGGATCTGGCCGCTCGCGGCCGCCGCCTGCTTCTCCTCGAGCCTGAGCGGCCTGGCCTCGAGGCCGAGCAGCCGGCGCCCGACGGCGATCGCGCCCGAGGTGACGATCAGCACCTCCTGGCCGCGCCCGCGCATCACGGCCACGTCCTCGGCGAGGGCCTCGAGCCAGGCCTGCCGTATGCGCCCCGTCGGCCCCTCGACCAGGAGCGCCGAGCCGATCTTGACGACGACGCGCCGCGCGCCAGCGAGGCGGCCGGTCATCCCGCGTGTTCCATGGTTTCGGCCACCCGGGCGGCGAGCGCCCGGAGCACCGCCTCGACGCCCGCGCCCGAGACGCCCGACATCGCGAGCACGGGCGCCTGGACCGCTCGCTTCAGGGCGCCCCGCCGCTTGGCGATCGCCGCCCAGTCGAGCGCGTCGATCTTGTTGAGCGCGACGACCACGGGCTTCGCGGAGAGGCCGTGGCCGTAGGCCGTCACCTCGGCGCGGACCGCGCGGAAGTCCTTGGCGACAGTGTCGGACGTGCCGTCGACGATATGGAGCAGGACCGCGCACTTCTCGACATGGCCGAGAAACCGGGTGCCGAGCCCGACGCCTTCGTGCGCGCCTTCGATCAGGCCCGGGATGTCGGCGATCACCAGCTCGCGGTCGTCGATCCGCGCGACGCCGAGCTGGGGATGCAGCGTCGTGAACGGGTAGTCGGCGATCTTGGGCCGGGCGCGGCTGACGGCGGCGAGAAACGTCGACTTGCCGGCGTTGGGCAGGCCGACAAGGCCCACGTCGGCGATCAGCCGGAGCCTCAGCCGAAGCGTCATCTCGACCCCCTCGATGCCGGGATCGGCGCGCCTGGGCGTGCGGTTGGTCGAGGACTTGAAGTGGGCGTTGCCGCGCCCGCCCGCGCCGCCCTGGGCGATCACGACTCGCTGTCCGGGATGCGCGAGTTCGGCCAGCACGGTCTCGCCGTCCTCATCGAGGATCGTGGTCCCAGGGGGCAGCTTGAGCACGACGTCGCCGCCGTTCGCGCCGGTCCGGTTGCGCCCGGCGCCGCCGCGGCCGTTGCGCGCCTTGAAGTGCTGCTGGTAGCGGTAGTCGATCAAGGTGTTGAGGTTGGCCACCGCCACGGCCACCACGTCGCCGCCGCGCCCGCCGTCGCCCCCGTCCGGGCCGCCGAACTCGATGTACTTCTCGCGCCGGAAGCTGAGGCAGCCGGCACCGCCGTCGCCGCTCCGCACGTAAATCTTGGCTTCGTCGAGGAACTTCATCGCGCCCGGCCCGCGGCCGGACGCTCACGCGACGGCGCGCGGCTCGACCCTAGTCCCGCGGGACGATCGAGATGAACTGACGGTCGCCTGTGCCGCGGCTGAAGGTGATCTTGCCGTCGGCGGTCGCGAACAGGGTGTGATCCTTGCCCATGCCGACGTTGGCGCCGGGATGGAACTTGGTGCCGCGCTGGCGCACGATGATGTTGCCGGCGCGCGCCTGCTCGCCACCGAACATCTTGACGCCGAGCCGCTGGCCCGGGGAATCGCGCCCGTTGCGCGACGAGCCGCCCGATTTCTTGTGCGCCATGAGCTTCTCCTCGCCCGCCGCTCAGGCCGCGACGATGTCGACGATGCGCAGCACCGTCTGGTGCTGGCGATGGCCGTTCTTGCGCCGGTGGTTCTTGCGACGGATCTTCTTGAACACGATGATCTTGTCGGCGCGGGTCTGCTCGACGATCTCGGCCGTGACCTTGGCGCCGGCGACCGTGGGGGCGCCGACCTTGACGGCCGAACCCTCGCCGACCATGAGGACGCGGTCGAACGCAACCGAGCCCCCGGCCTCGCCGGGCAGCTTCTCGACCTTGATCACGTCGTCCTTGGCGACACGGTACTGCTTGCCGCCCGTCTCGATCACCGCGAACATGGAATTCTCTCTGTCCCGTCCCGGACTTAAGTCCCAAGGGCACGCCGGGAAGGCGGGACTATAGTCATCCCCGTGGCCGTGTCAACCGGCGGCCGACACCGGCGGCGACACTGATATGGGAGCAACTTGCGACTGGCGCGGCACGGTGCGATATTAACCTTTGGTTAAGGCGATGCACCAGACCATCGCCGCCAGGAGGACAATGGTTGGAGATCTCCCATGCGCACCAAAATCGCCACGATTGAGGTGACATACGAACTTCGGGACGGCCTCCACGTATTTTACTCGACCGATCTGCCAGGGCTGTTGGTCGCGAACCGCGACCCGAAAACTGCATACAATGACGTATCGTCGGCAATCGAGTTGCTTCTAAAGCTGGACGATGGGATCACGGTGACAGTAGCCCCGGCTGCGTCGTTCGAGGAGTTCCGGAGGCAATTGAAAGCTCCACGAATTGCCGAGTCGGGCATGCTGGAGACTCAGAGCCGAACGTTCGTGCTTCAAACGGCCTAGATGGCGCTTAGGCTGTTCAATCTCGAAGATTTCGAGGCCGAACTACGTAAGCGCGGGTGCACCAAGACAGAACATCAAAACAGGGCGGTTGTCGCGTGGGTAACACGAGACGGTCGGCACTTCTTGGTGCCGATCATCGGTGACGGACACTACCCAGATTGGATGCTGGATCGGATCATTGCGCAAATGCGACTGCCCAGCTCGCCCCTGCAATGATCGGTGGTCGGTTGTCCTAGTTCCACGCGAGGGGTGTCCTACTTGGGACAGAACCCGGCGCCGGGTCTGCGGTCCCGCCCGTGCGGTTCGGTCCAGTCGACGAGCGGCCCCTTGGGCACGATGCCCGAAGGATTGAGCCAACCGTGGCTCAGGTAGTAATGCCGCTTGATATGGTCCATGTCGACCGTTTCGGCCACCTTGGGCACCTGGTAGAGCTCGCGCGCGTAGCCCCACAGGTTCGGGTAATCGACGAGCCGCCTCAGGTTGCACTTGAAGTGGCCGTGGTAGACCGCATCGAAGCGGACCAGAGTGGTGAACAGGCGCCAGTCCGCCTCGGTGATCCGGTCGCCGACGAGGGTGCGGCGGCGCGCGAGCCGGTTTTCCAGCCAGTCCAGCGTCGCGAACAGCTCGCTCACTGCCTCCTCGTAGGCCTCCTGGGTCGCCGCGAAGCCCGCCTTGTAGACGCCGTTGTTGAGCGTGTCGTAAATGCGCTCGTTGACCAGGTCGATCTCGTGGCGCAGCGGCTCGGGATAGAGGTCGGGGCCGTCGGTGCCGAAGGCGCTGTCGAACATGCGCATGATCTCGGCCGATTCGTTGTTGACGATCGTGCGGCGCGCCTTGTCCCACAGCACGGGCACGGTCACGCGGCCGGTGTAGGTCGCGTCCGCCAACGCGTAGATCTCGTGGAGGCGTTGCGCGCCATTGACCGTGTCGGGAACCACGCCGTCGCCGGGCTCGAAGGTCCAGCCCTCCTCGCCCATGAGCGGGTTGACGACCGAGAGCGAGACCGCGTGCTCGAGACCCTCGAGCGCGCGGACGATGAGGGTTCGGTGCGCCCACGGGCAGGCGAGGGAGGCGTAGAGGTGATAGCGCCCGGGCTCGGCCTTGAACCCGCCTCGGCCGGACGGACCCGGCGCGCCGTCCGGCGTCACCCAGTCACGGAAATGCGTCGGTGCCCGGCGGAACCTGCCGTCGCCACCGCGGGTGTCCAGTTCGCCGGTCGTCTCGCGCGTCCGCCAGCGGCCGTCCACGAGCATGCCCACCGATCTCTCCCCACGTTGTCGCCGCCATCGTTGCCCGCGTCAGCTTGATGTTGGGACTCGGCCGGGCGGTACAAGCCCAGTTGATGCATGCGTGCCCGCGCTTCGCGCGCGCCGCCTGCCCCGCCGCGCGGCGATGCTTTGACCGGTCCGAGACGTTCGGTTAGGCTCCGCGCCCCGGATCGCCGGACCTCGCGTCCAAGCCACGCCCTGCGGAGGGGTGCCGGAGCGGTCGAACGGGGCGGTCTCGAAAACCGTTGTGCCCTCTGGGCACCGTGGGTTCGAATCCCACCCCCTCCGCCATTTGCTCTGTTATTTTCGAGTCATATCAACCACTTACGTCTTCTCGATGCCGCGCAACCCATTAACCTACCCACGAATCATTCCGTGCCTTCGGCGTGACGTGCCGGGCGCGCATCGCGCCGGCAAGGGCGAAGCCGACCCCCGGGTAGGGTCGCGATGGGTTCCTGCCGGGGGATGTCCAGGTCCTCGCGCCGGGGTTCCTGGCGGTGCAAGCGTAGTCCCTTAGCCGCGCGCCTGGCGCGCGCCAACGGGTCCCTGGATCGCGGACCCGCCCCTGGCTCGACCTCGACGGCCGGGTCGATGGCACCGGCGCCGGAGACCCACGACGACGCGAACGATCGTCACGGCGGCGTCGGGAAGGGGGTGAGTCAGCACTGGGGGCCCCAAGCGCGATCGAGCATTCCGTTTCCGACAGAACGGAGCCTTGGACGCTCGGTGTTGACGTGACCGATCCCCGGTCGGCATTCCCGTGCGCTAACTGGCGTTGGGACGCGGGACGAGTTCGTACCTAAGAGCCCATCTTGGAAGTTTAGAGTCAGGAACACGTCTGTAGCCGTGTGAGCCGTTTGAGCATGAGGCGGATCATGGCAAGGCGGATGAAGGCCACGACGGTTCTGGCATGACGCTCGAAGTCGCGCATCAGGCGGCGGTTGCGGCTGATCCAGGCAAGCGTTCGCTCGACGATCCAACGCTTGGGCACGACCTCGAAGCGTGGGAGGTCGACTCGCTTGACGATCTCCAGAATCCAAGTCCCGGTCCTGGCCACGGCGGCCCGGGCCTTCGGGCCCTGATAGCCGGCGTCGGCGAAGACGACCTCGATGAAGGGGAAGAGCCGCCGGGTACGACGATCGAGCACGAGGGCGATGCCGTCGCGGTCCTGCACGTTGGCCGGGTGGACGGCAACGCTCAGCAGCAGGCCGAGGGTATCGACCAGGATGTGACGCTTGCGGCCCGTCGTCTTCTTCGCGGCATCGAAGCCCTGCGGGTCAACCGTAGAGCCCCCTTTTGAGCCGCTTTCGCCGACTGGCTGTCGATCACCGCCGCCGATGGCGAGGCCTCGCGGCCCTCCGCCTCGCGCACGGCGACATAGAGCGCGTGATGAACCCGTTCCAGGGTCCCGTCCCAGTTCCACAGGTCGAGGTAGCTCCACGCCGTGCTCTTCGGTGGCAGGTCCTTCGGCATCGCCTCCCACTGGCAGCCCGTCGCCAGCACGTAGAACACCCCGTTCAGCACCTCGCGGATGTCGACCGTGCGCGGCCGGCCACCCCGCTTGGCCGGTGGAATCAAGGGCTCCACCAGCTTCCATTCGGCGTCAGTCAGGTCACTGGGATACCGCAGGCCGCGACGATCCGCGGCAACGCGATGCTCGGGTGTCCACATCAGGCAACCTCCTCACCAAGGCTGCCCGCCATGGAGTCACAACCGACTCCCCAGACTCAACATCTTTCTGGAGCGGCTCTGACGATTGCGAGGACCGGAGTTCCTGAGGACTTGTGCGAAGTGCATGACCCACCGGCCGCTCGGGCGCCGCTTGGATTCATGCGACAACGCGGCGCCAAGAACATAGAGTGCCGTGCAGAGTCAAGGCCGCACGCGAAGGCGGAGACGCGGAAATGAGCCAGCATTTCTTCGAACGGCCGATCCTCAATCCGCCCTACGCCTATCCCGCCCGCCATTGGGAATTGGATGACGACGGACAGCCGACCGACCGCATCCTCGATTCACGGCGCCGCTCGGAGCTGATCACCCCGGTTCCGCAACCGAGAAAGCAGCGGCGGAAGCGCGGTCAGCGAGAGATGGTCTTCGACGAGGGCAAGGGACTCTCGACCGAAGAGCTTCAGTACGACCCGACGCCGATCATCAACGAAATCCGGTCGTACGTGGATGGCTGGCGCAGCCTGCCCAACCCCAACGACTGGCAGGTGTCGCCCGAGACGGCGCGCATGCTACAGCATTGGCGGCACCACACGTTCAGCAGCCTCCGCCCGTTCTTCTGTCAGGTCGAAGCCATCGAGACCGCCATCTGGCTGACCGAGGTCGCGCCCAAGCTCGGCAAGCGCGGCGAAAAATTCTGGGATCACATCAGGGGCGCGAACGAACAGGCCAACCCCGAGCTGGTGCGGATCGCGCTCAAGCTGGCAACCGGCGCCGGCAAGACGACCGTCATGGCAATGATGATCGCCTGGCAGACAGTCAATGCTGTCCGGCACCCGAACAGCAAGCAGTTCTCGCGTGGGTTCCTGATCATCGCACCGGGCATCACCATCCGTGACCGCCTGCGCGTCCTGATGCCCAACGACCCGGACAGCTACTACAAGGGCCGCGAGCTCGTGCCGACCGACATGCTCGGCGACATCGACCGTGCGAAGATCATCATTACCAACTTCCATGCCTTCAAGCTGCGCGAGCGGATCGAGATCACAAAGGGCACGCGCGCCGCGCTCGAAGGCTGGCGCGGCGAGACGCTTCAGACCCTCGAAACCGAAGGGCAAATGATCCAGCGGGTCATGCCCGAGCTGATGGGCCTGAAGAACGTTGCCGTCCTCAACGACGAGGCGCATCACTGCTACCGCGAGCGGCCCAAGACCGACGAGGTGGAGGACCTCAAGGGCGAAGACCGGGAGGAGGCGAAGAAGAACAACGAGGCAGCCCGCTTGTGGATTTCCGGGATCGAGGCCGTCAAGCGCAAGCTCGGCCTGCGCGCCGTCTACGACCTTTCGGCCACGCCCTTCTTCCTGCGTGGCTCAGGCTATGCCGAGGGCACGCTATTCCCGTGGACGGTGTGCGACTTCTCGCTGATGGACGCGATCGAATGCGGGATCGTCAAGCTTCCGCGCGTCCCCGTCGCCGACAACGTACCCGGCGGTGACACGCCGAAGTTCCGCAATCTGTGGGAGCACATCGGCAAGAAGCTGCCGAAGAAGGGCCGCAGCGCTGGAGCCGCGCACGACCCGCTCAGGCTCCCGACGGAGCTGAACTCCGCGCTCGACGCTCTCTACGGCCACTACAAGAAGACGTTCGACCTGTGGGAGGCCGCGGGCATCGCCGTCCCGCCGGTGTTCATCGTCGTCTGCAACAACACCGCCACGTCGAAGCTCGTCCACGACTACGTCTCCGGCTTCGACCGCGAGAACGAGGACGGCTCGACCACGCTGGAGAACGGGCGGCTGGCCCTGTTCCGGAACTTCGACGAGCACGGCAATCGCATCCCCCGGCCACGGACCCTGCTGATCGACAGCGAGCAGCTCGAATCCGGCGAGGCGCTCGACAAGGACTTCCGCGACATGGCGGCGGACGAGATCGACCGCTTCCGCCGCGAGATCGTCGTGCGCACGGGCGATATCCGCGCCGCCGACAAGATCACTGACCAGGACCTGCTGCGCGAGGTTATGAACACCGTCGGCAAGAAAGACCGGTTGGGCGAACAAGTGCGTTGCGTCGTCTCGGTCTCCATGCTCACCGAAGGCTGGGACACGAACACCGTCACGCACATTCTGGGCGTCCGCGCGTTCGGTACCCAACTCCTGTGCGAACAGGTCGTGGGCCGTGGCCTGCGCCGCCAATCCTATGACCTCAACGAGGAAGGCCTGTTCAACGTCGAGTATGCCGACGTGCTCGGCATTCCGTTCGACTTCGCGGCCAAGCCTGTCGTGTCACCGCCGGCGAAGCCGCGCGAGACGATCCGCGTCCATGCCGTGAGCCCGGAGCGCGACGCGCTCGAAATTCGCTTTCCCCGAGTCGAGGGCTATCGCGTCGAGCTGCCGAACGAGCAGCTTGCCGCCAGGTTCGACAGGGACTCGGTGCTGGAGCTGACGCCTACCTTGGTCGGCCCATCCATCACCAAGAACCAGGGCATCATCGGCGAGGGCGTCGATCTGACGATCGAGCACCTCAACGACATGCGCCGCTCGACCATCCTGTTCCACCTCGCCAAGCATCTTCTCTACCAGAAGTACCGCGACCCCGGCGAAGCGCCAAAGCTGCACCTGTTCGGGCAGTTGAAGGCGATCACCCGCCAGTGGCTCGACGGCGGATATCTGCGGTGCACCGGCGGCACCTATCCCGCGCAGCTTCTCTATCAGGAGATCGCGGATATGGCCTGCGAGCGCATCAAGGTGGCCATTACGCTCAGCCTCGCCGGCGACAACCCGGTGAAGGCTATCCTCGATGCCTACAACCCGACCGGCTCAACCCGCTACGTCAACTTCACGACCTCCAAGGAACTCCGCTGGCAGACCCACCCCGGCAAGAGCCACGTCAACTGGGTGATCTGCGACAGTGACTGGGAGGCTGAGTTCTGTCGCGTGGCGGAATCGCACCCGCGCGTGCGCGCCTACGTGAAGAATCAGAATCTGGGCTTGGAAGTGCCCTATCTGATGGGCGCGACTCCGCGCCGTTACATCCCGGATTTCATCGTCCAGGTCGATGACGGGCAGGCCGAGCCGCTCAACCTGATCGTCGAGGTGAAGGGCTATCGCGGCGAGAACGCGAAGGAGAAGGCCAACACCATGCGCGCCTACTGGGTGCCGGGCGTCAACAACCTGAAGAAGTTCGGCTGCTGGGCCTTCGCCGAGTTCACGTCGGTGTACGATATCCAGTCGGATTTCGGCAAACTGATCGAGGCCGCGTGCGCCAGCGGAGCCCCGATGGCGGCCTAGGAGGCGAGGATGACCGAGCGATTGCCGATTGACCAGACGAAGCTTGCCGAGTTCTGCGGGCGCCATCACATCCGCAGGCTCTCGCTGTTCGGCTCGGTGCTGAAGGGCCAGGATCGCCCCGACAGCGACGTGGACCTGCTGATCGAGTTCACAACCGTGCGCACGCCAAGCCTCATCGCCCTGGCCGGAATCCAGCACGAACTCACGGCGCTGCTCGGCGGCCGTCGCGTCGATCCGCGCACGCCCCAGGACCTGAGCCGCCACTTCCGCGACGCGGTCATGCGCGAGGCCGTGGTGCAGTTTGAAGCAGCTTGAGAGCGCATGTGAGTCGGCTGCATGGCGTCTTGACCGCGGCACTTGGCAGGCAGGGGCCGGCATGACTTGCAATTCAATCGTTGCAGCACTATATGGATGGCATTCGCCCCCTGGCAGTACGCCTTGCTCCTCGCGATCGAGAGCTTGGCCGACCCCTGGGGGCTTTTCGTTTGCGGTTTGCCCATGACCAGGGCTGCGATTCTCATTGATGGGGGCTATCTCCTCAAGCGCCTTCCAAGCGTTCGGCCAGACCTCGACGCGACCGACCCCGCAGTGGTCGCCAAGGCCATAGGCCGGTTGGTGGAGACCCACCTCGACCGCCTGAATCGCGTCGCGCGTCTGCCGCACCGGATGGCGCTTCTCTACCGCTGCTTCTACTACGACGCCAAGCCGTATCTGTTGAAGGGACACTTGCCCGTCTCGCGACGGGCCATCGACTTCGCGAAGACCCCCGAGGCGACATTCCGGCTCGCGCTTTTCAATGAACTACGCAGGAGTCCGAACTTCGTCGTCCGGCTCGGCGAAGTCCGCCGCGAGAGCGGCTGGATCCTGAAGGAGGAGCCGCTCAAGAGCCTTCTCGCACACCGATCGAACGTGGACGATCTCACGGACGGCGACTTCGCCCTCGGTCTGCGTCAGAAGGCCGTGGACATGCGGATCGGCGTCGATATCGCCTCGCTCACGCTGAAGAAGCAGGTCGATACCATCATCTTGGTCGCGGGCGACGCGGATTTTGTCCCCGCCGCCAAGATGGCGCGCCGCGAAGGCGTGCGGTTCATTCTCGACCCGCTGTGGCGTTCCGTGGCCCCGGACCTGTTCGAGCATATCGACGGGTTGACCAGCGGATTCCCGCGCCCGAGGGTCGCGAAGGCGGGTAACGACGAGGATATCATCGCCTGATGGCCAAGAAACCGGTTCGTATCGAGTCGCTGACCCACAGGCAGGCCAAGCGGCGCAACATCCCCACGGCCGAGTTCGAGAGCCTGATGCGGGACGAGGACAAGTCTCCCGTCCAGATCGCGTATCAGCGCCGCAACCGCGACCTCGACCCCCAGCTCGTCTGGCGCGGCAAGGACGAGCAGGACTGGTCCGACCTGATCGTCCAGGCGCCCCCGCTCTACATCCAGGAGAAGGTCCACCCCAAGGTCCTGATCGACGACCTGGAGCGCGAATCCAAGGCGCGCCGGGCGCAAGTCGCGCCGGCGATGCCCGACCTCTTCGCCGACTTCAACGGGCTCCACGACATTGAGGCCAGGACCGAGTTCTACGCCCACGACCAGAACTGGTCGAACCGCATGATCCTGGGCGACAGC
>JBBDQV010000163.1:0-20650 GCA_040905845.1 Alphaproteobacteria bacterium | reverse complement strand
GCCGCCGCGGCCGGCCTCGTACATCTCGCCGCGCGCGGCCGGGGCCGCGGCGTCGCCACAGCGCGCCAGTGCGAGCACCGCCTGGTTCTCGGCCGAGGCAAAGCGGGCGGGGAGCCGCGACTCGGCGCACCCGGCCGCAAGCAGCGCGGCGGTCAGGACGATGAGCAGCCCCATGACGCGCACGGGCGCGATAGTATCACGCGGCACCGACCGTCAAGGCTCCTCGCCCGTCTCGTCGGAGCACCAGGGTTCGCGACGGCCGCCGGAGTAGGCGCGCGCGAGCCCCGCCGCGATCAGGCCGTCGGCGACGTTGCGGCCCTCGGCGTCGAGCACCACCGCGCGCACGCGGCCACCGAACTTGTCATGGCGCACATCGACCAGGGATACGGCGCCGCCTTCGACCATGCGCGCCAGGGCATCGCGCGCCTGTTCCGCCAGGGCGCGCTCGAACGCGCACGACCCCCTGAGCTCCGGCGTGTCGACCCCCTCGATGCGCACCAGCGTCTCGACCGCCTGGTCGAGCCAGATGCGCGCGCGGACCGCGAGGGTGTCGCCATCGACGACTCGAACCACGTCCGCCGCCACGGGCCCTGGCAGCGAGGCCGCGCCTGCAGCCGGCGGCGCGAGCGCCACGGCGAGCAAGAGACCGGCTAGGAAGCGCCAAGCCACCGATCGGACCCACTTCGAGCGATGCAATACAACTTATGCGTGTAGCACAGAACGATGAACGAAACAAGAACAATCTTCAAGAAAACATACCCTGGCCGCTATCCGAGGCCCTTCCCGGAGCCTGGAGCCAGTCGCGATCGGAGCCCGTCAAGTCTTGGCGGCGAAGCGCCGCACCTTGATCGCGCCGCCAGATGGATCAAATCAAGGGCTGTTGTCGCCGACCCATTCCATTCCATCAGGGTTGTCATCGCGAGCCATAGGCGAAGCGACACAGGGCAACCGCACGTGCCTTGCAACCCCTGGATTGCTTCGTCGGGCTTCGCCCGCCTCGCAATGACGATCCATGGCTTGCGAGGGAGTCGATGAGAATGGCTAGCTGTATCAGAAGTCGGAGACGCGACCCTTGTGCTGCCAGTCGCCGTAGCGCGTCGGGTCGGGGCCCTTGGAGCCGCCGATCTCCTCGACATCCAGTGTTCTGGGCTCCACGCACCCGTCGGCGCTTTCGCCCGGTGGTGTTGCCTTCTCGCCGGCCCGTTGACGGTCGCCTGTCGTCTTGATCGGCATCGGGCCGAGCATACATAGAAAGCGGTCACCGGACGCGCACGAAACGAATCCGCCATGAACTTCGCACGCACGGCGCTGCTGCTCGCGGCGCTGACCGGGTTGTTCCTGGCCGCCGGCTGGCTGCTCGGCGGCGAGGGCGGCATGACGATCGCGCTGGTCCTCGCGATCGGCACGAACGCGTTCGCCTACTGGAACTCGGACCGCATGGTCCTCGCCCTTTACCGCGCGCGCCCCGTGACGCACGCCGAGGCGCCGGACCTGGTCGGGCTGGTCGAGCAGCTCGCGGAACGTGCCGAAATCCCGGTTCCCAAGGTCTACGTCGTCGAGAACCCGCAACCCAACGCCTTCGCCACGGGGCGCGATCCGGCGAACGCGGCCGTGGCCGTGACGACGGGCCTGCTCCAAGCGCTCGACGCCGAGGAGCTCGCCGGCGTGCTGGCCCACGAGCTCGCCCACATCAAGAACCGTGACACCCTGATCATGACGGTGACCGCGACGATCGCCGGCGCGCTCGGCATGCTCGCGAACTTCGCGTTTTTCTTCGGCGGCAACAGCCGCAACAATCCGCTCGGCGTCGTCGGCACGCTGCTGGTCATGATCGTCGCGCCGCTCGCCGCGATGCTGGTTCAGCTCGCGATCAGCCGGGGCCGCGAGTACGAGGCCGACCGGAACGGCGCCGCGATCAGCGGCCATCCGCTGTGGCTCGCGAGCGCGCTCGAACGCATCGATCGCATCGCCCGGCGCGTCGACAACCCCGCCGCCGAGGGCAACCCGGCGACGGCGCATCTGTTCATCGTCAACCCGCTGCACGCCCACGCGGTCGACGGGCTGTTCGCGACCCATCCGTCGACCGCCAAGCGGGTCCGGCGGTTGCGCGAGATGGCCGGCGCGCAGGGTCCGTGGAGCTGACTCCCGGGGGCGCCCTCGCGCCTGGGCTGGCCGCGCGCGCGGCCGCGCTCGACCTGCTCGCCGATGTCCTCGACCGGCGCCGATCCCTTGATGACGTGGCACCGCGCCACGCCGGCCTCGCCGCCCTCGCCGAGCGCGACCGTGCCTTCGCGCTCAACCTCGTGCTGACCACGCTGCGCAACCTCGGCGCGCTCGACGCGCTGATCGATGGCGCGCTCGAACGGCCTCTGCCGGCGAAGGCGAAGCCCGTGCGCCACGTGCTGCGCCTGGCGCTGGCGCAGCTCGTGATCCTCGGGACGCCGCCTCACGCCGCGGTCGACAATGCCGTCCGGCTCGCCGAGGCGCGCGGCCTCGGGCCGTTCAAGCCTCTCGTCAACGCGCTCCTGCGCCGGCTCGCGCGCGAGGGTGCCGAGCGCCTGGCCGCGCTCGACGTCGCCAGGGTGTCGACACCGCCGTGGCTGTGGGACGGCTGGAGCGCCGCCTACGGCGAGGCCACGGCGCGCGCGATCGCCGAGGCCCATCGCAGGGCGCCGCCGCTCGATCTGTCGGCTCGGGCCGATCCGGGGCCGTGGGCCGAGCGGCTGGGCGCGACGCTGCTGAAGACCGGGAGCCTGCGGCTCGAGCCCGGCGGTCGGCGCATAGAGGCGTTGCCGGGCTACGCCGAGGGCGCCTGGTGGGTCCAGGACGCGGCGGCGGCGCTGCCAGTCCGGCTGCTCGGCCCCGTGGCAGAGACTACCGTGATCGACGCGTGCGCGGCGCCCGGCGGCAAGACGCTGCAGCTCGCGGCCGCCGGGGCCCGCGTCGTCGCGCTCGACCGCTCGGCCTCGCGCGTCGAGCCGCTGCGCCGGAACCTCGCCCGCACCGGGCTCGCGGCCGAGATCGTCGTCGGCGACGTCGAGCACTGGACTCCGGCGGCCTCGGTCGGCCACGTGCTGCTCGACGCGCCGTGCAGCGGGACCGGCACGCTCAGGCGCAACCCCGACATCGCCTGGACCAAGCGCCCGGCGGACGTGGCCCGGCTGGCCGCGACTCAAGCGCGCCTGCTCGCCGCGGCGCTCGGCTGGCTCGCGCCCGGCGGCACGCTGGTCTACGCGGTCTGCTCGCTCGAGCCGGCCGAGGGCCCCGAGGTCATCAACAGCGTGCTCGACAAGCAGTCGGGTGTCCGACGCATACCCGTGCGCGCCGACGAGATCGGTGGACTCGACGAGGCGATCACGCCCGCGGGCGACCTCCGAACGCTGCCGTCGATGCTACCGGATCGCGGTTTGGATGGCTTCTACGCCGCTCGCTTGCGACGCCTACCCTAAGCTGGTACGACCTCGGCCATGCAGCGACCGACGCGCGTGGCACCTTCGATCCTGGCTGCCGACTTCGCGCGATTGGGTGAGGACGTGCGGGCGATCAGCGACGCCGGCGCCGACATGATCCACATCGACGTCATGGACGGCCACTTCGTGCCCAACCTGACGATCGGGCCCACGGTCGTGAAGGCGATCCGCGCGTATAGTGACAAGCCGTTCGACGTCCACCTGATGATCGCCCCGGCCGATCCCTACCTCGAGGCCTTCGCCGAGGCCGGTGCCGACGGCCTGACCGTCCACCCCGAAGCCGGGCCGCACCTCCACCGGACGCTCCAGCGGATCAAGGACAAGGGCCTGCGCGCCGGCGTCGCGCTCAATCCCGCGACGCCCGCCGGCGTCGTCGCCCCGGTGCTCGGCGTCGTCGACCTGGTGTTGGCGATGACGGTCAATCCGGGCTTCGGCGGTCAGCGCTTCATCGACGCCGTGCTGCCCAAGATACGCGAGCTGCGCGCCATGATCGACGCTTCGGGCCGAACGATCGACCTCGAGGTCGACGGCGGCGTGACCACGACGACCGCACACGCGGCGGTGGCGGCCGGCGCGGATCTGCTGGTCGCCGGCACGGCCGCGTTCGAGGGCGGCCGCCAGGCCTACGCCGACAATCTCAGGCGCTTGCGCGGCTGAGCGCACGACCGGGGCCGCCGCATGCGCCCGTCCCGCCGCCGCTTCTGGGCCCCTGGACCCCGGCACGCGATCGAGCGCGCGCTGTTCCGCAGCCCGCTCTACCGCCTGACCCTCAAGGGCCATGTCCCCGACCAGCTCGCGACGGTGCCGACCGATCCCTGGGTCGGCGACACGGCGCGCGGCGTGCGCCTGCTCGACGGCATCTGGACCTTCGCCGGCCAGACGTTCGTGGGCGTGGACGCGGCGCCGTGGTACCCGGTCGACGCCTCGCCCGCCTGGCTCGAAGCGATGCACGGCTTCGCCTGGCTGCGCGACAGCCGCGAGGTCGGCCAGGCCGCGCGCGTCCGGGCGCGCGCCGGGGTCGCCAACTGGATCGCCCGCTGCGCGGCGTGGCACCCGGTCGCCTGGCGCGCCGACGTGGTGGCGCGGCGCGTGGTCGCCTGGCTCGCCAACGCGAACTTCCTGCTCAACGGGGCCGACGTGCCGTTCCGCCGTCGCTTTCTCGGCAGCCTCGCCGAGCAAACTCGGCACCTGACGCGCATCGCGCGTGGCGCGCCCGAGGGTCTGCCGCGGCTCGCCGCGCTCGAAAGCCTCGCCTTGGCGGAACTCTGCCTGCCCGGCGCGCTTCCGCGCCTGCCCGCCACGCTGCGGCTGATCGACGCGGAGCTCAGACGGCAGATCCTCCCCGACGGCGGCCACGTCTCGCGCAACCCCTCGGCCCTGCTCGCCGCCTTGCGCGACACCGCGGGCCTGCGCGCCGCGCTCCTCGCCTCCGGCCAGGCGGTGCCCGAGGGTGTCAAGGCCGCCATCGACCGCATGGCGCCGATGTTGCGGCTGTTTCGCCACGGCGACGGCGGGCTCGCCCTGTTCAACGGCGGCGGCGAGGAGGAGCCGTCGGTCATCGACGCGACCCTCGCGCTCGCCCAGGCGCCGGCCAAGCCGTCGAGCCACGCGGCGGCGAGCGGCTTCGTCAGGCTCGCCGCCCGGCGCAGCGTGGTCCTGGTCGACGCGGGAGCCCCGGCCCCCGGCGTGCACGGCGCGGGCGCGCACGCGGGCATCGGCTCGTTCGAGTTCAGCGTCGGCGCCGATCGCGTCGTCGTGAACTGCGGCGCCTACCAAGGGCCCGATCGCGCCTGGGCCACGGCGCTGCGCGCGACCGCGGCCCATTCCAGCGTCACCGTCGACGACACGAACGCGTGCGAGCTGCTCGACGACGGCATGGGTCGGGCGCCGGTCGAGGTCGCCGCCGAGCGCATCGAGGACGGCGACGCCTCGGGCGTCGAGGTGCGCCACGACGGCTATCGCGCGCGCTTCAAGCTCGACCACGTCCGGCGCCTCGCGCTCGCCGAGGACGGCCAGAGGCTCGCCGGCGAGGATCGGCTGATCGGTCCCGGCGGCGAACGCTACGCGGTTCGCTTCCACCTGCACCCGGCGGTATCGGCCGCCCTGCTCGAGGACGGCAGCGCGGTCCTCGTGCGCCTGCCGGCGGGCGGCGGCTGGCGTTTCGCCGCCGACGCGGGCGTCCTCTCGGTCGCCGAAAGCGTCTACCTGGGCGGTGGCGGGGCCGTGCGCCGCACGCGGCAGATGGTCGTCGTGGGCGGGCTCAACGGCTCGGAAACGGTCATCCGGTGGGAGCTCGCCGCGGTGCCGACCCGGTCCGAGCGGCGCGGCCGGGCCGTCACGTCCGACGCGGCGCCAGGCCGAGAAGGTCGAGCTGGCGCCGGATGACCCGCCGCTCGTCGTAGAGCTCGAGCGCGCGCGCCCGGCCGGCCGCGCCCATGCGGCGGCGCAGCTCGCGATCCGCGACCAAGCGGCCGATCGCGCGGGCCAGCGTGCCCGCGTCCCGGGCCGGCACGAGCAGTCCGGTCGAGCCGTCGACGACCTCCTCGCGCGTGCCGCGCACGTCGGTGCCGACGACCGGCAGCCCCGCCATCATCGCCTCGATGACCGAGCGCGGCATGCCTTCGCGGTGGGACGCGAGCACGAAGACATCGGCGGCGGCGAGCAAGGCGGGCACGTCGTCGCGCCGGCCGAGCAGGCGGAGCCGCGGGCCGAGCGAGGCATCGCGCGCTGCGGCCGCGAGCAAAGTCCCGACGTCGCCGGCGTGATCGCTCGGCAGGCGCTCGCCGATGATCCAGAGCTGCGCATCGAGCGTGCGCATGGCCTCGATCAGCTCGCCGTAGCCCTTCTCGGCGACCAGGCGCCCGACGGTCACCACCACCACGGCATCCTCGGGCGTCGTCAGAGACTGGCGCATCGACGAGCGGTTCGTGGGTCCCGCGAATAGCGCCGGATCGACGCCGTTGCCGATCGCGACGACGGGGCAGCGCGCGGGCGCGAGGCGCCAACGGCGCGCGAAGTCCGCGTCCGCCTCGGCCTGGGTCATCAAGACGTCGGTCAGGCGCCCGAGCAGCCCCTCGAGGAGGACGTGCGGGCCGCGCCGCCACCACGGCATGGCGTCGTGGAAGTAGAACCCGTGCGCGGTGTAGACGACGCGCGGCACGCCCGCGCGCCACGCCGCGACCCGGCCGAGCGCGGCGGCGACCGGCGTGTGGACGTGGACCATGTCGAAGCGTTCGGCGCGGAACAGGGCGAGCAGCCGCCGGTAGGCGTGAAGCAAGGCGACGGGCGCCAGGCCGCGCGGGATGGCGACCGGCGCGATGCGCAGCCCCGCCGCCCCGACGCGCTCGAGCCACGGCCCGGGCGAGCAGACGGCGACCACCTCGTGCCCGGCGTCGCGCTCGGCCAACGCGAGCGGCAGCACGAAGTGCGCCATCGTGAAGTCGACGGCGGCGACTTGGGCGATCTTCACGCCGCCAGCCGCGCTGGCTCGCTCAGGGGGTCGCACCCTCGGCGGGCGCCCAGCCCGCGAGCCAGGTGTCGAGCGGCACGACCTCGGCCATGACGCCGTTGTCGTGGAACCAGCTGTCCACGGCGAAGCGGGCGCCCGTCTGCTTCTCCATCAGCACCGCCGAGGTGTGCGGCCAGCCGAGCAGGAAGGCGCCGCGCGTGGCGGGCGCCTCGGCGACGTGGAAGCGCAAGAGCCTCGATTCCTGCAGCAGTACGAGGAGCCGTGTCGTGTTGACCGCCTCGTCGACGCAGTCGAGCTGGCCAGATTCGCCGACGCCCTCG
Source organism: Alphaproteobacteria bacterium (assembly GCA_040905845.1). Lineage (GTDB taxonomy): Bacteria > Pseudomonadota > Alphaproteobacteria > SP197 > SP197 > VGDP01. Next base: position 13,391 of record JBBDQV010000163.1, on the reverse strand, counting down.
AAGGTGCCGCCCACGTCGAGCCCGATCGGCGTCGATTCCGCGGCGGCGCGCTCCCATGCCGCGACCGCCTCGGCGACCCGCTCGCGCTCATCCTTCGCGGTCGCGGGCGGCGCGGCGAACGCGGACGCGATGGCGGCCCACGCCGCGGACATGTCGACCTCCGGCTGTTGCCGACAGCCATAGCCCCAGCACACGGCGACCAGATCGATCGCGGGATTCGGCGCGCCGAACTTGGCCAGAAAATGCCGCGCGGGGCTGCCGGGCGCGGCGCAGCCGGCGGCGATCGAAACGGCGACGACGAGGATGGCGCGCGCAAAGTCGAGCATGACGGGCGGCGACAGTGCCCGACGACACGGAATTCGGCAATACTCAGGAAAATCCGTTGCGCTCCGCCCAGGCCTCGAACGCCACGACGGCCCACAAGCGCTCGGCCGTATCGCGCCGGCCCGAGGCGAGCTCGGTCCGCCAACGGCGTGGTAGTTCGGGCCGCAACAGGCCCTGGCGCGCGATGAGCGCCGGATCGAGCGCGCGCGCGACTCGGTCGGCGAGCGGGCCGCCGAGCCACGAGGCGATGGGGAGTTCGAAGCCGCGCTTCGGCCGATCGAAGTGCTCGGCCGGCAACCGGTCGGCGAAGGCGCGCCTGAGGGCGAGCTTGCCCGATCGCCAGCCCAGCTTGGCCGCGCCGGGCAGGGCGAACGCGGCCTCGACGACCCGGTGGTCGAGGAACGGGCAGCGCGCCTCGAGACCATGCGCCATGCTGGCCCGGTCCACCTTGGCGAGCATGTCGCCCGGCAGGCCGACCAGCAGATCGCCCGCGAGCACCGCGTTGATCGGGTCGGCTCCGCCGCGCGCGCGCGCGTCGCGGTAGAGCGCCGCCACATCCGGCGCCGCGCCGGGTGGAGCGACCAGGTCGGCGACCTCGGCATCGTCCATGATGCGGACCCAACCGACGTGCCGGGCCAGGGGATCGGCGCCGGTATGAGCGACGAAGCGGCGCAAGCGGCGCGCCGCGCGACGCGGCGAGGTCTCCTTGCCCTCGGGCCATCGACGTGCGAGCCGCTCGATGAGGCCCTGCCGCAGCCAGTGGGGCAGGCGCCCGTAGGTCTCGGCGTAGCGCTCGCCGAGGTGACGCCGGTAGCCGGCGAACAGCTCATCGCCGCCGTCGCCGGAAAGCGCTACGGCGACCGAACCCCGGACCGCGCGGGCGAGCAGCCAGGATGGCACCGCCGAGGCGTCGGCGAACGGCTCGTCGTAGGCGTCGAACACGGCGTCGAGCGCCATGCGGGCGGTGGCGGCGTCGACCTCGATCTCCTCGTGCCGCGTGCCGAGGCGGCTTGCGAGCGCACGTGCCGCCGGGCGCTCCTCGTAATAGGCGGGCGCGCCGGCGAAGCCGACCGTGAAGGTCCTGACCTCGGTCGCCTGGCGCGCCATCGAGGCGACGACCAGGCCCGAGTCCACGCCGCCCGAGAGATAGGCACCGACGGGCGCGTCCGCGACGAGCCGATCGGCCACCGCGGCATCGAACCGTGCCACCAGGTCGGCGTCGGCATCGGCGGGCGCCAAGGCGTACCACCGCGTCAGCCGATCGCCGGCGGCATCGATCGCGAGCCAGTGGCCGGGCGGGACCTTGGCGACGCCTTCGAGGATCGCGCGCGGCTCGGGGACGTACTTGAGCGCGAAGTAGAGCCGGAGCGAGTCGAGGTCGAGCGTCCCCGCGGTGCCGCGCAGGCGCGACAGCGCGACGAGATCGGAGGCGAACGCGACACCGCCCGGATCGCTCGCGTAGAGCAGCGGCTTTTCGCCGAAGCGGTCGCGCGCGAGCACCAGGCGGGCGCGCCGGCTGTCCCACAGCGCGAACGCGAACATGCCGCGCAGGCGCGGCAACATCTCGGCGCCCCATTGGCGCCAGCCGGCGAGCAGGACCTCGGTGTCCGAGCGCGTCGTGAAGTCGTGTCCGAGCGCGCGCAGCTCGTCGCGCAGCGCCGCGTGGTTGTGGATTTCGCCGTTGTAAACGACCACCAAGCCGTCGCGCGCCATCGGCTGCGCCGCGTCGGGGGTCGGATCGACGATGGCGAGCCGGGTATGGCCGAGCGCGCAACGGTCGTCGAACCAAGTGCCTTCACCGTCGGGCCCGCGCGGGCGCAGCCGGTCGATCGCGCTCGCCAGGCGGGGCGCCACGTCGGCGCGATCGAGGTCGCCGAATTTGACGACGCCGGCGATGCCGCACATCTACGCCGTGCCGTCCTGCAGCGCGACGAAGCACTCGGCCGCGCGCGCGAGCGTGAACTCCTGCTCGATGCGTCGGCGGGCCGCCATGCCGAGCGCCGCCCGTGCCGCGACCGGCATCGCGAGAATCTCGGCTATGGCGGCGGCGAGCTTGGCCGGTTCGCGCGGCGGGACGATGACGCCGGCGGCGCCGACGACACTTCGGGCATCGCCCACCTCGGTGGCGACCACCGGCAGGCCGGCCGCCATGGCCTCGCCCAGGGCATTCGAGAAGCCTTCGCCGAACGCCGACGACGAGGCGAAGAGATCGGCGGCGGCGAGCAGACGCTCGACGTCGTCGCGTTCGCCAAGCCTTAGAAGCCCCGGCCGATCCGCCAGGGACTCCGTGCCTGCGCCGACCACGATGGCGGCGACGTCGCCGAGCCGGTCGAACGCCGCGAGAAAAGTCGCGTGGTCCTTCATGGGATCGACCCGCGCGACGTGAGCGATGACAGGGACCTCGAGGCCCAGGCCCAGCTCGGCGCGCACGGTCCGGCGCAGCGCCGGATCGGGGCGAAAGCGAGCGGCGTCGATGCCGTTGGGCACCACCGCGAACCGGCGCGGCCGGAACCCGAGTCGCTCGTGCGCGGGGCCTGCGGCGTGGGCGTTGGCGATCACCACGTCGGGTGCCGCCGAGAGCAGGGCGCCAAGCCTGACCGCCATGCGCGTCGAGCGGCCGTAGGCGCCGAGGTCAAGGTCGCTCGCGCGCAGACCCCAGATCAACCGCGTGCGCCGACGCCGGCCGCTCAGCGCGAGCGCCGACAACGCCGCCAGGTTCGCGTGGTACATCCAGCCTTGGACAACGGCGGGCCGCTCGGACCGGATCAGGCGCACGAGCGCGTTAAGCCCGGCCAGGCTCGGCCGGCCACGCGCCATGCCGAGCTCGACGAGCGGCAGGCCGGCCGCGCGCAACCGCCCGGCCCACGGGCCGCCCGCGGTCAGGCTCACGGTCAGCGCGCCCTCCGCGAACCGGCCGCCGGCGAGCAGGAGCTGGGCGAGCTGGGCCTCGGCGCCGCCGGCCGCGAGCCCGTTGATCACGTGCATGACCCGCAGGCCGGGCTCTGCTAGGCCTGTGCCTCGTGACGCCACCATCTATCCTGTCCCGCCTCGTCAGGCGCAGCATCGCGCTGACCTGCGCCTGGTACCTCGTCGACGACTGGCGCGCGCGGCGCCGCCTCGCGGCCGGCCGGATCGAGACCCGATCGGGCCGGCGCCACGCCGACCTCGAGCTCGACGCCTCGATCGACTACGTCGAGCGTGTCGCGGCCGACTACCTGGCGTACGCGGGGCGCGCACGCTTCGTCGGGCGTCTCGCCGAGATCGGGCCGGGCGACAGCCTCGGGGTCGCCGTGATGGCGCTCGCGCGCGGCGCGCGCGAAGTGCACACCGTCGATCGCTACCGCACGGTCCGCGATGCGACGCGAGAGGAAGCGATCCTCGCGGCGTTGGCAGGACGTCATGGGCCCCTCGTGGCATCCCCGCGCGGCGTCGTCGAGCACGGCGGCGTCCCGGCCGAGACGTTCTTCGCCCGGACCGATCTCGACTTTGATTGGATCGTCTCCCGCGCCGTGCTCGAGCACCTCTACGATCCCGTCGCCGCGCTCGATGCCATGCGCGCGCGGCTCGCGCCCGGCGGCGTCATGGTCCATCGCATCGATCTGCGCGATCACGGCATGTTCGCCGGCCACCACCCGCTCACGTTCCTGACCGTCCCCGACGCGATCTATCGCCTGATGACGCGCGGCGCCGGCCGGCCCAATCGCGTGCTGCTGCCCGCGTACCGCGACTGGCTGGCGCGCGGCTCCGCGGCGGGGTCGATCCGCGTGACGCGCCTCGTCGGCATCGACGGCGAGGTCGGGCCGGCGCCGTGGGATGCCTTGGATCATGGGTCTCGTCGCCGGGCGCTCGCCGAGGTGGCCGCCGTACGGCCGCGTTTCGCCGCCTCGCTGCGCGGGTTCTCCGACCAGGACCTGGCGGTTTCGGGCATCGTCCTGGTCGCGGAGCCCTAGAGTCCCAGCACCGCGAGGAACGCTTCGGCGGCGGCCGGAGCGTCGAAGCGTGACGGCAGCAGGCTCGGGGCAAGGCCGGTCGGCGGTCGCGCTCCGACGGCCAGCATGGCCGCGACGAAGGCGTCGTTGGATGCGGCCAGAGTGACCGCGCCCGGCACCGTTTCGGCCGCGAGCTCCGCCACGCCGCCCGCGCCGGCCGCGGCGATGACCGGCGTGCCGCACGCCAGCGCCTCGAGCACCGCGTTCGGCATCCCCTCCCAGAGCGAGGGGAGCAGGAAGGCGTCGGCGCCGGCGTACCAGGGCCAGGGCGCTGGGTCATACCCCGGGAACCGGACTCGATCCCCGACGCCAAGGCGGCTCGCCTCGCCCTCGAGCGCGCCGCGAAGCGGTCCGTCGCCCAGGATGACGATGGTGTCCCCGGCCGCGAGTCGCGACGCGGCGGACACCAACGCGACGAAATTTTTCTGACCGACCAGGCGCCCGGCGGCGATGAACCGTCGCCCGGCGCCGGGCTCACGCCGCGGCGGAGAGCCAGCCGAACGAATCGCGTCGACGGCGACCGGGTTGGGCAGGACCGTGATGCGCCCACGCTCGATCCCGGCGATCTCGACCAGCCCGTCGGCGACGCCCGTCGCGTTGCACAACACCCGGTCGGCGCTCGGGTAGAACGTGCGGTAGGCCAGCCCCCACAGCCACGGACAACGCGTCGTCTCGAGCGCCGGGCGAGGCATGTTGGCCTCGCGCGGGACGATGCGGACGCCACGCCGGAGCAGCGGGCGGAGCGCGAGCACGGCCACGTTGAGGTGCCCGATGGTCGGTACGATGACCTGGGGGTCGATCCGCCGCAGGCTCGCCGCGAGCCGCGGCAGGGCCCGGCCGACCCGGGAAGCGCCAAGGTCGGTGACCGGCAGGGCGATTGGCACCGACGCCCCGAGCGGGCTGCGCCCGTCGACGACCACGAGGTGCGGTTCGGCCCGGTCCCTCGGCAGCGCGCCGGCCAGCGTCAGGACAGCGCGCTCGGCGCCGCCACCCGCGAAGGACGGCAGCACGAAGGCGATGCGCGGTTTGCTTCTCGCTTCGGCTTGACGGCTCACGGTATGGCGCCACAATGGCGACCATGGCGCCGCCCCAGCTCACGCCCGGTGATCCCGCGCCGTGGTTCAAGGCGCGCACGGCAGGCAACCCGAGCTACGACTTCTCGTCCGTCGCCGGACGAACGATCGTGCTCTGCCTGTTCGGCTCGGCCGGGCAGCCCGAAGCACGCGCGGCGCTCGACGGGTTTCTCACCCGCGGGGAGCTGTTCGACGACGACCGGCTCGTCTTCTTCGGCGTCAGCGTCGATGCCAACGACGAGCGCCTGGCGCGGGTCGCGAACAGCATCCCCGGCGTCCGCTTCTTCTGGGACTTCGAGCGCGCGATCAGCCGGCTCTACGGCGCGTGCGGCGACGGCCCCGAGGGCGGCGGAGCGCAGCTCGCCTATCATCCCTTCACGGCCGTGCTCGACGACACGATGCGCGTGCTCGCCTTGTTCCCGTTGCGTCCGGGCGAGGACCACGCGGCACGCGTGCTCGGCTTCGTCGCCGGGCTGCCCGCGCCCGGCGCCGAGGAGCCGGCGCGCCGGCACGCGCCGGTCCTGGTTGTCCCGCGCGTGTTCGAGCCCGAGTTCTGCCGGGAGCTCATCGCCTACTACGAGAGCCACGGCGGCGAGGACTCGGGCTTCATGCGCGAAAAGGACGGCAAGACCGTCTCGGTCACCGACCACGACTTCAAACGGCGTCGCGACTGCACGATCGAGGACGAAGCGATGCGGCGGGCAGCGATGTTTCGGGTCCATCGGCGGCTGGTGCCCGAGATCGCCAAGGCGTTCAACTTCAACGCGACGCGCATGGAGCGCTACATCGTCGCGTGCTACGAGGCCGATCCCGGTGGCTACTTCCGTCCTCATCGCGACAACACCACGGCCGGCACCGCGCATCGCCGCTTCGCCGTCACCATCAACCTCAACGCCGAGGCGTATGAGGGCGGCGACCTGCGGTTTCCCGAGTATGGCCGCGCGAGGTACCGCGCGCCGACGGGCGGCGCCGTGGTGTTCGGCTGCTCGCTGCTGCACGAGGCGCTGCCGGTGACGCGCGGGCGGCGTTTCGCCTTCCTGCCGTTCCTCTACGACGAGGCGGCGGCACGCCAGCGCGAACGGAACAACCCGCATCTCGGCGAAGGGGTCAAACCCTACCGCGCGACGAGCGACGGCGACGGCTCCAAGACGGCCGGCTGAGTCTCGCCCCGACCGGCCAGGCGCTCGAACAGGGACGCCGCCCTAGCGGCCTGCGCGCCGCCCGAGAACCGCGTCGCCGCCCGCGCCGCCGCCGCCGCGCCGATGCGATCGCGCAGTTCCGGGTCGAAGGCGAGCGCCGCGAGCCGGCGGGCGAAGCCCTCGGCCTCGAACGGCTGGAACAGCCAGCCAGTGACGCCGTGCTCGACGACGCCTTGGTCGGTTCCGGTCGCGAGCGCGGGCACGCCGGCGCGCGCCGCCTCGATGACGTCGCGGCCCCAGGGGTCGTCCTCGCGGCTCGGGCGCACCAGCGCGAGGGCCGAGGCGAGCGCCGTCTCGGGCTCGGCGGTGTGGCCGCGAAACCGAAGGCGGTGGCCGAACCTCGCGGCCTCGGCGGCCAGCTCGGCGGCGAAGCGCGGCCGGGCGCGGGCCTCGCCGTAGGCCGCGATGACGAGCGGCGGCGCGCCGATGCGGTCGAGCGCGGCGGCGATCGTGACCAACCGATCGGCGCCCTTGGCCGGGTCGAGGCTGCCGAGGTAGACCGCCTCGGGCGGCGATCCGAGCGGCGCGCGCGCCGGCGGCTCGGGCGCGATGTTCCACATGACCTCGCCCGCGAGCGTGCGCGGCCGGGCGAGCGCGCGCACCCGCGCCTCCTCTTGCGGCGAGATGAAGAGGAGGTGATCGGCCACGGCGGCGAGTCGCCGCGCGACCCAACGGCCCCAGGCGTCCTCGGGCAGCAGCGCGCGGCAATGGACGACCATGGGCAGTCCGGTCCGGTGCCGAAGCAGAGGCGCCAGAAGGAAAAGGCCCTCATAGTTGAGGTGGATGACCTCGGCGCCGTGATCACGCGCGAGCCGGGCCAGCCGGTCGGCGGCGCGCGCCAACCGGGCCAGCCGGGGCAGGCTCGCGATGAGATTGCGCAGGCCCTTGCCGCGGCGGGGAACGTACGAGGCGATCTCGGGGACGTGGGCCGTTGGCACCCCGATCGCCTGGTAGCGCGCGACCACGGGGCCTTGCTGACGGTGGGCGACGAGCGGCAGGATGCGTTCGCGGTCGAGGCAGCGGATCAGCTCGAACAGGCTGCGCGAGGAGCCGCCGAACCCGCCCTCGATGTCGACGTGCAGCGTGCGAACCGGTCCGCTCATGGGTTCACCGCTGGCGTGCCGTCGAAGCCGAGCCCCTTGTCGGCGAGATAGTCCTCGGCGAACCAGGCGACCGCGTGGCGCGCGCCCCGGCGGTCGAGCACGGCGCACCCGTACGGCACGACCGCCGCGTTGGCGAGCACGTCGGTCAACGGCCCGAACAGGTGGCGGTCGATCGCGTGCCAGCGCTCGCGACCGAGCGGCGCGGCAATCCCCCTCGCCGCGAGGCGCAGCGGGCGCACCCAGGCGGGCGCGAGCGGGCGCGGCCAGTCCATCGGCCGCCAAACGCCGCCCCAATCCAGAGCCGCGAGGGTCTCGCGCCACAGACGCTGGCCCGCCTTGGCCGAGAGCGGCGCGGATTCCCAGAACCCGAGCAGCGCGCGATCCCATAGGGGCAGCCGCCAGTCGAGCCCGAGGAACTCGTAGATGCGCTGGCCGGCGATGACGTATTTGGCCTGGCGATCCTGGAACTCGATCGCCTCGAACAGGCCGTGATCGGCGCCGGGGTCGCCGAGCTCGGCACCGAGATCGGACCACGCCACCTCGATGCGTCGCGCCATGCGCGCCCTGTTGTCGGGAGTCGCGAGCGCGCGCCACAGCGCGAAGTGCTTGTCGAGCAGCGCCTCGAGCAGGCGGCGGCGGCGCGCATTGGCATCGGGCCCGGGGGGCGGCGCGCGCAGGCTCGGCACGATGTGGTTGCCGGAGATGAAATCGCCGCTGTTGCCGTTGACGATCACCGCGTCCCTCGGCATCCAGCCCGTGCCGGTCAGCGTCTCGATGGCGAGCATGTCCTGGCGGAATGGCACGGCCGTCAGGCTGTCGGCGAAGCGCAAGTAGGCACGATGGCGTTCGCTCGCGAACAGATCGCGCTGGGCGGCGCGGGTCACGGGCACGAACGTCCAGGGATAACCGAGCCGCTCGGCGATCGCCCGGCTGGCCCGCGCCTCGTGGTTGTCGGAAAGCCCGTACGCGAACAGCCGGACGTCCCGGATGCCGCGGTGCCTGAGGGCGCTCGCGACCAGCCGCGAGTCGAGCCCGGCGCTCAGCGGCACGGCGATCGTCCGGCCGCGCGTGCCGGCGACCAGCCTGTCGATCGCCTCATCGATCGCGCCGACCAGGCCGTCGCGGAGTCGCTCATCGCCGCGATCGAGGATGCGCCACGGCCGGTAGGCGGCGTAGCGGTGCGGCCGCGGCCCGTCGCTCGCGACGACGACAACCTCGCCCGGCAGCAGTGCTTCGATGCCCCGCACGAGCACGTCGCGGCCGACGGTGTAACCGGCCATGGCGATGGCGAGCGCCGCGTCCGCGTCGATCGCCTCGAGGCCGAGGCGCTCGGCGAGCGCCGGCGCGTCCGCGCCGAGGGCGATCCGTTCGCCCGATCGCGCGATGAACAGCGGGATGCTGCGGACGCGATCGACCGCGAGGCCGATCCAATCGGGACGTTCGACGACGAGCGCGAAGTGACCGTCGAGGCTCGCCGCCCAGTCGCCGAACGCCTCGGCCGAGGGCGCGATCCACCACGACGCCGCGTCGGCCGCGAGTCGTTCCGGGTCGATGGCGTCGAGGTGACCCTTGAACCACAGCGTCGCCGCGCCGGCGGCGTGGCGGCGCCAGCCGAACGACTCGTCGAGCGCGACGAGCGCGCTCACGCCGAGAGCGGCGCATCCAGGCTGCGCAGCCATGTCTCCAGATTGAGCAGGCGCACGAGCAGAAGGCCGAGCGCGCCGCGCTCGCCGCGCCGGAACGCCGCGACTCGCTCGCGGATCGCCTTGGCCTCGCCCCATTGGGTGATGCGCGCGCCGGGCGCGGTCAGGTCGTCGAGCGCGCGCCCCAGCCCGCGCGGATCGGCGAGCCAGTCTTCGAAGGGCAGCGTGAGCCCGACCTTGCGCCTGTGGATCAGGCTCGCCGGCAGGTAGGCCGCCGCGATCGACTTCAGCAGAGGCTTGGTGGCACCGCCTGGCGCGAGCGTGCCGAGCGGCACGCGATCGAGGATACGCGCGAGCGGGACGTGGACGAACGGCACGCGCGCCTCGACCGATGCGGCCATTGCCATCTTGTCCTGACGCAAGAGGAGCGATTCGAGATAGGCGGCGCGGTCGACGGCGAACAGCCGGCGCCGCATGTCGTGGAACCGCCGGCTCGCCGCCTCGCGCGCGCCGGACGAGGGCAAGAGCGCGGGAAACAACCGTTGAAGCGCACGCACGTCGACGTACGTTCCGGCATCCACCGCCGCATCGCGGCCGACGAGACGCCGGACGCCGCGGAACGGCGCCCGGTCGGGCAGCAGCGCCGCCGGCATCGCGTGCGCGATGCGTTCCTGCAACGCGAGCTTCCGCCAGATCGCGTAGCGCCGATAGCCGCCGAACATCTCGTCGGCGCCTTCGCCGGTCAGCACGACCTTGGTACGCGCGCGGACGCGGTCGCACAGCAGCATCAGCATGGCGCAGCCCATGTGCGGCAGCGGGCCCTCCATGTGCTCGACCGCACGCGGCAGCGCGTCGGCGAAGCCCCGGCCGTCGATCGGCACTTCGGTGTGGTCGAGGCCATGGCGCGCGACCACGGGCCGCCGGTGCACGCCTTCGTCGTGGGGCGATGGCGCCAGGTTGACCGCATAGGACAGGATCGGCTCGGGCGTCGCGCGCGCGGCGAGTGCGGCGACCAACCCCGAGTCGACGCCGCCCGAGAGCTGGAGCGCATAGCCCACGTCGCTCGCCAGATGGGCCTCGACCGAGCGGGCGAGCGCGTCGTGCACGGCCTCCTCGGCCGGCGCCAGATCACGCGTGCCCGCGAGGCCGTCGAGCACGTCGTGGAACCGGTGTGACGTCGGCTCGCCGCCGGCCAGCGGCACGCGCACCACGGTGCCGCCCGGCACACGCTCGATGCCTTCGAGGTTGGCGAGCGGCGCGGCGGCGAAGCCGAACGTCAGCAGCTCGGCCAGCGCGCGGGCATCGGGCCGCGTGCCGACCAGGCGGCGCAGCGGCCGCATGGTGCTGGCAAACCCGATCGCGGCGCCCCTGCGCGCCGTGTAGAGCGGCTTGATGCCGAACGGATCGCGGGTTGCCACGGCGAGCCCACGGCGGCGGTCGATGACGACCAGGGCGTACATGCCTTCCAGGCGTTCGAAGACGGCCTCGCCCCAACGGGCGTAGCCGGCGAGCACGACCTCAGTGTCGCCGTTGGAACGGAACCGGGCACCGGCCGCCGCGAGCTCGGCGCGCAAAGCCCGATAGTTGTAGATCTCGCCGTTGAACACGAGGGTTAACCCCGCCTCGGCGTCGGTCATCGGCTGGTCGGCGGCGGGCGAAGGATCGAGGATCGCGAGCCGGCGGAAGACCAGCGCAACGCCCGGCTCGACCAAACGGCCGGCGCCGTCCGGCCCGCGATGGACGAGGTCGGACAGGGCGCCGTCGAGCAGGGCGGCCGGGAACGTCCGGCCCGGCTCGAGGAAGGCGGCGAAGCCGCACATGGGCCGCTCAGTCGCCGATCATGTCCCACGCGAGCGGCGTGCCGCGCGCGAGATCCCGCGTCGCGCGCCGGCCGAGCACGGCATCGAGGTGCTTGGGGGCGAGGCCGTGGCCGGGGCGGATCGAGCGCACGTTGACGCCGGAAATCCGCTCGCCCGCGCGCACGTCGGCGACGACGTAGAGCGAGCGGCGGTAGGCGCGCATTCCGGCCTCGCTGGGGGCGGGCCGCTCGCGCACGATGCCGATCGCCAGATGAGCGGCGCGGCAGTCCGCGACCAGGCGCGCGAGCTCGCCGGGTTCGAGCGAGAACGCCGCGTCGGGCCCGCCGTCGGCGCGCGCGAGCGTCACGTGCTTCTCGACCATGACGGCGCCGAGCGCGACCGCGGCCACCGCCACGGCCGTGCCGAGCGTGTGGTCCGACAGCCCGACGACGGTGCCATGGCGACGGGCAAGGGCCGGAATGGTGGCGAGATTGCTGTCCTCGGGCGGCGTCGGGTAGGCGCTGACGCAGTGGAGCAGAGCGAGTTCGCGCGCACCGGCCGAGCGTGCCGCCGCGACGGCCTCGTTGATCTCCTCATCACTCGCCATGCCCGTGGACAGGATCACGGGCTTGCCGGTGGCGGCGACGCGGCGCACCAGCGCGTGGTCGATCAGCTCGAACGAGGCGATCTTGTAGGCGGGCGCGCCGAGCGCCACGAGCCGATCGACGCCCGCCGCGTCGAACGGCGTCGAGAAGACCGTGATGCCGAGCTCGCGGCCCTTGGCGAACAGCGCCGGGTGCCAGTCCCACGGCATCGCCGCCGCGCGATAGAGCGCGTGGAGCTTGCGGCCGTGCCACGGCCCGCCCTCGAACACGAAGCCGGGGCCGTCGTGGTCGATGGTCAGCGCGTCGGCGCTGTAGCTCTGCAGCTTGACCGCGTCGGCGCCGGCGGCCTTGGCCGCCACCATGATCGCGATCGCCCGGTCGAGCCGGCCCAGGTGGTTCGCCGACATCTCGGCGACCACGAAAGGCGCGGCACCGGCGCCGACGCGCCGGCCGGCGATCGCCATCTCGCCCAATTTGGACGCGTAGGGGCCCATTTTCACTTCATCGCTTCCGGAAACTTGGACCTCACCACCCCCTCGATCTCTGCCTTGAGGGCACTGGGGACCTCCAACAAAAACCCACCATCCACACGAGCAATACGAACTCTATCTTCCTTGGGACAATTCAACTTGCACATTGTCATCACCGTGCTCACGTTTCCCAACGGGACAACAACATAATTTGCGATATGCCGAGTTGCAAAATCCAATGGCGGTGTGTGAGAGACATTGATCACGTTGGACTCCGCTGGTGCTACCAAATATGTCTCATCGCGCGTAATATGAAGTGCACGGGTGCTCGATGTCATGTTTACAGTAATTGCTCGAATGAACATATATTCGTCAACGTATTGCGACGTTATAAACGTGTCATAGAGTCCAAGAGAGGACGGGCTGTAAGGATCAATACCCCAGAAAAGATATGTGATGTCACCAATTTTAAAAAACTCCCCTTTAGAACTCGCGATCATCTCAAACCCGCCTCCGAAAAACGCTGGCAGGTTCCCACTCGCTAATGTTTCTTGACCCAGAAGAGCAGATGAAAGCATTATGCATAAACCAAACGCTAAATCTATATCAGCCGGGTTGCCTTGGAGTGTCATAATGTCGCTGATATTGGACAAGGTCCTCCATAGGGCATCAACTCCGGAACCAGCGGCACGTATTTCTCCGTCTTGCCCGCCAACGGCTATATAACCCCCCTTCGAAAAATGCGTAACCACGTCTCCATGTCTAGATGCGCCAACAATTTCTAGCTCTTCGTCATCAAAATATGGCGAATCCTTCATGATAGCCAAAATTTCATCTGCGGTACATTGTTCTATAGGTAGTGTTTGTCGCAAGTATCTAAAGAGACCTTGCGCGTGAAATTTTGACCCCGCCCAACCTAAGGCAATATGAGGTCTTAGGATTGATAATTTCTGGCACAACCCAGATACATAAAATGAATAAGTCTCGTTCTTGCCGCTCACGTGACCGACGGTAGGGATAGAGACAGGTTCTGTGGGTTCTAGGGCACTCGAAATCAGTAAGTCACCAAATAGAATGGGATAGTTGTTGATTCGTGCAACAAACACAAGCGTCATGTTGCGTCTCGATAAATCGTAATTGCTCACCCTCTGTCGTGCTGGCGCGCCCGTGGGCGCGGCATGGTCAG
>JBBDQV010000162.1:0-20720 GCA_040905845.1 Alphaproteobacteria bacterium | reverse complement strand
CCGTGAGCAGCGGCATGCCGCGCTCGAAGCGGCCGCGCCGGCCGCTCGGCGTGAAGACGACGAGCGCGTCGTCAGACACGGTTGCGGCGTCCCTCCCGGCGTCGGCCGCCGCCGCCGGCCTCGACGCCGCCGTGGCTCTGGGCGGCGAAGCGGTCGCCCGAGAACTTGCGGATCCAGCGCGCGCAGTTGGCGTCGTGGCCGAGCAGCACGTCGGCGCCCATGATCGCGCCCATGATCTCGGGCTCGAGCGGGTTGGTGATGGCCGAGGTCATGCCGCTGGCCATGGCCATGGTCAGGAACGCGGCGTTCATCCCCTTGCGGTTGGGCAGGCCGAACGAAATGTTCGAGGCGCCGCACGTCGAGTTGACTTTCAACTCCTCCCTGAGCCTGCGGATGATCTTGAACGCCTGGTTGCCCGCGTCGCCCAGCGCCCCGATCGGCATGACGAGCGGGTCGACGACCACGTCGGCGGGTGGGATGCCGTGATCCCGGGCACGCTCGACGATCTTCTTGGCGACCGCGTAGCGCACGTCGGGGTCCTCGGAGATCCCGGTTTCGTCGTTCGAAATCGCGACCACGGCGGCGCCGTACTTCTTGACCAGCGGCAACACGGATTCGAGCCGCTCCTCCTCGCCGGTCACCGAGTTGACCAGCGCCTTGCCCTTGTATACCGAGAGCCCGGATTCGAGCGCCGCGACGATGGAGGAATCGATCGAGAGCGGCAAATCCGTCAAGGATTGCACCAGTTTGATCGCCTCGGCGAGGATCGCCGGCTCGTCGGCGAGCGGTATGCCCGCGTTGACGTCGAGCATGTGGGCGCCGGCCTCGACCTGGGCGAGCGCGTCGGCCTCGACCCGGCTGTAGTCGCGCTGCGCCATCTCGGCCGCGAGCAGCTTGCGCCCCGTGGGGTTGATGCGCTCGCCGATGACGACGAACGGCCGGTCGAAGCCGATGACGACCTCACGCTTCGCCGAACTGATGACGGTGTCGGTCATGAAACTGCCCTTCCGGCTGGAGACTCGTGCGCGGCGCGCCCGCCGCCGTGTTGATGCGGCCGGCGCCCGGCGAGCACGCCCGAGGCCTGGACGATCTCGCTGACCAGCTCCTCCTGGCGGTACGCCATGACGTGGATGCCGGCGACGCCCTCGACCTCGCGGATGCGCTGGATCAGCTCGACGCAGAGCGCGCGGCCCTCGGCCTTCTGGTTGGCGGCGCCCTCGAGGCGCTGGACAACGGCATCGGGGATGTGGACGCCGGGCACGTTCGAGCGCATCCATTTGGCGGCGCGCGCCGAGGCGAGCGGGCCGACGCCGATCAGGATGAACGCCTTGTCGTGCAACCCCATGTTGCGCGCCCGCGCCATGAAGCGCTCCAAGAGCGGCAGGTCGAAGCAGTACTGGGTCTGGATGAACTGCGCCCCGGCGGCGATCTTCTTGGCCAGCCGGAGCGGGCGGAAGTCATAGGGCGGAACGAACGGATTCTCGGCCGCGCCCAAGAGGACGCGCGGCGGCGTCGTGATCTTGCGCCCCGACAGGAACTTTCCTTCGTCGCGCATTCCGCGGATGGTGGCCAAGAGCGAGATCGAGTCGAGGTCGAACACCGGCTTGGCGCCCGGCTGGTCGCCCGCCTGCACCCCGTCGCCGGTCAGGCACAGGATGTTGCGCACCCCCATGGCGGCGGCGCCGAGCACGTCGCCCTGGATCGCGATGCGGTTGCGGTCGCGACACGAGATCTGCATGACCGTCGAATACCCGGCACGGGTCAGCAGCGCGCAGATGCCGACGCTCGACATGTGGGTGTTGGCACCCGAGGCGTCGGTCGCGTTGATCGCATCGGCGACCTCGGAGAGCACCACGGCCCGGTCGTAGACCTCGCGCGGGTCGGCCGAATCGGGCGGGTTGAGCTCGGCGGTGACCGCGAACCTGCCGGCACGGAGAACGCGCTCGAGCCGGGAGCCCGAGGTAAACCCCTCGGGGATCGGGAACGGCGCCCCCGGGTCGTAGAGCGGATCGTCGCGCTCGGTCACGACGCGCCCCTGTTCTCGCGGGCGTGGCGGAGCCACGACGAGCTGCCCTTGAGCCGGTGGTCGATATGCGGCTGGACCGCGCGGATGCCGTCGCCGCCGGCCATGCGCGTCGAACCCTCCCAGGCCTGGACCCAGACGCACGGCATCTCGGGCTCGACCTCGCAATGTCCGTTCTCGCGCACCCCGCCGCACGGGCCGTTGCGCAAGCTCTTCGGGCAGTTCATCGGGCACGACATGCCGGTCGAGGACAAGACGCAGCGGCCGCACATCCGGCAGTCGAACAGCAGGCCCTTGACCGCGCGCTCGAGCGCGGCGACCGGCGCCTCGATGCGTTCGTGACCGAGCCGGCGCCACAGCGGGTCGAGCCGCACGAACAAGGGCTCGAAGCCGCGGTAGATGCGCTCCATCAGACCCGCGTGACGCACCGACCACAGGCGAAGGGCGAGCATCAGGGCACCATGCGCTCGCGTGGAACCGCGGCCCCCCTCACCCTCCCATGGCTTCGCCATGGGCCCCTCCCTCTCCCGCCAATGGCGGGAGAGGGTTGCGCAGGGTTGGCGCGGAAACCGCGCCTACCCGGAGCTGGGTGAGGGTGGGCCGCGAACGGCCCGATCCGTCCCTTCAGGCTCCCCGCTTACTCCGCCGCGGCGGTCTGGGCGGCGGCGGCCTTGGCCTTGAAGATGACGTAGATCTTCTTGACCGGCACGCTGTTCGACCAGGCGCACGGCGCGCCCTCGGGCACCAGGAACGTGTCGCCCGTCTTGAAGGTCTGGGCGTTGCCGGCGCCGTCGGAGATCGTCACCGCGCCTTCGAGCAAATGCATCAGCTCGTAGCGCGGGGACGGCATTACCTTGCGGGTGAACGGGGTCGTCGCCCAGACGCCGACGGTCAACTGGCCGGTCGCGTCGTCGAACCAACCCTTGACCGTCTGGGTCGGCACGGGGCCGACGAACACGCTGGTGTCGGGGATGTCCATCGGGCCGAGCGGGCTCCTGGTGTCGATCTTGATGACGTGGAGCTTGGCCGGGCCGGCCGGCTTGGCGCCCGATTTGTCGTCGAAGATGACGAAGAACTTGCGCACGTACGAGGTCTGCCGCCACTGGCAGACGAGTCCCTTGGGGATGATGAAGCTTTGCCCGGCCCTGACGGTCGTTGCCTTGCCGCCCTGCTCGACGATCGTGATCGAGCCTTCGAGGACATGCATGAACTCGTTGACCGGGTAGGGGCCTTGCTTGGCCGTGAACGGCGTGCAGTCCCAAACGCCGGCCATGAGGCCGTGTTCCTTCGCGTCGAGGTAGAGGTGGCCGCGCTGGACCGGCGTGCCCGAGACCAGGTGGCTCGCCTCGATCGGCTCCCACGTCTCCAGGCCCTTGGGCCCGTGGCCCTCGAAGCGCACTGTCTTGAGCTGCGGCATGGTCTCCTCCCGCGCATGGTGTTGATGTCGGCGCATCCTAGCGCCTCGGCGAACCCGCGTCAGCCGCGGTCGAGGGCGCGGCGACCGATGTCGCGGCGGCAGAAGCCTTCAGGCCAGCGAATCAGGTCCACGGCCTGGTAAGCGCGCGCTCGCGCGGCGCCGAGGGTCGGCCCCAGCGCGGTGACGCCGAGCACCCGGCCGCCGTTGGCGACGATGTCGCCGTCGCGTCGCGCCGTGCCGGCGTGGAACAGGGTGACGTCGGGCACGGCGGCGGCTTCGTCCAGGCCGCCGATGACGCTGCCCCGGGCGTAGGCGCCGGGATAGCCCTTGGTCGCCATGACGACACAGAGCGCGGCCTGGTCGTGCCAGCGCAGATCGACGTGGGCCAGCTCGCCGTCGCGCGCGGCCACCAACGCGGGCAGCAGGTCGGACTTGAGTCGGGTCAGCAGCACCTGGCACTCCGGGTCGCCGAAGCGGACGTTGTATTCCAGAAGTTTCGGCCCCTCGGCGGTGATCATTAGCCCGGCGTAGAGCACGCCCCGGAACGGATGTCCTTCCGCTGCCATGGCGGCGACGGTCGGCCGGACGATGCGCTCGAGCACCGTTTCGGCCATCGCCTCGTCGATGACGGGCGCGGGCGAATAGGCGCCCATGCCGCCGGTGTTGGGGCCGACATCGCCGTCGCCCGCGCGCTTGTGGTCCTGCGCGGTCGCTAGCGGCAGCACGTCGCGGCCATCGATGAGGACGTGGAAGCTCGCTTCCTCGCCGACCAACCGTTCCTCGAGCACCAGCACGTCGGCCGCGCGGCCCAAGGCGATCGCGAGCTCGTCGATCGCGGCCCGGGTTTCCTCGACGGTCGCGGCGACGATCACTCCCTTGCCGGCGGCGAGCCCGTCGGCCTTGACCACGAACGGGCGGTTGCGTTCCTCGACCCAACCCTTGGCCTCGCCCGGATCGGTGAAGGTCCGATAGTCCGCGGTCGGGATGCCGTGGCGCCGGCACAGATCCTTCATGTAGGCCTTGGAGCCTTCGAGCCGGGCCGCGGCCGCGTTCGGGCCGAACGCCCGCACGCCCGCGGCCTCGAGCCGGTCGACCAGGCCGGCGACCAAAGGCGCCTCGGGCCCGACCACGACGAAGTCGATCGCCTGGTCGAGCGCGAGCGCGACCAGCCCGTCGGTGTCCTCGGCCTTGACGTCGGCGAGCGTCGCCATCTCGGCGATTCCGGCGTTGCCCGGCGCGCACAGCAGCGCGTCGGTGAGCGGCGACGCCGCGATCGACCAGCACAGCGCGTGCTCGCGCCCGCCGCCACCGACCACCAGAACCCGCACCCGATCCCCCTTTGGCCGTTGCGGTTGCTATCATAGACGAGCATCGAGGATGACGATGGCCGAAGCGCCGATCACCAACATTCCCGAATACACCGTCGGCGAGCTCTCGGTCGCGCTGCGCCAGACCGTCGAGGCGACGTTCGGGCGGGTGCGCGTGCGCGGCGAGATCTCGGGCTTCAAGCGCCACACCTCCGGCCACCTCTACTTCGCGCTTAAGGACCAGATCGGCAAGGCGGTGCTCGACGCGGCGTGCTTCCGCAACATCGCCCAGCGTCTCGCCGTCAGGCCCGAGGAGGGGCTCGAGGTCGTCGTCACCGGCCGGGTCACGACCTACGCCGACCGCTCGAAGTACCAGATCATCGTCGAGGCGATCGAGGCCGCCGGCGTCGGCGCCTGGCTCGCGCTCCTGGAGCAGCGGCGCAAGGCGCTCGCCGCCGAGGGGCTGTTCGACGAGGCGCGCAAGCGGCCGCTGCCGTTCCTGCCCGAGGTCGTCGGCGTCGTCACCTCGCCGACGGGCGCGGTCATCCGCGACATCCTGCACCGCCTCGCCGACCGGTTCCCGCGCCGCGTCCTGGTCTGGCCGGTCCTGGTCCAGGGCGAGGGCGCGCCCGAGCAGGTCGCGGCCGCGATCGCCGGGTTCAACGCGCTGCCCCCCGACGGTCCGGTGCCGCGCCCCGACGTGCTCATCGTCGCGCGCGGCGGCGGCTCGATCGAGGACCTGTGGGCGTTCAACGAGGAGATCGTCGTGCGCGCGGCGGCGGCCTCGGACATTCCGCTGATCGCGGCGATCGGCCACGAGACCGACGTGACACTCATCGACTTCGCCGCCGACCGGCGCGCGCCGACGCCGACCGCGGCGGCCGAGATCGCGGTGCCGGTGCGCGCCGAGCTGGTCGCGCGCACGCTCGACCTCGGCGGGCGACTGGTCGGCGGGCTCCAGCGCGGCCTCGAGGCGCGGCGGTCGGGATTGGCGGGGCTGGCGCGCGCCATGCGCGATCCGACGCGGCTCATCGAGGAACGGAGCCAGCGGCTCGACGGCACGGCCCAGTCGCTCCGCCGCGTCGTCACCCTGTTCCTCGGCCGACGCGAAAGGAGTGTCGTCACCCTCGGCGGCCGGCTGCGCCATCCGCGCGAGATCGTGGCGGCCAAGCGGGCGGCGCTCGCCACGGCGGCGGGCGCGCTCAGGCCCCGGGACCTGCTGCGCGACGTCGCGCGCCATCGGCGCGACGTGGCGCGCCTCGGCGACCGGCTCCACGAAGCTTCAACACGCCGCGTCGCGGAGGCCCGCGAGCGTCTGGCCCACGGCGCGCGGTTGCTCGATGGCCTCGGCTACCGGCAAGTGCTGGCGCGCGGCTTCGTGCTCACTCGCGACGATGCCGGAGCGCCGGTGACCAGCGCCGCGCAAGCCGTGCCGGGCAAGACCCTGACACTCACCTACCACGACGGCGAACGCCGGGCGACCGTCGCCGGCGCGGCAAAGCCGGCGGAGACCCAGCGCGCCAAGGGCGCGCGGTCGGATCAGGGTACGCTGCTCTGATGCGCCGAGCATTGGAAGCGACTCAAGCGACGCGCGGACGCGCTACCCCTCTCCCTTCCCTCTCCCACAAGGGGAGAGGGGAAATTGGAGTGCGTCGGCACAGACTTACCCTCGCCCCTCGTGGGAGAGGGAGGCGTGACGAGGGATGCCCCCCTCGTCACGCATTGCGGAGCAATGGGAGGGTGAGGGGGGAACACCGGCGGATCACTTCTGACGCTCGCCGGCATTACATCAGGGGCCGATGACGATGACCCCTTGCCTCGTGCTCCGAGATGACCCAAGAAATCTTGGTATCAGCGCGCAATAACGGGCTCGGATCGATCAGGCCGCGGCGCGGACCCTTACAAGGCCGCCTAGGATCAGCATGGCGGCCCCGAGGAGCAGCAAGGCATCGGGCTCGGGTATGGTCGTGCCGTTGCCCGGTCCGGGCTCGTCCTTTGGATCGGTGGTGCCGCCCGCGAGGTTGAAGGCGAAGCTTTGGCCTTCGCCGTCGAACGCGGCGCCCTGATCCGTCAGGATCGTCAGGATCGCGCTGTGGGCTAGCCCATGGCCGCTAGGCGCGGAGTACTTGATCGTAAGTGTCGTCATCGCGACGCCGTCGGGATCGAGGACGACCGGCGAGAAACCGCCGTCGATCGAGAACAGGACCGGGTCGGCGCCCGAGAACACCACATCGAGCAGGGTCAGCCCGTTGAGCGCGATGTCGAAATCCAGGTCCGTCGTGATGTTCGAGATCACCAGGTTGAACGTCTTCATGGTGAGGGGTTCGATCAGCCCGAAGTCGATCAGGTCATCGGGGGCGACCGAGCTTTCGAACACCGGACCGACGCCGAGGCCGGACAGCGAGCTGACGACATCCTGGGCCATATTGGTGCCGTCGTCGCTGCCGTTCGAGAAACTGGTCGTGACGTCGGCCGAGAAGAGCCCCCGCGCGGTCGGCGCGAACGCAAAATGGAACGTCTTGTCCGCGGCGTCGGCGAGGTCGATGACGTCATCGGGGCTGGGGCCCGTGAACTCCGCGTCTCCGACCGGACCGCCGACGGTTCCCACGAGATTGCTGTCAACGAGGCCCGAGAGGTTGCCGTCGCCGATGTTGGTCACGGTGACCGTCGCGTCGCCGGTGGTGCCGACGCGCGTCGCGGGCGCGTCGGCGCTGTCGACGTCGTTCTCGGGGGCGACGCCGGTGCCCGATAGCGCCACGCTCTTCGGCGTGCCGTCGCGCGCGGCATTGTTCGACGAGACGCTGACCGTAGCGCTATCGCTCTGGCGAACCAACGGCGTGTAGGTGTAATTGCGCGATCTAAAGTTGGTGGTGGCGGATGTCGACGGGCCAAGCGGCCCCAGTTGCGCCGAAGCAGTGTTGGGAGTGAACTCGTCGCCGGCATCATCGACCGCGCCGCCGAACGTCACGCAGAGGCGGAGGGCGTTCGTGCAGGCATTGGCGAGGGTCCCCGCGTCACTCGTGTTCGTCGCCGTCAACGCGAGAATCTTCGATTGGCCGACGAGGACGTTGCCGAACGCTAGGGTGCCAGGAAGGGAGAGCACCGGAACCGCATGGGCAAGAGGCGCGGCGAGACTCAGCGCCACGGCCACCGTCAAAACGCGCAAAAAGACGACAGAATTCGACATTTTCAACGAGTTCGCCCAAAAGCCGACAGTTCAACCTGCGACGCGCGGTCGCACGGCGCTTTATAATTACAAGCAAAAAGCGCGCCAAACCGAGAACGCTCGATGGTGACCGAGGATTTCTTGCACTACTTCAATGAGTTGGCATCCGGCGCCGCCATGTTAACCATGTTCGCACGATGAGCTGGACATTGGATTTGTAAGAATCGGGCTACAGTTCATGCTGCCTCTTGAGACTCCGCACGCTCATCATGGCCGATCATGGCTGAAATGAGCCATTTTCTGCATGTAAAAAACGGCGACGCTTGCGGCCGAAGCGGCTAACAGGGTGTTGCCCCCAATCATCGTCATCGCGAGGCCACGAAGTGGCCGTGGCGATCCAGCACAAGGGCGAAGTCCCCACATTCGTGGATTGCCGCAAGCCTGCCCTGAGCGACGCCGCGGGCGGGTCGATGACCAGCGCCGTGCAGGCCGTTCCGGGCAAGTCTCTTACGCTGAGGTTCCACGACGGCGAGCGCCGGGCGACCGTCGCCCGGGACCCAGCCGGGCCGGCGGAAACCAAACGGGCAGGCCACGCCAAGGGCAGGCGGCCGGACCAGGGCACGCTCTTGTGATGCGCCGAGCACGAACAGCGACTCATACCGGCGCGCCAAGAATCAAGAATAACGACTCATGCGACGCCCACGTTCGGGGCGTTTCGAGGATTTCCATGCATTTTTCGTGCCCCAAATGGGGTTTGGCCGTTCCTCCGAAAGAATCGACGACCAAGCCGACTTCTTCGACTCTCGACTGTCAAGAATTTCGACACCCTTGTCGCCGTCGCGTTTCAAGATGAGCGTATGGCACGGACGCCCCCAGGGCCCGCCGCCCGGTGCCAGCACGTCAATCCTCCCAGCGCCGGTGTAGCCAGAGCCAGTGGTCGGGGCGTTCCCGGATCCAAGCCTCGAACGTCCGGTTGATCGCGAGCAGCAGCGCGCGGACGTCGGCCTCGTTGTCGCCGGAAGCGGGCAGCGGCAGGGGCGGGAACGCGGTGACCCGGAAACGCGTGCCCGCCAGGCGCTCGACGCGCGCCGGCACGACCGCGAGGGCGTAACGGATCGCGAGCTCGGCCAGCGCCGGCGCGGTCATCGCCGGGCGGCCGAAAAAGGGGATCGCGATCCCTTCGTTGAGCTTCTGGTCGAGCAACATTCCCAGGTGTTGTCCACGCTTTACAGCTCGGACGAGTTCGCGCGTGCCGGCCCCGCCCTTGGGGTGGTAGACGCCGAGCGTCGCGCCACGGAACCGTTGGATCATGCGGTCGATGCCGGGGTTGCCGGCGCGCCGGTAAACGTGATGAATGGGCATGCCGAACTGGCCGGCGGCGAGCGAGGCGATCTCCCAGTTGCCGAAATGGGCCGAGACGAACACCACCGTGCGCCCGGCGTCGCGCAAGGGCGCCAGCGCCTCGGCGCCGACCACCTCGACCGGGCCGCCGGACGCGAAGCAATCGATCGCGCCGAGATGGGCGTACTCGGCAACCGTGCGGCCCAGGTTGTCCCACATGCCGGCGACAATGCGCTCGATCGCGCGCTTATCGAGACCCGGCAAGGCGCGCGCGATGTTGCGCCGCGCCACGTCGCTGACCGGAAGCCAGGGGCCGATATGGCGCGCGAGCGCGCCGCCGAGCGCGCTCGCCCAACGGCGCGGCATCGAGCCGAGCAGGCCGAAGCCGAGCCAGGCCGCGCCCGCCTCGAGGCCGTGACGGAGTCGCCGCAGGGTCATCGGGGCACGATCCGGTCGAGCCACGCCTCGACGGCGGCCGTGTCGTCCCAGGCGATGGCGACCGGGATGGGCGTGACCATCGGCCGCGCGTCCTCGGCCAGGCGCACGAAGTCCTTCTCGGTCGTCACCGGCCGCGCGCCGAGCACCGCCGCCTCCTCGACCAGCCGCATGACGGTGTCCTCGTCGTAGGCGTGGTGATCGGGAAACGCGTGTCGGCGCGCGACCGTCAGGCCCAGGCGCTCCAGCATGGCGAAGAACCTGCCCGGCCGGCCGATGCCGGCGAAGGCGAGGACCGGCCGATCGGCCAGGTCGAGCAGCTCGATCGTCGGCTCTAGGCTCGCCGTGAACACGGGAACATCGCCCTGAGGTCGCGTCGCGCCCGAGCCGACCAGGGCAACCGCATCGGCGCGCGCCAGCGCGCGGCCGGCGGGCTCGCGCAACGGACCGGCCGGGATGACCCGGCCGTTGCCGAAGCCGACCTCGGCGTCGATCACGAGAAGGCTCGCGTCCTTGGCGACGCTAGGGTCCTGGAGCCCGTCGTCGAGAACGATGACCTCGGCGCCAGCCGCCCGCGCCGCGGCGACCCCGGCGCGCCGGTCGCGCGCGATCCAGGTCGGCGCCACGCGCGCGAGCAGCAGCGCCTGGTCGCCGACCTCGCGCGCGCGATGCCGGGCCGGGTCGACGCGAACCGGCCCACGCAAACGCCCGCCGTAGCCGGCGCCGAGGATGTGCACGGCCGCGCCGCGTGCGTTCAGGCGAGCAGCCAGGTCGATCGCGACCGGCGTCTTGCCGGCGCCCCCCGCGACCGCGTTACCGACGCAGAGGATGCGCGCCTGCGATCGCCAGGGCCGGACCAGGCGCCAGCGCAGCACGCCGGCCAGCGCGTACGCTTGTCCGACCGGCGTGAGCAGTCGGGCGGCGAGCCCGTCGTGGTACCAGAACTCAGGGGCGCGCATGGCCGGCCGAGAGGTGCGCGAGCATCGGCCGCAGGGCCTCGATCACGCGATCGAGCACGCGCTCGCCCGCCGCGGTCGCGGCCAGCGCGGCCTCGCCCCGCCGCGCGCGCAGGCCCGCATCGCCGAGCAGCCGATCGAGCGCGTCGGCCAGAGCTTCGGCGCCGCCGACCTCCTGCGCCGCGCCGGCGGCGACAAGCCGGCCCGCGGCGGCGGAGAAGTTCGCCATGTGCGGGCCGAGCAGGATCGGGCGGCCTAGCCGGGCGGGCTCGAGCGGGTTGTGGCCGCCGTGGGACACCAGCGAGCCGCCGATGAAGGCGACCTCGGCCAGCCGGAACAAGACGCCGAGCTCGCCCAGCGTGTCGGCGACGTAGATGCCGCGGCTCGGCTCCTCCCCCGCGCACCGGCGCGCCACTTCGTGGCCGTCGGCGGCCAGCGACTCCGCGACGGCGCGCCCGCGCTCCGGGTGGCGCGGCACGATGATCGTCAGCAGCGTCGGGTACCTCGCGGTCAATCGTCGGTGGACCGCGCCGCACAGCGCCTCCTCGCCCGGATGGGTGCTCGCGGCGACCCAGGCCGGCCGATCGCCGATCGCGCGGCGAAGCGCGCCAAGGGCCGCGAGGTCGGCGGCGAGCGGTGGCGAGGCGTCCTTGAGGTCCCCGACCCACAGCGGATCGCGCGCGCCGAGCCGCTCGAAGCGCTTCTTGTCGCGCGGGCTTTGGGCGAGCACGACCGTGAAGCCGCCAAGCAGCGTTCGGGCGGCCGCTGGCATGGCCCGCCAACGGCTGAACGATCGCTCCGACATCCGGCCGTTGACCAGCGCCATGGGGATGCCTCGGCGCCGCGTCGCCGCGAGCAGGTTGGGCCACAGCTCGGACTCGACCACGATCGCCGCGTCGGGTTGCCAGTGATCGAGGAATCGAGCGACGGCGACTGGTAGGTCGAAGGGCACGAATTGATGGGTCATGCCGGCATCGAGCCGCGCGGCCAGCAGACGCGCCGAGTTGACGGTGCCCGTGGTGATCAGGACGTGGAGGCGGGCGCGCCCGGCCCGGCAGCGCTCGAGCAACGGCAAGACCGAAAGCGCCTCGCCGACACTCGCAGCGTGCGCCCACAAGAGCGGCCCGGTAGGGCGGGCGCGGTTGGTGACGCCGAGCCGTTCGGCGAACCGCTCCGGGTCCTCCTTGCCGGCCGCGAGCCGCCGACGCAGGTACGCTCCGGCGAGCGGCGTCGCCGCCCACGTCGCGGACCGATAGAGCGAGAGGGCCGGGGTCACGCTCGGGCGCGCGCGGCCTCGACCGGCGCGGGCTCGATCGCCGCTCGACCGACGCGCCGATCCGCTTCCGCGGTCGCCGCGTTGAGCCGTTCCTCGACCAGGTGCCGTGCCGCCTCGATCGCCGCGGCGTCCGCGTCGCGCGGGACCGCCACGGGCTCGCCCCAGACGTAGACGCCGCGGGTGAATGGCAGGGCGACGACGAACCGGTCCCAGCTCGGCGCGATCCAGCACCGGGACGCGGCGAACGCCGCCGGCACGATCGGCCGGCCCGACAGGCGCGCGAGATCGACGATGGCGCCGTCCGCCCGCATGCGCGGCCCCCGTGGCCCGTCCGGAGTGAGGACGACGGGCTCGCCCCGCCGGAGCGCGCGCAGCATCGCGCGCAAGGCTTCGCTGCCGCCGCGCCGGGTCGAGCCGGTGATCGTGCCGAGACCGAAGCGCCCGATCACGCGGGCGATCAGCCGGCCGTCGGCGTGGCTCGAGATCAGGATCTTCACGGCGACGCCGGGTGGCCAGCCGAGCGGCATCATCAGCAGCCGGCCGTGCCAGAAGCAGACGATGAACGGCTGGTTCGCGTCCCACAAGCGCGCTGGCACCTCGGCGCCGACGGTCCGCCATCGGCTGGTCGCCTTCACCAGCCGGACGTAGCCGGCGATCATCCGGCTCGCCAGCGCCTGGACCGACGGCGCGCGCAGCCAATACTTGAACGGCGTCATGCGCCCAGCCCGGCGACGGCGGGCGCCGCTTCGTGGCCGAGTTCGCGCGCGTAGAGCCGGGCGTAGACCCCGCCGCGCGCGATGAGCTCGGCGTGGCTGCCGCGTTCGACGATCCGCCCGTGCTCGACGACGAGGATCGAGTCGGCGGCGAGGACGGTGGACAGCCGGTGGGCGATGACCAGGGTCGTGCGGCCGCGCTTGAGACGGCCGAGGGCGGCCTGGACCGCGCGCTCGGTGTCGGGGTCGAGCGCGCTCGTCGCCTCGTCGAGCAGCAGGATCGGGGCGTCGCGCAGGATCGCGCGGGCGACGGCGATGCGCTGACGCTGGCCGCCCGAGAGCGTGACCCCCTGCTCGCCGACCACCGTGTCGTAGCCCTTTGGCAACGCCGTCACGAAGTCGTGCGCCGCCGCGGCCCTGGCGGCGGCGATGACGGCGCCCGCGCGCGCGTCGGGCCGGCCGTAGAGGATGTTGGCGCGGACCGTGTCGTTGAACAGCCAGGCTTCCTGCGAAACCAGCGCGATCGAGGCGCGCAGGCTCGCGAGCGAGACCGCGCTCACGTCGTGGCCGTCGATCGTGACCCGGCCGCCGTCGGCGTCGTAGAAGCGCGGGATCAGGTTGAGGATCGTCGACTTGCCGGCGCCCGACGGGCCGACCAGCGCGACCGTGCGGCCCGCCGGCACCTCGAAGGTCACGCCGTCGAGCGCGCTGCGCTCGCCGTAGGCGAAGCGCACGTCCTCGAAGCGCACGGTGCCGCGTTCGACCACGAGCGCCGGCGCGCCCGGGCGCTCGACGATCCCAGGTGCGCGGTCCAGAAGCGCGAACAGGCGCTCGGCGGCGGCGAGCCCTTCCTGCAGGTAGCTGTTGAGGTTGGCGATCGCCTTCATGGGCTGGTAGGCGAGCAGGAGCGCCGTGACGAACGAGAAGAAGGCGCCCGGCGAGGTCGCGCCGTCGATGACCCGCGCGCCGCCGTAGAGCACCGTCGCCGCGATCGCCAGGCCGGCGAGCGCCTCCATCACCGGGTTGGCCGCCGCCTTGACCCTGAGCGCCTTGGTGATGCGGCCGAACAGCTCGTCCGTCAGCGCCCGGGCGCGCGCCGTTTCATGCGGCTCCATGCCGTAGGCCTTGATCTGGCGAATGCCCTGGATCGTCTCGGCGAGGAACGCGGTAAACCGCCCGACCGAGTCGTAGGCGCGGCCCGAGGCCCGGCGGGTGCGCCGACCGACCCGCAGGATCGGCAGGAGCGCCAGCGGGAAGGCGAAGAAGCTGACCGATGCCAGCGCCCAGTCCTGGTAGAACATGACGGCGACCAACGCGATCACCGTCAGCGCGTCCTTGACCAGGCCGGTCAGCGCGGTCGACACCGCGCCGCGCACGTAGTTCGCGTCGTTGGTGAAGCGCGCGATCAGATCGCCGGTGGCGCTGGCGTGGAAAAACCCGAGGTCGAGGCGGACGAGATGGGCGTAGAGCTTGGCCTGCAGGTCGGCGACGATGCGCTGGCCGACGTGGTTCAACAGCACCGTCGCGCCGTAGCCGGCCAGCCCCTTGAGCGCGAACAGGCCGACGATCGCGGCGGGCACCACGAGCAGCAAGTTCCGATCGCGCGCGACGAATATGTCGTTCAGCACCGGCTCGGTCAGCCAGGCGTAGCCCGCGGTCGCCCCGGCGCCGAGCCCCATCAGCAGGCCCGCAGCAACCAGGCGCCCGAGGTGCGGGCGGACTTCGGTCCTGACCAGGCGAGCCACCAACGATCGGCTTCCGGCCGGCGTTTGCGTCGGCATCGTCGCGTCGCGTGTTCCGCTTCTGGCCTCGGTGGCGCCGAGGCTAGCACGCCGCCGTCGGCCGAACCAACGCTCCCTGCGGCGTAACGCGGGTCATGGCGCCATGAGGGCACGCTGGTCGGAGTACTACAGCGCCAAGCGGATCGGCCACCAGGCACTCCAGGTCCGGCTGCTCAACGAGCTGCCCGTGCGCCGCGCGCTCGAGATCGGGCCGCACCTCGGGCTGGTGACGGCGATGCTCGTGCACGCGGGCTACGACGTGACCACCCTCGACGCGGGTCCACGCGGCTTCGACTGGCCGCCGACGCCCCACGTCGAAGCCGATCTCCTGGGCCTGGATTCCGCTCGCATCGCCGGTTTCGACGCGATCCTCTGCTGCGAGGTGCTCGAGCACCTTCCGTGGCACCGGGTGCCCGACGTGCTTGGCACGCTGCGCGCCTCGAGCGCCCGCATCCTCGTCGTCTCGGTGCCCTACGAGGGCTTTCAGCTCTCGCTCTCGCTCTACCTCAACCGTCACCGGGTGGAACACAGCCTGCAGTTCAAGAAGCTCCGTTTTCTCCGCCGCTTCGTGCCGTCCGCGCAACCCGGCGGGCACCAGTGGGAGATCGGCTATCGCGGCACGTCGCTGACGATTTGGGAGCGTACGCTCGCCGCCGCCGGCTGGCGCATCGCGCGGCGCGAGTTCTCGCACCCGTGCCGATCCGTGTTCCACGTTCTCGAACCCGCGTGACGATCACCGCGCCAGCGCATCGATCAGCGCGCCGTGGACGCCCGGCGCGGCGGCGACGACGCTCGGAAACCTGGGTTCGGCCTTGTTGTAGACGAGCGCCGTGCCCTCGGCCGTGGTGACCCGGCCGCCGGCCTCCTCGACCACGAGCTCGGCCGCGGCGATGTCCCATTCCGCCTTCGGCCACAGGGTGACCGCGGCGTCGAAGCGGCCCGTCGCGACCAGGGCGATCTTGTAGGCGATCGAGCTGACGGCCTCGGTCGCGCAGCCGGGCAACAGGCTCGGCCAATCGCGCTTGTGGCCCTCGGCGCGGCTCGTGAGCACACGCGTGCCCGTCAATCCGCGCGCCCCGCTGACCCGGATCGTCTTGCCGTTCAGACGGGCACCGGCGCCGCGCGCGGCGTCGAAGGTCTCGCCGGTGGCCGGATTGGCGACGCAGGCCGCGACCGGCCGGCCGTGCTCGACCAGGGCGGCGGTCACCGTGTACTCCGGCCGGCCCTTGAGGAACGCCCGCGTGCCGTCGAGCGGATCGACCATCCAGACGCGGTCGCGGCCGAGCCGCGCGCGGTCATCCGGGCTTTCCTCGGAGAGCCAGCCGTAGTCGGGCCGCGCCCCCATGAGGCGCGCGTGGAGCAGGCGGTCGATCCCTTCGTCCACCTCGGTCACAGGATGACCGGGAAACTTCTCCCACGACCGGATGTCGCGGCCGAACCGGGCCGCGGCGAACGCGGCGGCCTCGCGTACGGCGCCGACGAGCAGGGCGAGGTCGTCGGCCGGGGCCGCGTGCGGCGCCCGGTTCACCGGCCCGCCACGGTCATGCCGTCGATGCGCACCGTCGGCGCGTCGATGCCGTAGCGGAACACGAGATCATTCGCCGGCGCCGCGTGCAGGAACACCTCGCGCAGGTTGCCGGCGATGGTGACCTCGCTCACCGGATGGCTCAGCGCGCCGTTCTCGATGCGGAACCCGGCGGCGCCTCGGCTGTAGTCGCCGGTCACCATGTTGATCCCCATGCCGATCAGCTCGGTCACGTAGAGCCCGTCGGCGATGTCCGCCATCAGCGCCGCGGGGCTCAGGGCGCCGGCCTCGAGATAGAGGTTCGACGCCGAGCCCCCCGGCGCGTGCCCCGTGGTCGCGAGCTCGAGCTGACGCGCCGACCGGCAATCGAGCAGCCAGGTGGTCAGGACGCCGTCCTCGACCACCGCGCGCCGGCGGTTGGCGACGCCCTCGCGGTCGAACGGGCGCGAGCGCAGGCCGCGTCGGCGGTGCGGGTCATCGACGATACGGATTCCCGGGGCGAAGACCCGCGCATTCAGGCGGTCCTTGAGAAAGCTGGTGCCGCGCGCGATCGCCGGCCCGGCGATCGCCGAGGCGAAATGCGACACCAACCCGCGCGAGACCCGAGGGTCGTAGACGATCGGCACCTTGCTGGTCGGCACCTTGCGCGCGCCGAGGCGCCTGACCGCGCGCTCGCCCGCGTTCCGCCCGATCGCCGCGGCGTCGGGCAGGTCGGCGAGAAACCGCGAGGTCGCGTAGTCGTAGTCGCGCTCCATGCCCTCGCCCGCGCCGGCCAGGACCGCGGCGCTGACCGAAAACGTCGTGCCGGTGCCGGCGCCGGCGAATCCGTTGCTCGCGACGAGCGTGAACCGATGGCGGCCCCAGCTCGCCTCGGCGCCCTCGGAGTTCGTGACGCCGGGAACAGCGCGCGCCGCGTCCTCGGCGGCGGCGGCCATCTCGGTCAGGCGTTCCGGCGCGGGCTCGTCGGGGTCCTCGAGGTCGAGCTCGGGCCACGACCGGGCCAGGTCCGCAGGGTCGGCGAGGCCGCTGTAGGGGTCCTCGGGGGCGGCGCGCGCCATGGCGAGCGAACGCGCGATCACCTCGTCGAGCGCCGCCTTGCCCAGGTCCGTCGACGAGACGTGGGCGCTCTGCTTGCCGACGAACAGCCGCACGCCCACCGCGACGCCCTCGGACCGCTCGAGGCCCTCGAGCCGGCCGAGCCGGCGCGCGAGGGACATCGCGATGCCCTCGGTCAGCGTCGCGTCGGCGGCATCCGCTCCGGCGCGAAGCGCCTTCGCCACCAGGTCGTCGAGCAGGGTCTTGGCGTCGGGTATCGTCGTGATCATGGTTCCTACATAGGCTCGCGGGCGGCCCGATACCACCGTTGGTCACATGCCGCGCGGGATGAAGCGGGCGAGCAGCACCGAACCGTAGAGCACGACGCCGGTCGCGGCGAACACGGCCGATAGCGGCAGGAAGCTCAGCAGCACGGTGAACAGCGCCGTCGGGATCATGCTGGCCATGTCCTTGTAGGTGCCGAACACCATGGTCATCTCGGGCCGTTCGCGCGCGCGCACGGCGCGCAGGAACGGGATGTGGCCGACCGCGTCGAGCGAGACGCCGCACAACGCGCCCACCAGCAGAAGTGCCGCGCCGAGCCAGTGCCGGTCGAAGACGAACGCGATCGCGAGCGTCGCGCTGGCCGAGACCGCGAAGCACGCCATGAAGAAGCGCCTGAGCCCGACCCGCCGCCCGATCCAGCCCATGAGCGGCGTGACGAACAGGAAGGCGGTGCCGCAGCTCAGGATCAACGCCCCGGTCTGCTGGCTCTCGCCCGCCTGAACCATGTAGATCGGTCCGTAGATGAAGAACATCACCCACCAGAACTCGCGGCCGAAGTTCACGAGCCAGGCGAGGATGAGCCGTGGCTGGGCGAGAAACCGCCGGATGTTGCGCCAGGGCGTCGTCGCCATGGACGTCGGCCCCGCCGCCAGCGGGTCGCCGAGCGGCAGGTTCAGCATGTAGACCAGGAACAACACCGCGCAGCCGGCGCTGAACAGATAGGCGACGGCGGGGGCGAAGTCGGTCGCGAGCATCACGCCGAGCCAAGGCCCGATCGACCAGGCGAACGCGGCGCAGAATGTGCGCAGCGGCTCCGAGCGCCCGAGCTGGCGCTTCGGAATGTACGCCATGATGTAGAGGCTGAGACCGATGTTGACGCAGGCCAGCGCGAAGACGCGCATCATCTGCCCGGCGGCCCAGCCCGGGATCGTCGAGGTCCAGAAGAGCAGCGGCGCGACGACGAGCAGGGCGCCGCCCAGCGCGTAGATGCGTCGGACGCGGAAGCGGCGGACCAGCCACGGGAGCGCGAAGCTGGTCGCCAGCGCGACCCAGCCGACGGCGGTGAACAACGCGCTCACGTCGCGAGCATTGCCCATGATGTCGAAGGCGAGCAGCGGGATCACCGCCGCGAGCGAGGCTCGGCTGAGCCCCTCGACCGCGCCAAGCACGGCAAAGGTCCACGGTCCCGGCTTGGCGAGCGTCTGAAGGACCCGGCTGGACAGGGCGGCGACGGCCATGAAGGATACGGGCGGGGTGCGGCCGCCGTTTCTAGGGCCGCGAGCGTCGGGGCGCAACCGCAACGGCGGTCAGGCGCCTTTGCCGATCGGCTTGTCGAAGACGGTATAGAGCGGCTCGAAGCCGAAGCGCTGGTGCGCGGCCATGGCGATGGGGTTGCGGTTGATCGCGCCGATCCGCATGCGCTTGAGGCCGAGGCCCGCGCAGTGGTCCTCGGCCGCCTGGTAAAGCCGGCGCGCGATGCCTCGGCCGCGCGCCTCGGGCGCCAGGTAGATGTCCGAGACGTAGCCGAAGTCCCGAAACTCCGCGCGGATCGTCACGTCGCTGTCGTGGTCGCGCCAGCACGCGGTGAAGCCGACCGGGCGGCCGTCGAGCAGGGCGATGAAAATCGCGCCGTCGTGTTTCGCGACCGCTTCCTCGACCTCCGCCATGTAGGGCGGCGTCGCGTCCTCGGCCCCGAGCTTGCTCGGATCGATCGAGCGTTCGTGCTCCTGCAGCGCGTCCATGAACGCACGGATCGTCGCGCGGTCCTCCGGCCCCGCCCGACGGATGGTCACGTCGGTCATCTTCGACTCACCGCCAAAGCCGTTCGATCCCGTACTGATCGAAGGCCCCGTCCATACTGATGATGGGTACGACCTCGACCATGCATTGGGCGATCAAGATGCGGTCGAACGGGTCGCGCAGCGGACCAGGAAGACCGCCGGCCCATTGCGCATGGATGAACAGGATCGGGAGCTGGCGAAAACCATGTGTTCGTATGGCACCGGCGACATCGGCTGCGATCAGCAACGCTCCGGGTAGCTTGCCGAGGTGCGCCTTGGTGGCGATTTCCCATGCGCTTGCCGCACTGACAAGGACATCGGTCGCAGCGTTTCCAATGAGATCGCGCTGAACCGTCGGCAATTGCGAGTCTCCGGCGAACCACCAGAGCAAGGCGTGCGTGTCGAGGAGGACGCGCTTCACTCGGCGCTAGCGTTCCCAGGCTTCCAGTTCTTCCTCGGGAAGCGGCTCGAAAAAGGCGTCGTCAATGTAGACCTGCCCGCGCATTGCGCCGAATCGTCGCCCCGAGATATCGGGCACTGGCTCAAGCCGCGCGACGGGAACCTTGCCACGCAGGATCACAATCTCCTCGCCGGCCAGCGCCCGGGCGATGAGGCGCGAGAGGTTGGTCTTGGCTTCGTGGATGGTTACGGTCGTCATCCGCGTAACTTAGCTAATCAACTTAGCTAAGTCAAACTTCGACCGTCACTTCCAGATCGGCTTGCCCGAGCCGGGGAGGCCGAGCGTCGGCCACTTGCGGGTGACCTCCTCGATCACGTCGTCGGACATGCGGATCTTGCGGCCCCAGTCCCGTTTGGTCTCGGGCGGCAGCTTGTTGGTGGCATCGAGCCCGATCTTGCTGCCGAGCCCCGATTCGGGCGAGGCGAAGTCGAGGTAGTCGATCGGGGTCGCCTCGACCATGGTGATGTCGCGCGCCGGATCCATGCGCGTCGCCACCGCCCACATGACGTCCTTCCAGTCGCGCGCGTCGATGTCGTCGTCCACCACGATAATCCACTTCGTGTACATGAACTGACGCAGGTACGACCACACCGCCATCATCACGCGTTTGGCGTGGCCGGCGTACGCCTTCTTCATGCTGACCACGGCGATGCGGTAGCTGCACCCTTCGGGCGGCAGCCAGAAGTCGACGATCTCGGGGAACTGCTGGCGCAACAGCGGCACGAACACCTCGTTGAGCGCCTCGCCCAGCACCGAGGGCTCGTCGGGCGGCCGGCCGGTGAACGTGGTCAGGTAGATCGGGCGGTTCCGCATGGTGATCGCGCTGATCGTGAACACCGGAAACGGCTCGACCGCGTTGTAGTAGCCGGTGTGGTCGCCAAAGGGTCCTTCATCGCCGAACTGATCGAGCGCGACGTGGCCCTCGAGCACGATCTCGGCTTCGGCCGGCACCTCGAGCGGGATGGTGACGCACGGCACCAGCTCGACCCTCGCGCCGCGCAGGAGCCCGGCGAACTGGTACTCCGACATGGTGTCCGGCACCGGCGTGACGGCGGCCAGGATGGTGCCCGGATCGGCGCCGATCACCGCGGCGGCGGGCAGCGGCTCGGGCCGCTCGGCCTTCCAGCGCGCGTGGTGCTGGGCGCCGCCCCTATGCTTGAGCCAGCGCATCAGCGTCGTGTTCCGCCCGGTCACCTGCATGCGGTAGATGCCGAGGTTG
>JBBDQV010000161.1:45636-89466 GCA_040905845.1 Alphaproteobacteria bacterium | reverse complement strand
TAGGTCTCGCGCTGAGCCTCGTCGGCCGCCTTCCAATTGGGGCCGAGCACGGCGCGCCCGATCGTCCTGAGGTCGAAATTGCTGGTCAAGAGGAAGCGCAGCCGCTCCGCCTGCTCGGCCTCGCCGCCCGCGGTGCGAACGAGCAGCTCGAGGGCGTCGTCGCCGAGCTTCTGAACGAAGTCGCCCGCCTCGCTGGCCCACGCCGGCGTCGGCGCGCCGAAGGCGAACGCGACCATCAGGAATGCCTCGCGGCGCGTCAACGTGATCGTCATGAAAGGCGGCCTCGGTCGTACCGGAGACTACTCGTCGAAGCTTTCTATGGCGGGGAGGTAGTCGACGTCGACCTCGCCGTTGCGGATCTCGGCGTCGCGGCTCTGCCGGTAGAGGCTGCGCAGCGCGGCGTAGAAATCGATCGACGTGCGCTCGAGTTCGTCGATCCGGTCCAGGTAGCGTGAACGCGTG
Organism: Alphaproteobacteria bacterium; assembly: GCA_040905845.1. Lineage (GTDB taxonomy): Bacteria > Pseudomonadota > Alphaproteobacteria > SP197 > SP197 > VGDP01. Next base: position 89,004 of record JBBDQV010000161.1, on the reverse strand, counting down.
TCGACGGCGGTGGCCGCCGCGCGGGCGAGCCGGCCGTCGGTGCCCAGGAGCACGTAGCTGAGCGGATCGCTCAAGGCGTCCACGGCTCGGCCGACCGCGTCGCGCGGATTCGAGGGGCCGAGGATGGGCAGCATCAGGTAGGGTCCTTCGCCGACGCCCCAGACCGCGAGCGTCTGGCCAAAGTCCTCGTCGCGGGCAGGCTCGGCGCCCCACGCGGTCGCGACGTCGAGCAGGCCTCCGAAGCCGAACCCGGTGTTGATGAAGAAGCGCCCGAGGGTGACCGTCGCCCGGTCCATGTCGCCTTGAAGGATGTCGTTCAAGAACGTGACCGGCGAGGTCCAGTTGACCAGCAGGTTGTGGACGCCCTTGCGTCCCTCCTCCGGGACGACGCCACGATAGATCTGCGCCGCCGGCTTGAGCAGCAGCCCGTCGATCGTCCGGTTGAACGCGAAGATGCCTCGGTTGACGGGCTCGAGCGGGTCGTTGGCCTCGTCGACGGCGCCCCCCTCGGTCGGCGGCGCCGTCGCGCACGCGGCCAGGGTCATCAGGACCCCGGCAAGCCAAGCCCGCGACGCTCGCCGCAAAGTCACCACGAACGCTCCCGCCGCGCCCACGTCGAACGCCTCCAGTCCCGCACCGTCACCTGGCCTCGCGCGCCCGTACCGGCGCGCCGGCGATGGCCGTCGTTCCTTATCCGTCCACACGCCTAAGAATTGGTTGTCGCCATGCCCCACGTCGTCGCCGCGGGCACGTGGGGTGCCTCGGCGGGTTGGAATTCAGTTAACACAATCCCGCCGAGGTGACCAGTAGGTGATGGCCGTGAAAAGGCCGATCGATGGCGCGTTAACGGCCTTCGTTCGTGGGCGGCACGGGCGGGTTCGGCGGTGACGGTCTCACGGCTCGGCAACGAAGCGTTCGGCAGCGCCGTCGGCGCCCGAGGGCAGGGCGGCGCCGCGGTCGTCGAGCCAGGCGAGCAGATCGTCGTAGACGGCGCCGGCGCCGAGGTCGCGCAGCAGCATGTGCCAGCCGTCCGCGTAGTAGGCGAACCGCTGCCCGGCGCCGAGTCGGCGGGCGAACCGGCGCGTCGGCTTCGGCGGGATGATCTCGTCGTGGGCGCCGTAGAGCACGAGCAGGGGCACGCCCACGGGCAGCGGCGCGGCCAGGGCGTCGTCCATCAGGTGCACGATGCCGTAGATGGCGTCGGCGCGGGTAGCCTTGATGAACAGGGGGTCCTTGCCGAGCGCGATCAGCATCTCGACGTTGTCCGAGGCCTGGACGCCGAGGTTCTTGCCGGTGAACTTGGCGCCCGGCGCGACGTGCGCGGTCAACCACAGCGTCGCCCGGTAGAGCGGGTTCAGTGTCGACCAACCCCACAGCGCCGGCGCCACCAACACCACCCCCGCCAGCTTGGGCGCGCCCGCGTCGGCGAGCGCGAGCAGGGCGACCGCGCCGCCCATGCTCTCGCCGAGCACGTACACGGGGACGCCTTCGTGGCGGCGCATGACCAGTCCCAGGGCCGTGCGCGCGTCCAGGGCGAGGGTCGCTGCGCCGGGCCACAGGCCAGGATCGGGATTGGCGCCGAAGCCGCGCTGGTCGTAGGCGTAGGTGACGACTCCGCGGTCGGCGAGGCTGCGCGCCGGCGCGTCGAACGCGTTCGAGTAGTCGTTGAAGCCGTGCAGCGCGAGCACGACCGCGCGCGGCGGGCCCTCGGGCGCCCAGACGCGCAACAGGAGCCTGGCGCCATCAGCCATGACGAGCGCCGCCGGCTCGAGCGCGGGCTCGGTCACCGCCGGCCCCGCGGGGAGCTCGAGCGGCGCGCAGGCCGCGAACGCGAGCAGGCCGGCCAGCGCCGCGAGAAGCCGGCTTGCCCCGCCGTTCGCGCGGTCGCTATGGTGCCGACCCGCACCCGATGCCCCGACGCGTGGTCCCATGGCGGTCTCCGATTCGGTCTCCCTGCGTTCTCCATGGCTCGGCCCGTGGACACTTTATCTCAAGGAAGTCCGCCGGTTTCTCAAGGTTCCGGCGCAGACGGTGCTGGCCCCCATGGGGACGACGCTGTTGTTCCTCGCGGTCTTCTCGCTCGCGCTCGGCGGCGCGGGGCGGGCCGTCGGCGGCGTCGCCTTCATCGAGTTCCTGGCGCCCGGCCTGGTCATGATGGCGGTGCTGCAGAACGCGTTCGCCAACACCTCGTCCTCGCTCATGATCGCCAAGGTCCAGGGCAACATCGTCGATTATCTCATGCCGCCACTGTCGGCCGGCGAGCTGCTGGGCGGGCTGGTGGCGGGCGGCATCACGCGCGGGATCGTGTGCGGCGCGGCGACGCTCCTCGCCGTGCAGCCGTTCGCGCCGATGATCCCGGCCGACTGGGGGCTCGCGCTGCTCGCGACCCTGCTCGGCTCGGCCATGATGGCATTGGTCGGCGTGCTGACCGCGATCTGGGCCGAGAAGTTCGACCAGCTCGCCGCGATCACCAACTTCGTGGTCACGCCGCTCGCGTTCCTGTCGGGCACGTTCTATTCGGTCGACCGCCTGCCCGAGCCGTTCCGCGCGCTCAGCCACGCCAACCCGTTCTTCTTCGCGATCGACGGGTTTCGCGCCGCGTTCATCGGCCGGGCGGACGCCTCCCTTCTGCTGGGGACGTCGGTGCTGGCCGTCGTCGTCGTCGCGCTCGCCGCCCTCGCCCTCCGGCTGCTCGCCATCGGCTACAAGCTGAAGCCGTGAGACTGCGTTCCCTTGCTGTCCCCCGTCGTTGACAGGCTTGGGGCGGCGCCGCGATACTCCGCGCTTTCCCTTGAGGAACCATACGTTTGACCGCTCCGCGAGGCGAGGAATCCATGACCGTTTCAGCCGCCCTGATGCCGACCTACGCGCGTTCCGAGCTCGCGTTCGAGCGCGGCGAGGGCGCTCGACTCTACGCCACCGACGGGCGCCGGTTCCTCGACTTCGCGTGCGGCATCGCGGTCACCGGTCTGGGCCACGCGCACCCGCGCCTGGTCGCCGCCCTGACCGAGCAGGCCAGGAAGGTCTGGCACGTCTCGAACCTCTACCGGATTCCCGAGCAGGAGCGGCTGGCCGAGCGCCTGGTCGCCCATTCCTTCGCCGACCAGGTCTTCTTCCAGAACTCGGGCGCCGAGGCGATCGAGTGCGGGCTGAAGCTCGTGCGCAAGTACCACGACGCGACCGGAAACCCCGAGCGCTTCCGCGTCATCAGCTTCGAGGGCGCCTTTCATGGCCGCACGCTCGCGACCATCGCGGCCGGGCGCCAGGCCAAGCACATCGCCGGCTTCGAGCCGTTGCCCGACGGCTTCGACCAGGTGCCGTTCGGCGACACCAACGCGCTGCGCGCGGCGATCACCGCCGAGACCGCGGCGATCCTGGTCGAGCCCGTGCAGGGTGAGGGCGGCATCCGGCCGGCCGAGCCGCACTTCCTGCGCGCGCTGCGCCAAACCGCGGACGAGTTCGGCCTGCTCCTGATGTTCGACGAGGTGCAGACCGGCATGGGCCGCACCGGCAAGCTGTTCGCCTACGAGCACGCGGGCGTCGCGCCCGACGTCATGGCCATCGCCAAGGCGCTCGGCGGTGGCATGCCGATCGGCGCGTGTCTGGCCACGGCGAAGGCCGCCCAGGGCATGACCCCCGGCACCCACGGCTCGACCTTCGGCGGCAACCCGCTCGCCTGCGCGGTCGGCAACGCGGTGCTCGATGTCATGCTCGCCGACGGGTTTCTCGCGCGCGTCGAGGTAGCGGCAAGGCGGCTGCGCGCCGGGCTCGACAAATGCGTCCTGCGCCACCCGAAGGTGCTGGCCGAGGCGCGCGGGCTCGGCCTACTGCTCGGCGTGCGCGCCATCGTGCCCCAGAACGACCTGATCGAGGCGCTCAGGGCGCGCGGGCTTCTGACCGTCGGCGCCGGCGACAACGTCGTCCGGTTCGTGCCCCCGCTAATCGTCACCGACGCCGAGATCGACGAGGCGCTGGGCATTCTCGACGACGCCTGCAAGGGGCTCGCGCCGTGACCGGGCTCCGCCACTTTCTCGACCTCGACGCGATTCCCCCGGCCACCCTTCGCGCCATCCTGGATGATTCGCTGGGGCGCAAGCGCCGGCACAAGCTCGGCCGGTGCGAGGCGCCGCTCGCCGGCAAGACGCTTGCGCTCATCTTCGAGAAGCCGTCGACGCGCAGCCGCGTCTCCTTCGAGGTCGGCATGCGCCAGCTCGGCGGCGCCACGGTCATGCTGAGCCCGGTCGACATGCACCTCGGCCGCGGCGAATCGATCGCCGACACCGCGCGCGTGCTGTCGCGCTACGTCGACGCGATCATGATGCGCACCCAGGACCACGCGAAGCTCTTGGACCTCGCGGCCAATGCCACCGTACCCGTCATCAACGGGCTTACCGACCGCACCCACCCATGCCAGCTCATGGCCGACGTGATGACCTACGAGGAGCACCGCGGGCCGATCCGCGGCCGCCGCGTCGCCTGGGCCGGCGACGGCAACAACATGGCGGCGTCGTGGATCCACGCGGCGGTGCAGTTCAACTTCGAGCTCGCCATCGCTTGCCCCGACGAGTACCGGCCGGCGGCGCCGATCCTCGCCTGGGCGGCCGAACACCAGGGCCGCGTCAGCGTGACCGACGATGTGGCCGCCGCGGTCACGGGCGCGGACTGCGTGGTGACTGACACCTGGGTCTCGATGAGCGACACCCGCACCGCCGGCAAACGCGAGCTGCTCGAGCCCTACCGCATCGATCAACGCGTGATGGCGCTGGCCAGGCCGGACGCCGTCTTCATGCACTGCCTGCCGGCCTACCGCGGCCAGGAGGTGACGGCCGAGGTCATCGACGGCGCGCGCTCCGTCGTGTGGGACGAGGCGGAGAACCGCCTGCACGCGCAGAAGGGGATCCTGGCGTGGTGTTTGAACGCACCGACGACGTGATCCAGCCGTTCCGGCTCGAGACGCTGGCCGCGCTCGGCCGGCTGGTGCGGCTCGGCGCGACGGTGGACACGGTGCTGACCCAGCACGCCTACCCGGAGCCGGTCTCGCGCCTGCTGGGCGAGGCCATGGCGTTGACCGCCGGCGTCGCCGGCGCGCTCAAGTTCGACGGCGTGCTGTCGCTGCAGGCGCGCGGCGACGGCCCGCTCGGCATGCTGGTGGCCGATTACGCGACCGGCGGGCAGATGCGCGGCTACGCCTCCTACGACGCCCTGCGGCTGGCCGCGCGCGAGACCGACGAGGCCGCGCCCGGCGAGCCGGTGCCGAGGCTGCTCGGCGCGGGCGTGCTCGCCTTCACGGTCGACCAAGGACCCGACACCGAGCGCTACCAGGGGCTGGTCGAGCTGATCGGCGGCACGATCGCCGACTGCGCCCACCACTACTTCCAGCGCTCCGAGCAGTTCGACGCGGTGGTCAAGCTGGCCGCGGGACGCTGCCCCGACGGGCGTTGGCGCGCCGGCGCGTTGATGCTCCAGCGGGAGCCGGACGAAGGCGGACTCAGGCCGCGCGCGGCGGGCGAGGACGGCGACGACGATTGGCGTCGCGCGCTCGCGCTCGCGGCAAGCGCGACGAGCCAGGAGCTGCTCGACCCCGCGCTCGCGCCCGATCGGCTACTTTGGCGGCTCTATCACGAGGACGGCGTCCGGGTTTACCGTCCGAGACCGCTCGCCTTCGGGTGCCGCTGCTCGCGCCCAAGGGCCGAGGCGGTGCTGCTCAGCCTGCCGACGGGCGAACTCGAGTCCCTGACCATCGACGGAAAGATCCATGTCACGTGCCAGTTCTGCAACCGAACCGAGACGTTCGACCGGGGCGAGCTGCCGGCGGTCCACGGCCATGCTTGATCGGGGCGCCGTCGGGTTCGCCCGGCGCGCCGTGCTCGGCGCCGGCCTCGTCCTGCTCGTGGCGTGCGAGACCACGCCGCCGTCGGCGACGTTCGCCGAGATCACCTTCGCCCATCTGCCGCCGATCGTGCTCGACGTGGCCGGTATCGAGTATGTCGAGCAGTTCGTCGCGCCGCTCGAGCCGCCCCACGCCGAGGACCGGTTCCCGATCGCGCCGGCCGTCGCCGCCCGGCGCTGGGTCCAGGACCGGCTCGTCGCGGGCGGCGGCGCGGGCACCGCGCGCGTCGTGCTGACGGACGCGAGCGGCACGCGCGAGGCGCTCGCGACCCAGGGCGGCGTGACGGGCTTCTTCACGGACGAGCAGGCCGAGCGCTACGGCGTCTCGATCGTCATGCGGCTCGAGATCGTCGCCGAGGGCAGCCGCTACGTCGAAGGCCACGTCGAGGCCTCGGCGCGGCAATCGACGACCGTCGCCGAGGACGCGACGCTCGAGGAGCGCGACCGCGCGCTCTATCGGCTGACCGAGACCGTGATGCAGGGGTTCAACAAGGAGTTCGAGACGGGCATCCGGAGCCATCTCGGCCGCTTCGTGTTGCAGTGACGGGGAACGCCCGATGACAAAGTACCGCCAAAGCGACCACGCGTTCTTGGCCAAGGCCCCCTACGGGGAGCGCACCGAGGTCCCCTATGCCGGGGCGACCAGCTTCCTGCGTTGCCGCTACACGCGCGAGTTGGCGGGCGTCGATGTCGCCGTCGTCGGCGTGCCCTTAGACCTCGCGACCTCGAACCGCCCGGGCACGCGCTTCGGGCCACGCGGTATCCGCCAGGCGTCGGCCCAGCTCGCCTGGGGCCCGCAGCACCCATGGAGCTTCGACGTGCGCGACCGGCTCGCCATCGTCGACTGGGGCGACATCGCGTTCAGCCACGGCTACGTCGACGACATGATGGACGCGGTCGTCCGCGACGTCGGCGCCATCGTCGAGGCGGGCGTTTCGGTGCTCGCGCTCGGCGGCGACCACTTCGTGTCACTGCCGCTCTTGCGCGCGCAGGCGAGGCGGCACGGCAAGCTCGCGCTCGTCCACTTCGACGCCCATTCCGACACCTGGCGTGACGAGTCGTACAACCACGGCACCATGTTCTTCCACGCCATGAACGAGGGGCTGATCGACCCCGCGAAGAGCGTGCAGACCGGCATCCGCACCCACAACCCCGAAAGCCACGGGTTCACGATCCTCGGCCTGGCCGACATCGACCGGCTCGGCCCCGAAGGCGTCGCCAAGACGATCAGGCGCGTGGTCGGCCGGTCCAAGGCGTATCTCTCGTTCGATATCGACTGCCTCGATCCCGCCTTCGCGCCCGGCACGGGGACGCCGGTGTGCGGCGGGCTCTCGACCTTCCAGGCGCTCGACATCCTGCGCCGGCTCGACGGCATCGACTTCGTCGCCATGGACATCGTCGAGGTCGCGCCGATCTACGACATCGCCGAGATCACCGCGCTCGCCGGCGCCTCGCTCGCGCTCCAGTACCTGCACTTGAGGGCCAAGGACCGGCCTGATCGCACGGCCTGATCGGCGTCCTGGCTCGCCAAGATTCCCCCTCACCCAGCTCCGGGTAGGCGCGGCTTGCGCCGCGCCAACCCAGCGCAACCCGCCCCCGCCCGCCATTGGCGGGAGAGGGCAGGGTGAGGGTTGGCAGCGCGGCCAATGGGGATTTCAACTACACCACGATCCGCTCGCGCTTCGGGGCGTCGGGGCCGGCATCGAGGGCGCGCGCGTAGGCGTGGCCGGCGTAGACCGCCATGGCGATGGTGCCCGGGGCCAGGCAATCGCCGATCCGCGTCACCGATCGGACGCCGGCGCGGGCGAGCGCGGACCCGTCGCCCGCGAGCTCGCGGTAGAGATGATCGTCGGGCAGGCGTGCGCCGACCAGGACCACCGCGTCGGCGGCAACGCGCTCCGGGGCCTCGCCGTAGACACCGGCGAGCACCACGGCGTCGCGTTCGATGCGGGCCGGCACGCGCCCGGTCCTGATGGTGACGCCAAGCTCGACGAGGCGCGCCTGAATTCGTGGCTGCTCGTCGGTCATGGCGCTCCACGGCCCGACGATCGGGTTGGGCGTGGCCAGCACGACCGCGCGCCCGGCCAGCCGGAGCGCCTCGGCCATGCAGCCGCCCATGTAATACGGGTCGTCGTCGAGCACGACGACGCGGCCGTCGGGCCGTGCGCCGGCCAACACGTCGTCCGGCGTGATGATCGGCATGGCGGGGTCGATGGCGAGCGGCGCGAGCATGTGCTGGCCGACGCCGTCGCGCCGCCAAGTCGCGCCGGTCGCGATGACCACGTGCTCGCAGGCGGTCGCGCGCGCGTCCTCGGCGGTCATGGCGCTGGCGCGATAGACCTCGACGTTGACGAGCTTGGCGAGCTGGCCGACCCGCCAGTCGCGCACGCGGCCCCAGTGGGCGAGTCCGGGCAACCGGCACTCGCGGGCGACCCGGCCGCCGAGCTCGGACCCCGCCTCGGCGAGCAGGACCGAATAGCCGCGCTGGCCGAGCGCACGCGCAGCCTCGAGCCCGGCCGGGCCGGCTCCGACGACGAGGACGCGGGATTCGGAGCCCTTGGGCGCGATCCGCTCGGGGTGCCAGCCGCGCCGGTGCTCCTCGCCCATGGTCGGGTTCTGGGTGCAGCGCAACGGCACCCCTTCGTTGTTCGACGCGCGGCAGACGTTGCAGCCGATGCACTCTCGGATGTCGTCGACGTGGCCTTGCTCGATCTTGCGCGGCAGGAACGGGTCGGCGATCGAGGGCCGCGCGGCGCCGATGAAATCGAGTACGCCGCGACGCACCTGGCTCGCCATGGTGTCGGGCGAGGTGAAGCGGCCGACCCCGACCACGGGCTTGGTGGTCAGGCTCTTGACCCAGGCGACGTACGGCTCCTGCCAGCCTTCGGCGGCGAAGCGCGAGCTCATGGAGTCGTTCGCCGGATCGCTGACGTTGACGTCCCACAGGTCGGGCAGCTCGGCGAGCAGGGCGACGACGTCGCGCGCCTCGCCGTCGCTGGTCATGCCCTCGGCGCCCATCAGCTCCTCGACCGCGAAGCGGAGCGCGAGCGCCGCCTTGCCGGCGACCGCCTCCCCGGTCTCCTCGAGCAGCTCGCGCAGCAGGCGAACGCGGTTCGCGAGCGGCCCGCCATACTCGTCGGTCCGGTCGTTGAGCCGGCGCACCAGGAACTGGAACGGCAGATAGGCGTGGCCGGCGTAGACGTAGACGATGTCGAAGCCCGAGCGCAGCGCGCGCCGGGCCGCTTCGGCGTGCCAGCGACGCAAATCCCGGATGTCCGACTTGTCCATGGCGCGCGCCTGGACCGGGAAGGGGTAGTGGAGCGGCGTCGCGCGGGGCGCCAGCGGCGCCGTCCGGCTCCAGCGGTTGGTCGCGTGCGAGCCGCCGTGCCACAGCTCGACCCCAGCGAGCGCGCCGTGGCCGTGGATCGCTTCGGTGATCAGGGCGTGGGCACGCTCGTCCTCGTCGTCCCACAGCGTGCAGAAGGCGTAGGGCGCATCGTCCGAGGTGGGATCGATCGAGCAGTACTCGGTGCACACGACGCCCCAGCCGCCTTCGGCCTTGACCGCGCGCATCGCCGCGTTGGTGCGCGGCAGGCCCATGCCCATGCCGGTGCAATGCGGCACCTGGTAGAATCGGTTCCTAGCAGTCACCGGGCCGATCTTGACCGGCTCGAACAGGATGTCGTAACGCGGATCGCGGGGCACCTGGACCTCTCCGAAGCGGCGCGACGGTAAGCGGGGCCGCGGGCCGCGGCAACGACGATCGGTGGAGCGAGCATGGCACGGGACAGGGGCGCCAGGCGGGCCCGGCGCGCGGCCGAGGGTCTGGCGCAGCTGCCGTGGCATCGCCTCGTCAACCCGTTCGAGCCGGTCCGGATCATCAGCGACGACCAGGTCGAGGCGATCCACGTGGCCTCGCTCCGTATGCTCGAGACCGTCGGCATGGACGTGTGGAGCGCGCGGGCGCTGGACGCGTTCGCGCGTGCCGGAGCGACGGTCGACCGCGCGGCCCGTCGCGTCCGGCTCGACCGCGGCCTGGTCGAGCCGTCGGTCGCCAAGGCGCCCGCGACGTTCGGCTTGCGCGCGCGCAACCCCGAGCGCGACCTCGAGTTCGGCGGCCGCAACCTGGTGACCGCGCTGGTCGGCGGCCCCGCGTTCGCGAGCGACCTCGAGCGCGGGCGCCGCGCCGGCACGTATCGCGACATGTGCGACTTCGCCAAGCTCGTTCACGGGATCAACATCATCCAGCTCGGCGACACGGCCGTGGAGCCGACCGACCTGCCGCCGGAAACGCGCTACCTCGACATCTACCTCGCGTTCTTCACCCTGCTCGACCGGGCGTGGACGAGCTGGGGCATGGGCGCGCACCAGGTCGAGGACGCAATCGCGATGATGTCCATCGCGCTCGGCGTCGACCGCGACGCGCTGGCGGTCGCGCCGGCGTTGATCACGGTGATCAACTCCAACTCGCCGCTCAGGCTCGACGGCCCCATGGGCGACGGGCTCATCGCCATGGCCGAGGCGGGCCAGCCGGTGATCGCGACCCCGTTCACGCTGGCCGGCGCCATGAGCCCGGTGACGCTGGCCGGCGCGCTCGCCCAGCAGAACGCCGAGGCGCTGGCGATGGTGACGCTGGCCCAGATCGTGCGGCCCGGGGCGCCGATGATCTACGGCGGCTTCACCTCGAACGCCGACATGAAGACCGGTGCGCCGGCCTTCGGCACCCCCGAGTACGTCAAGGGCGCGTTGGCCACCGGCCAGCTCGCGCGGCGCTATCGGCTGCCGTGGCGCTCCTCGAACGTCAACGCCTCGAACCTGGTCGACGCCCAGGCGGCTTACGAATCCGAGATGGCGGTGTGGGGCGCGGTGATGGGCGGGGCCAACCTGATCTACCAGGGCGCCGGCTGGCTCGAGGGCGGGCTCACCGCCTCGTTCGAGAAAGTGATCGTGGACGCCGAGATCCTGCAGATGATGGCCGAAGTCTTGCGGCCGTTTCCGGTCGACGAGGCGAGCCTCGCGCTCGACGCGGTCGCGGAGGTCGGCCCCGGCGGGCACTTCTTCGGCGCGCGCCACACCATCGAGCGCTACGAAACCGCGTTCTACCGGCCGCTGCTGTCCGACTGGCGCAACTACGAGACGTGGTCGGAGGACGGCGCGCGCTCGGCGACCGAGCGAGCGCATCGCATCTGGAAGGCGTTGCTCGAATCCTACGAGCAGCCGCCGCTCGACCCGGCGGTCAAGCACGAGCTCGAGGCCTACGTGGCGCAACGCAAGACCGAGATCGAAAAGGCCGGGTAAGGCCGCTCAGCGGCGCCGGACGAGCGCGGCCAGGATGACGATCACGGACGCCGCGCCGACCACAAGGGGCAGGCCCTCGGGCGCCCAGGCGTCCATCAGGGCGCCCGCGGCGACCGGCCCGAGCGCGCCGCCGACGTTGTAGACGACGATGAAGGCCGCGTTGGCGGCGATGAGCTCGGCGCCGCGGAAGCTCGCCCCCAGCATGCCGAGCGCGACCATGTAGATCGCAAACACGGTGCCGCCCCAGACGAATAACACGGCCCAGGTCCGCGTCGCGTCGTGGATCACGAAGGGCAGCGCGACGGCGCCGAGCAGCGCCGTCACCGCGCAGAGCAGCAGCGCCGCCCGGCGCGAGACCTTGTCCGCGAACCAGGCGATCGGCAACTGCAGCACGACGTTGCCGAAGGTGAAGGCGCTGAGCAGCGTGGCCGCGTCGGCCTCGGCCAGGCCGCGCGCGGTGCCGTAGAGCGGCAGCAGCGCGACGATGGCGAGGTCGGCGAAGCCGGCGGCGACGGCGGCGACCATGACCACCGGCACGCGGCGCACGAGCGCGAGCGCGCGGATGTCGTCGTCGTGCGCGACCGCCGGCAGTGCGCGCGCCACGCCGAGGATCGGCACCGAGCCGACGAGCATGGCGATGAGCACGACGAGCCAGGGCGTCCAGCCGTGAATTCCAGTCTCGGCGACGCCGATGGGACCGATCGACATGCCGAGCGAAATGGCCGAAGTGTAGGCGGCGACGAGGCGCGTGCGGCCCGTGTCGGTCGCGAGCAGGTTGATCCAGCTTTCGGTGACGACCCACCAGAGGACACCGACCAGCCCGCCCGCGAAGCGGAACACGCACCACGCCCAGTAGGCGTCGACGCTGGGATAGAGCACGAGGATCACAAAATCGACGACGACCGTGAGCGCGAGGGCCCGGAGCGCGCCGAGCCGGCGCGCGACTCGCGGCACGAACGGCCCGGCGATCAGGATGGCGACGTTGAGCAGGGTGGCGTTGAACCCGATCAGCGCGCGGTCGTACCCGCGCTCCTCGAGCAGGAGCGCGATCAGCGGGTGCAACGCGCCGAAGCCGACGCCGGCGACGAAGGCACCGGCGATGAGCGCGACGAGGGCATTGCGGCGCTCGCGCGCCGTGAGGGCGATCGCGGACATGACGGTTCCAGGCACGCGCGCCCCGCGGGCGCCCGCGGAGACTTACACCGCGCACCAGCCGCCGTCGACCAGGAGCACGACGCCGGTCACGAACGAGGCGGCGTCGGAGGCGAGGAACACGGCCGGGCCGACCAGCTCCTCGGCGTCGCCGTAGCGGCGGAGCGGTGTCAGCGTCTTGGTCAGATCGACGAATCGGGTATCGGTGTAGAGGTGCTCGGAGCCCGCTTGCCGGCTGTTCATGTAGCCGGGGTTGAAGGCGTTGACCCGGATGCCGTGCGGCCCCCATTCCGAGGCGAGCGTCCTGACCAGCATGTCGGTGCCGCCCTTGGACGCGCCGTAGGGCGCCAGGTTGTCGAACCCGACGACGGAAGCGTTCGACGAGTTCATGACGATGGCGCCGCCCCGGCCCTGCTTGATCATCTGGCGCGCGGCGAGCTGGGCGCACACGAAGGTGCCGCGCAGGTTGACGTCGGTGATCGCGTCGAAGTCCTCGTCGGTGACCTCGAGCGCGGGCTTCGGGCGGTCGACGCCCGCGTTGCACAGCATGATGTCGAGCTTGCCGTAGCGCGCGACGGTCGCATCGATGAGCGCCTGGACGTCGGCGCGCACCGAGGTGTCGCAGCGCATGGCCATGGCCTCGTGGCCGGCGGCGCGCAATTCGGCCGCGCCAGCCTCGGCCTCGGCGCCGTTGCGCGCGCAGCCGACGACCATCGCGCCGACCTCGGCGAAGCCCTTGGCCAACGCCTTGCCGAGCCCGCGACTGGTACCCGTGATGATCGCGACCCGGCCGGTGAGGTCGAACAGCTTGGGTGTCATGACAACGAACCCCTGATTCGAATCATGCGACGCGCGGACGCGCTACCCCTCCCCCTTCCCCCTCCCACAAGGGGAGGGGGTGATCGGTGCACCCGGAAGAGGTTCTCCCTCTCCCCTCGTGGGAGAGGGAGGGGCCCATTGCGCAGCAATGGGAGGGTGAGGGGATCGCGGACGGATCGGAATGGTGCCGGTATCGCATAGGTTGCGTCTCTCTCGCCGCTCAAAGGGCGGCGCGCTCGCGGCGGAACGGGACCTCGGGCTCGGCCGGGCCGTCGAGCGCGCGGGCGTAGCCGTGCCCGGCGTGGACGGCGGCGGCGATCGTGCCGGGCACCTCGGCGTCGCCGATGACGCGGACGGAGCGGATTCCGGCGGCCTTCAGGGCCTCGGGACCGGCGACGAGCTCGCGATAGAGCGCCTCGTCGGGCAGGCGCGAGGTGACCGTGACGACCGCTGCGCACGGCAGTTCGTCGCGCGCGCCGGTGAAGACGCACGCGGTCTCGACCCGGTCGCCGTGGAACGCGGCCACGGCGCGGCTGACGCGAACGACGACGCCGAGCTCGATCAGCCGGCGCTGAATCCGCTCCTGCTCCAGGGTGAACTCGGTCCACTTGGAGACGAGCGGAGCGGGCGTGACCAGGGTGACCGCGAGCCCGGCGGCAACGAGTCGTTCGGCGATGACGCCGCCCAGGTAGTAGTGGTCGTCGTCGAACACGATCGTCGGGCTTTCGGGCAGACGCCCGTCCATGATGTCATCGGGGGTGAGGATGCCCGCGTGGTCGAAGCCCGGGACGGCGAACGCGTGATGCCGGCCGACCCCGTCCCGGCGCCAGCGGGCGCCGGTCGCGATCGCCACATGGCCCGCGCCGAACTCGCGCACGTCGGCGGCGCCCATGCGGCTGCCCCGGTAGACCGAGACCGAAGGAAGCTTGGCGATCTGGGCTACGCGCCAATCGCGCACCCGCGCCCACTCGGCGAGGCCGGGCAAACGGCACTCGCGCGCGACCCGGCCGCCGAGCTCGGTCCCGGCCTCGGCGAGATGGACCTCGTAGCCCCGTTGCCCCAGCGCGCGCGCGGCCTCGAGCCCGGCGGGCCCGGCGCCGACAACGAGCACCTTCGAGCCCGAGCCCTTGGGCGCGATGACCTCCGGGTGCCAGCCGCGCCGCCATTCCTCGCCCATGGTCGGGTTCTGGGTGCAGCGCATGGGCACGCCCTGGAAGTCGTAGGAGACGCAGACGTTGCAGCCGATGCATTCGCGGATGTCTTCGACGCGGCCCTGCTCGATCTTGCGGGGCAGGAACGGATCGGCGATCGAGGGCCGCGCGGCGCCGATGAAATCGAGCACGCCGCGGCGCACCTGGCTCGCCATGGAGTCGGGCGAGGTGAAGCGCCCGACCCCGACCACGGGCTTGGTGGTCACCGACTTGACCCAGGCGATGAAGCTTTCCTGCGAGGCTTCGGGCGCGAACCGCGAGGTGGTCGAGTCGTTCTTCCAGTCCGAGACATTGACATCCCATAGATCGGGCAGCTCGGCGAGCATGGCGACGACGTCCTTGGCCTCGGCGAGCTCGAGCCCCGACTCTCCGATCAGCTCGTCGACCGCGAAGCGCACGGCGACGGCCGCGCGCGCGCCGATCGCGTCCTTGGTGTCCTCGATCACCTCGCGGAACAGGCGCGCGCGGTTCTCCAGGCTGCCGCCGTAGGCGTCGGTGCGCTGGTTGCGCCGGCGTTGCAGGAAGTGCATCAGGATGGTGATGCCGTGGCCGGCGTAGACGTAGACGATGTCAAACCCGGCCTTGGTCGAGCGCAGCGCGGCGTCGCGGTACCAGCGCCGTAGATCCCGGATGTCGGTGAGATCCATGCCGCGCGCCTGGACCGGGTCGAGGCTCGGATGGACGCCATGGGAGGGTCCGAGCGGCGCCATGCGGGAATAGCGGTTGGCCACCGAGGCGCCGCTGTGAGTGAGCTCGATCGCGGCGAGCGCGCCTTCGCGATGCACCGCGTCGGCCATCAGCGCGAGCGCGGGGATGTCGCCGTCGTCCCACAGCCGCGCTTCGTAGTAGGGCGAGATGTCCGAGCTTGGATGAATCTCGCACTCCTCGGTCGCGACCACGGCCCAGCCGCCCGCCGCCTTCATGCCCCGCATGGCGGCGAGCGCGCGCGGATGCCCGCGCCCCATGCCGTTGCAATGAGGCACCTGGTAGAAGCGGTTGCGCGCGACCACGGGGCCGATGCGGACCGGCTCGAACAGGATGTCGTAGCGGGGATCGCGGGTCACCGGCGGCTCACGCGCAGACGTGGTCGAGGAGCCGGCGCAGGAACGCCTCGCACGCGTCGATCTGGGCGCGCTCGACGAACTCGTTCGGCTTGTGGGCCTGGTTGATGCTGCCGGGCCCGCACACGATGGTCGCCATGCCGGCGCGCTGGAACAGCCCCGCCTCGGTGCCGTAGGGCACCTTGTGGGTCCGGTTGCTGCCGGCGAGCGCGAGCGCGAGCCGCTCGGCCGCCGAACCCGGGTCGGGCTCGAGGCCCGGCACGCGGTTCACCGCCTCGGTGACGATGTTGGATTCCTCGGCGCGCGCCTGGAGTCTCGGCCTTTGCTCGTCGCAATGGGCCTGGAACCGTCGCACGACCTCGTCTTCGTCGGCGCCGGGCATCAGCCGGTACTCCCAGACGAACGAGCAGCGGCGCGGCACGATGTTGAGCGCGGTGCCGCCCTCGATGGTACCGATCTGGATGGTGGTGTAGGGCGGATCGAAGCCCGATTCGCGATCGGCGCGCCCGGCCATCTCCTCGGCCAGGCGGGCGAGAAACCCGATCAGGTCGGCCGCCGCGACGATCGCGTTGACGCCCTTGTCGGTGAGCGAGGAATGCGCCTCGCGCCCGGTCACGGTGGTGCGGAACGAATAGAGGCCCTTGTGGGCGTCGACCACCTTCATCTCGGTCGGCTCGCCGACGATGACGGCGCGGGGCTTGACGCCCGTTGCAAGCGCCTGGGCGATCAGCCGACCGACGCCGACGCAGCCGACCTCCTCGTCGTAGCTGAGCGCGAGGTGGACCGGAATCTTGGGCCTGCGCCGCACGATCTCGGGCGCGAGCGCGAGCGCGGTGGCGAGGAACCCCTTCATGTCGCAGGTGCCGCGCCCATGGAGTCGACCCTCTTTCTCGGTCAGCGTGAACGGGTCGGTGTCCCACGGCTGGCCGTCGACCGGCACCACGTCGGTATGCCCGGACAGCACGACGCCGCCCTCCCGCCCCGCGCCGAGGGTCGCGAACAGGTTCGCCTTGCGTCCTTCGTCGTCGTGGGTCAGCGCCGCCTCGACGCCGAAGCCCTTCAGATAGTCGGCGACGAACTGGATCAGCGCCAGGTTCGAATCCCGGCTCGTCGTGTCGAAGCCGACGTGCCGGGCCAGCATCGCGACGGGCGTCAAATCGGTCATGAGTCCCCCTCGGACAGCCGGCGGCATTGTGCGGGGCCGCGCCCGCCGAGTCATCAGCGCCGAACCGTGGGAGATCGATGGTCGCTCGTGGCCGACCGGCCGAAAGCCGGCGAACGAACCACTAGGCCGCGACCTCTTGGCCTTCGCGCAGCCGGGTCACGCGCCATCCGGTGTTGATGTGGTGCAGCAGAGCCTTGCGCGCGACCGACACGGGGTCGGACTCGAGCGCCCGGCGCAGGATGAGGTGCTCGTTCAGGTAGTTGTCGCAGTCCGGGTTGCCGAGCCAGGGCTGGCCGAACACGATGGTGAGCTGGCGCTTGAGCGCGTCCCAGAGGGTGACCAGCACGGCGTTGCCCGACGCGGCGCACAGCTCGCGATGAAACCGGACGTCGCACAGCGCCATGGTGAACCGATCGCGCCGCTTGGCGGCCCGCTCCATCGCGCCGAGCGCCGCGTCGATCGGCTTGAACCGCCGGGGATCCTCGCGCAGGCGCGGGATGGCGCAATCGAGCGCGAGCGTCTCGAGCGCCACGCGCACCTCGTTGATCTGGTTGAGCCGCTCCGCGTCGACCGGCATGAGCCGCGTGCCCCGGTGCGGCGTGCTCTTGACGACGCCCTGGGATTCGAGCGCCTTGAGCGCCTCGCGGAGAGGCAGGCGGCTGACGCCCAACGTCTTCGAGACCTCGGTTTCGATCAGGCGTTGGCCGGGCTCGAAGAAGCCGCGCGCCGTTTTCTCGACGATCGCGTTGGCGACCTCTTCCGCGAGCAGCTTGCGGCGCGGCGCCGAGCCGGATCGTCCCTTGCCGGCGGGCGGCGAACGCGTCGCCCGTCCCCTCCTCGTGGCCATCCCCAGCCTCCCCCGCGTTATCGTTGAATTGTATGCGGTCGAGCGGATGTTCGCGCCACGGGTGGGCGCCGTCCACAGATTTCTCCCGCAGGTTGTGGGGTTACTGCACCTGGAACCCGACCGCGAAGGGATCGCGCGGATCGACGAAGATCGTGTTGTGTCCGGTGACCCGTGCCCAGCCGGCGATCGAGGGCCGGATCGCCGGTGCGTTGCCGACGGTGGTCGCCCCCTCGACCCGGCCGTGGAACAGGCTGCCGATGATGCTCTCGTGGACGAATTCCTCGCCGACGCGAAGCTTGCCGCGCGCCGCGAGCTGGGCCATGCGGGCCGACGTTCCGGTGCCGCACGGCGAGCGGTCGATCGCCTTGTCGCCGTAAAACACGGCGTTGCGCGCGTGCGCCTTGGGATCGCGCGCGGGCCCGGTCCACATGATGTGGCTGACGCCCTGGATGGTCGGATCGTCGGGATGGACGACCTCGACCACCGCGTTGAGCGCGCGCCTGAGAAGGGGGCTGAAGCGCAGGATGTCCGACGCGCCGATCGCGTCGAGCCCGCCGAACGCGGGCTGGGGCTCGACGATCGCGTAGTAGTTGCCGCCGTAGGCGATGTCGACGACGATCTCGCCGAGCCCCGGGCAGTCGACCCGGACCTCGGGCAACGCCAGGTAGCTCGCGACGTTGGCGATGCGGACGCGCTCGACGTAGCGCCCGTCGCGCTCGAAGGTCGCGGTGACCACGCCGGCGGGCACGTCGAGCACCAGCGTGCCGTCGGCGCGCGGCGTGACGAGCCCGTGTTCGAGCGCGGCGGTGACCGTGCCGATGGTGCCGTGGCCGCACA
Organism: Alphaproteobacteria bacterium; assembly: GCA_040905845.1. Taxonomy (GTDB): domain Bacteria; phylum Pseudomonadota; class Alphaproteobacteria; order SP197; family SP197; genus VGDP01. The sequence continues at coordinate 70,725 of JBBDQV010000161.1, read as the reverse complement.
TGGGCAGGCAACCCGAGGTCTCGATGAACAGCACGCCCACGTCGCAGCCCTCGGCCAGCGGCGGATAGAGGATCGCGCCCGACATCACGTCGTGGCCGCGCGGCTCGAACATGAGCGCGCGGCGGATCCAGTCGTAGCGCGCGAGGAAGTCCTGGCGCCGCTCGCTCATGGTGCGGCCTTCGAGCACCGGCGCGCCGCCGGCGACCAGGCGCACCGGGTTGCCGCACGCGTGGCCGTCGATGCAGAAGAAGGTATGGGGTCGGTCGGGTCCGCTCATGGACCCCAGTCTAGCCGAGCGGCAAAAATTGGACGGAATTTTGCACGCGAGGCAAGGCCGATTCGTGCTGGGATGCGACGTACGATCCCGGAGCCGCCCGTCGATGCCGCGCACGTTCCTGTTCCTCAACCTGGGCCACGCCCAGGTCCATTTCGCACTGATGGTCTATCCGACCATCGCGCTGACCCTCGAGTCCGAGCTCGGCCTGCCCTACGCCGATCTGATCGCCTTGGCCGCGTGGAGCTACGGCGCCATCGCGATCGCGACGCTGCCGGTCGGCTGGCTCGGCGATCGCCTGAGCCGGCGCGGCCTGATGATTTTCTTCTTCGTCGGGCTCGGGCTCGCCACGCTCGCCACCGGGCTTACCGATCCCACCTCCTCGATCGCCGTCGGCCTATTCGCCATCGGGCTGTTCGCCGCGATCTACCACCCGGTCGGCATCGCCATGGTCGCGGCGGCCGCGCCCGGGCGGCTGGGGCGCGCCATGGGCATCAACGGGGTGTGGGGCAACCTGGGGCTCGCCGCCGCGCCGGCGGCGACGGCCGCGCTGGCCTCGGCGTTCGGCTGGCGGCTCGGCCTGGTGCTACCCGGCATCGTCGTGCTGGCGACCGGGTTCGCGTTCGCGCTGCTGACGCGGCCCGGGGCGACCCGAAACCGCGCGGCCGCGCCGCCGGCTTCGCCCGAGCCGGTGGGCCGCGCGGCCGCCGTGCGCATCGGCGTTCTGCTCGTGGTCACGACCGTCGTCGGCGGCATCGTCTTCACGGTCACGACGGTCTCGCTGCCCAAGCTGGTCGCCGAGCGGATCGCGGCGGGCGACGCGACCGACGCCGGCAGCGTGACTACCTTGGTGCTGGCCGTCGCCGGCTTCGCCCAGATCGTCGTCGGCACCATGCTCGACCGCCTGCCGCTCAAGCGCATTTACGTCGGCCTGCTGGTGGCGGAGGCCGTGGCGTTCGCCGCCGTCGCGGCGCTCGGCGGGCTGCCCAGCATCGCGGCGGCGGCGGTCGCCATGCTGCTGGTGTTCGGCCTGATCCCGGTCGGCGACACCCTGGTCGCCCGGGTTGTGCCGAACGCCTGGCGCGCCCGCGTCTATGCCATCTCCTACCAGCTTTCGCTCGGCATCAGCGTGGCCGCCGTGCCGCTGATGGCGCGCATCTACGAGCGCTGGGGGTTCGAGACGCTCTACTGGCTGCTGGCCGCCGCCATCGGCATCGAGGTGGCGGCCGCGCTGGCACTCCCCGCCGTGGTCAACCGGCGGACCATGGCAGCTCAGGCGAGCGCCTGACCAAGCGCGGCGATCCGCTCGATCACCGCCGCGATGTCGGATTCCATGGTGCGCGGGTTGACGGTGCAGAAGCGCAAGACTGTCGAGCCCCGGATTTGGGTCGAGGTCGCCAGCGCGAAGCCGTCCTCGATCAAGGCCCCGACCAGCCGTCGGTTCGCGGCGTCGACATCCATGCCGTTCGCGGGCAGATACCGGAACGTGACGACGCCGAGCGAGGGGCGCGTGACGACCTCGAAGCGCGGGTCGGCGTCGAGCAGACGAGCGGCGTGCTCGGCGAGTCCCATCCCGTGCTCGATCGCGGCCGCGATCGCGTCCATGCCGAACACCTGGATCGTCATCCAAAGCTTGAGCGCACGGAACCCGCGCGTGAGCTGGATGCCGTGGTCGCAGAAGTTGAGTTCGCGATGTTTGGGCGCCGTGTCCTGCATGTAGTCGGGCTCGCTCGCGAAGGCGCGGCCGAGCCAGGCCATGTCGCGCACCAGCACGGCGCCCATCTCGTAGGGCTGGAACAGCCACTTGTGCGGGTCGACGACGACCGAGTGGGCGAGCCCGAGGCCGTCGAGCAGGACGCGGCCGCGCGCGGTGAACGCCGCCGCCGCGCCGTAGGCGCCATCGACGTGGAGCCACAGGCCGTGAACCTCGGCGAGGCGCGCGAGCTCGGCTAGCGGATCGACCGCGCCGGTATTGGTGGTGCCGGCGTTGGCGATGATCAGGAACGGGCGCAGGCCGGCGGCGCGGTCGGCGGCGAGCGCGCGCTCGAGCTCGGCGGGCTTCAGCCGCCCGTCATTGTCGACGGCGAGCCGGCGGAACTGGTGGGGCCGGAAGCCGAGCACGTGGAACGCCTTGTCGAGCGAGCCGTGGCCGAGCGCCGAGCCATAGGCCACCGCGCCCTCGACGTGATCGTCGAGCATGACGTGACGCGCCGCCGCCAGCGCCGTCAGGTTGGCGACCGAGCCGCCACTGACGAACAGGCCGCCGGCGCCCTCGGGCATGCCGAATGCGCGGCGCAGCCAGTCGATGGTCAAGACTTCGATCTCGGCGGCGCCCGAACCCTCGAACCAGGTGCCGCAGAAGGGGTTGAACCCGGCCGCGAGCGACTCGGCCATGGCGCCGACGAAGTTGGACGGGCCGGGCACGAACGCGAAAAACCGCGGGTGACTCGGGATCATGCAGTTCGCGAGCACATCCTCGATCGCGCGCCCGAGGACGCGGGCCGGCTCGCCGGGGCCGCGCGGCGCGGCCTCCCACAGCATGGCGTCGAGCTCGGCGCGGCTTCTTCGGGTCGTGACTTTGAGCGCGGGCTGGTTCGCGAGCCGATCGACGATGGCGTCGATCACCGCGTAGCCGAACGCGCGCATGGCCTCGGGCGCGAGCTCGAGGCGATGGTCGGGCGCTCCGTCGTCCTTGGCCATTTGGGCACTCCTCGGAAACCGTCATCGCGGTACGTCAGGCCGACGCCCTCGTCAACCCGCGACCGGCGCTGCTAGGCTCACCCATCGGATGACGGAGGGGCCGTTGAGGATCGTCACGGAGTTCCCGCGCCAGGTGCGCCACGTCGAGAACCTGTGGATCCCCTTGGCCGACGGCACGCGGCTGGCGGCGCGGATGTGGCTGCCCGAGGACGCCGAGGACGCTCCCGTGCCGGCGATCCTGGAATACATCCCCTACCGCAAGCGCGACTACATGCGCGCGCGCGACGAGGCGATGCACCCGTGGTTCGCGGGCCACGGCTACGCCACGGTGCGCGTCGACATGCGCGGCTCGGGCGAATCCGACGGGATCATGCTGGACGAGTACACCAAGCAGGAGCACGACGACGCGCTCGAGGTCATCGCCTGGTTGGCCGCGCAGCCCTGGTGCACCGGCAAGGTCGGCATGATGGGCAAGTCGTGGGGCGGGTTCAACGCGCTCCAGGTCGCGGCGCGCCGCCCGCCCGCCCTCGGCGCCATCGTCACGGTCATGTCGACGGACGACCGCTACGCCGACGACATCCACTACCTGGGCGGCAGTTTGCTCAACGACAATCTGATGTGGGGCACGGTCATGCTGATCTTCAGCGCCCGGCCCCCCGACCCGGAGATCGTCGGCGAGCGCTGGCGCGCCATGTGGCTCGAGCGGCTCGAGGCCGAGACGTTCCTGCCCGATCCCTGGCTCCGCCACCAGCGGCGCGACGGTTACTGGCAGCACGGCTCGGTCTGCGAGGACTTCGCGGCGATCCGCTGCCCGGTCTACGCGGTCGGCGGCTGGGCCGACGGCTATTCGAACGCGGTGTTCCGCCTGCTCGCCGGGCTCACGGTGCCGCGCAAGGGGCTCATCGGCCCGTGGGCGCACCTCTACCCGCAGGACGGCGTGCCGGGACCGGCGATCGGGTTTCTCCAGGACTGCCGGCGCTGGTGGGACCATTGGCTCAAGGGCGAAGCCAACGGCGTCATGGACGAGCCCATGCTGACGGTCTGGCAGCAGGACCCCTCGCCGCCCGCCGCCTACCTCGCCGAGGTGCCGGGGCGCTGGGTCGGCGAACGGTGCTGGCCGAGCCCGCGGACGCATTGGCGACGGCTGCGTCTCAACGCGGACGGCCTCGGCGACGCGGCGGGCCTCGAAAGCGTCATCGCGCACCGGTCGCCCCAGACGGTTGGGCTCGCGGGCGGCGATTTCGCGAGCTTCGGGATCCCCGGCGACCTGCCGCTCGACCAGCGCGAGGACGACGGCGGCAGCCTGGTGTTTGACGCGCCGCCGCTCGATGCCGACCTCGCCATTCTCGGCGCGCCGGCGGCGAACCTAGTGCTGGCGGCCGACCGCACGACGGGGTTTGTCGCCGTCCGGCTCGAGGACGTGGCGCCCTCGGGCTGGATCGCGCGCGTGAGTTACGGCATCCTCAACCTGACCCATCGCGAGCGCCACGGCGCGGTTCGGCCCATCGTGCCCGGCGAGCGCATGACCGTGCGCGTCCAGCTCAACGACATCGCGCACGTGTTCGCGCGCGGGCACCGGATGCGCGTCGCGCTGTCGACCGCGTACTGGCCACTGGTCTGGCCCTCGCCCGAGTCGACATCCTTGACCGTTTTCACCGGCGCCTCGTCGCTGGAGCTTCCGGTCAGGCCCGCCGCCGACCTCGACAAGCTGATCGGCTTTGCCGAGCCCGAGTCCGCGCCGCCCATGAAGGCGCTAGGTCTGCGCCCGGGACGCTACGAGCGCACGGTCACGCGCGACATCGCGACCGGCGAGGTTGTCCATCGGACGTTCAGCGACGGCGGGCTGTTCCGTGGCGCCGGCGAGGTGCTGATCGAGGACATCGATCTCGCGCTCGGCCACGTCATCGACCGGCGCCTGATCATCCGGCCCGACGATCCGCTCTCGGCCCGTCAGGAGATCGCGCACGACTACGTCATGCGGCGCGGCCCGTGGTCTGTGCGGCTCAAGGCGCGCTCGCGCATGTGGTCGACCCGCGAGACGTTCCACATGGCGGCCGAGCTCGACGCCTACGAGGGCGAGACACGGGTGTTCAGCCGGGAATGGGGAAGCGCGATCCCGCGCGACGGGGTGTGAGCGTCAGGAGGACCCGTCCAACACCATGACCCGGATCGGCGAGGGCCTGCCGGCGGTGCACGGGTTGTTGACCTGGGGGCAGTTGGAGATCACGGCCAAGCAGCCCATCTCGGCGCGCAGATCGACGTGGTCGCCGGCGCGGCTCGTCGCCGGGCGGAACGTCAAGTTTTCGAGTCGGCCGCCGTCGCGCACCGGCACGTCGCAGAAGAAGTTGACGTTGGCGACGATGTCCCTGCGCCCGAGCCCGTGCCTGGCGAGCTCGGCCAGGAAGTTCTCGCGGCAGCCGGGCGCGTTGACGACGCCGTAAAGCAGCCGGTTCGACGGAGCGCTGCAGCACCCCGCGATCGTGTCGTGGAGCCCGTAGGTATCGGCGGCGATCGTGAACATCGGCCGCGCCGCGTCCGAATAGAGCACGTGCCCCGCAGTGATGCGCAGCGTCCCCGCCTTCTTGAGCGTGTTCGCCGCGTGATAGCGCTCCTCCGGGTTCGCCGCAGCGTAGCACAGGAAGTCGACCCCCTGACGGCCCTCCAGATCGACGATCCTGAGCGTCCGACCCGCCTCGACGATGCCCGACCACGGCTGACCGGCGCCGACGACGACATCAAGGATCGCATGTACGTTCATGCACCGGCGCCCGCGGCCGCCAGCTTCTGTTCGACGAACCGCTTGGCGCGCGGAACGTCGGATTCCTCGATGTGCTCGAGGATGAGCGCGATGTCGCCGTGCCGGCGAGCGAGCAGGCCGAGGTAGAGGTCGTAGTCCATCTCGCCCAAACCGGCGGCAGGCCATTCGGCGTGGGGGTCGGGCACGGGCAGGTGGTTGTGGCGCTCGCGCCTAACTCCGTCGGGGCCGATGCGGCGCACGTCCTTGGCGTGCGCCACGTGGGCGCGCGCCGCGATGGCCGGAGCGAACAAACAGTCGATCACGCGGCGTTGGTCGTCGAGGTTGCTCGCGTCGAGGTAGTTGGTCGGATCCATCAAGAGGCCGAGCGAGGGCGACGGCACATCGGCGAACAGGCGCTCGACCTTGGCCGGGTCATCGATGACGTTGCCGACCGCGCCTTCGATCAAGAGGACCGCGTCGTGGCGATGCGCGATCTCGGCCATGGCGCCGATTTCGTCGCGGAACTCCTGGTAGACCTCGGGGCGCGCCGTATCGGGGTGTGGCGCCCAGTCGTCCTCGGGGTGCTTGGTGCCGGTCTCGGTGACGACGAAGGAGGAGCCGAGCTCGTTCGCCAAGCCCAGGATGCGCGCGAGCCGGTCGCGCGCGGCGCGTTTGCGCTCGCGTTGGGGCGCGATCAGGTTGACGTAGCCCGAGACCGCGGCAAACCCGATGTCGTTGGCGGCGAAGGACTGGCGAATGCGCCGGCACGACTCAGCCGTGATCGCCGCGGTCGAGGTCGCGATGTCCGGGAACTTGAAGTCGAGCTGCACGATCGTGAAGCCGGCTTCGCGCACGCGCCGCGCGCAGTCCGCCAACGGGTAGTCGAAATAGCCGGTGAAGATACCGACGCGCATCAATGTTCCCTGCCGACCGCCGTAGGGGCGTGTCCAGGACCCGCCCCTACCGTTGCAGTGCCTTACGCTCTGCCGAACCCACGGATGATGAAGTTCTGGCCGTCGGGCGTCACCCCCGGAATCAGGGTGTCCCGGTAGAGGTACGCGTTGATGCCGTGGGTGATGAACACGTAGGAGCCCGACTCCTCCATCAGGTCCTGCATGCGGACATACATCTTGGCGCGCTTGTTGAGGTCGGTCTCGGAGATCGCGTCCTGGTGCAGCTTGTCGAACTCCTCGCTGTTGAACTGCTCCCAGTTCCAGATGCCGATCTGGCGCGGCGTGAACCACTCGGTCGCCCAGCTCGGGTCCGGCGCCATGGTGAACCGGTTGAGGATGAGATCGAGGGTATCCCAGCCGGGCGAGTTCTTGTCGCCGAGCGTCCAGAACGTGCCCGAGTCGTGGGTGTCGATCTCGACGTTGACGCCGATCGCCGCCAGGTTCGCCTGGATGATCTGCGCCGCCGACTGGAAGTCGGTGTCGTCGAGCACCGCGAGCTTGAGCGACAGACCCTCGGCCCCGGCCTCGGCGAGCATCGCCCTGGCCGCGTCCGGATCGTAGCCGTAGAGCTTACCCTGGCGATGGCCGAGCAGGCTCGGCGCGATGATCCCCGTCGAGGGCTCGGGCACGCCGAAGTAGGCGCCCTCGATGATCGCGCCAACGTCCACCGCCTGCTGGATCGCGCGGCGCACGCGCACATCGGCGAGCTTGGGATTCGCCTGGTTGAGCCCGAGCCAGATGTAGGCGAGCGGCGCCCGCTCCATGAGCTTGGTGCCGGGCGGCAGGGCCTCGCGGTACTTCGCGACGCCGCTGATCGAGACGCCCGTGATGTCCACCTCGCCGGCCTCGTAGGCCAGCTCCGCGGACTTGTCGTCCTCGATCGGGAAGACCACGATCTCGTCGAAGGCGGGCTTCGGGCCCGTCCACGACGGGTTGAGCGCGAGCACGGTCTTCTGCTTGGGCTGCCACTCCTTGATGAAGTAGGGGCCGTTGATCGCCGGGATCTCGGTCGTGAAGCTACCGCCCACCGCCTCGACCGCGCGCTTGCACACGATGGAGCCGGAGCCGTAGGGCAGCGACGACGTCCACAGCGGAGCGAACGGCTTCTTCAAGTGGATGACGCCGGAGTAGGCGTCGATGATCTCGACCTCGCGGAGCTGCTCCCAGTCCACGCGATACGCCGCCTGGAAGTTCGGGTCGGTGATGCCGGCGATGCGCTCGAACGAGAACTTGACGTCCTCGGTCGTGGTCTCGCCGAAGCCGTTCGACCACATGATCCCCGGCCTGATGGTGAACTTGACCGTCAGCGGGTCGACCTGCTCGATCGATTCGGCCATCTCCTTGTGCCAGACGAACTCGGTCCCGGTATCGAACTCGATCAGCTTGTTGAGCGTCGCGCCGAAAATGGCGTCCTCGCTGCTGGCCAGGCGGTTGGCCGGGTCGAGCACCTGGAAGTCGCCATAGGAGCGGACCTTCAGCGTGCCGCCGCTCTGGGCCCGAGCCGGGGTCGCCAGCGCGGCCGCGCCGACGGCGGCCGTACCGGCGAGAAAGCGACGGCGGGTGGTGGCGATCGCGCGCGCGCGGTACGCACCGGACCGCGCGAGCCCGATCCATTCGATATGCTTCATGGGCATCCTCCGAAGGGCCGACGCCGGCGACGCCCACTGCGGCCGGCGGCGCGGCCCGTTCTGCGAGGAATCGTAGGCCGGCGCCGGCCCGGCCCGCAAGGGCGCATCCTGTATGCAAATCGCCCTTGCGATTGACGCTCGCCGCCCACCCGCCCATGATCGCGCCTCGGTTCGAGGGCGACCTTATGACGATCGTCGGCCAGCTTCCGTGCCGCGTGCGCACGATCGAAACCGCGTGGATTCCGATGGCCGACGGCGTTCGCCTGGCGGCGCGCATCTGGCTGCCCGAGGACGCCGAGCGCCGCCCCGTGCCGGCGATCCTGGAATACGTGCCCTATCGCCGGCGCGACGGCACGCGCGCGCGCGACGAGCCCAAGCACGGCTATTTCGCCGGCCACGGCTACGCCTGCGCGAGGGTCGACATTCGTGGCTCCGGCGACTCCGGAGGATTGCTGCGCGACGAGTATACGAGGCAAGAGCACGACGACGCGCTCGAGGTCATCGCCTGGCTAAGCCGCGAGCCGTGGTGCACCGGCAATGTCGGCATGATGGGGATCTCGTGGGGCGGGTTCAACTCGCTCCAGGTCGCGGCGCGCCGACCGCCCGCGCTGAAGGCGATCATCACCTCGTGCTCGACCGACGACCGCTACGCCGACGACGTGCACTTCATGGGCGGCTGCGTGCTCGGCGACAATTTCTCGTGGGCCGCGACCATGTGGGGTCGCGCGGCGGCGCCGCCCGACCCGGACGTGGTCGGCGCGGGCTGGCGCGCGGCGTGGCGCGAGCGGCTCGCCAACCTGCCCGTGTTCCTCGCCGACTGGCTCGCCCACCAGCGGCGCGACGACACTTGGAAGCACGGCTCCGTTTGCGAGGACTACGAAGCGATCCAGTGCCCGGTGCTCGCGCTCGGCGGCTGGGCGGATTCCTACACCAACGCGATCCCGCGCCTGCTCGCCCACCTGAAGGTGCCGCGCCAGGCGATCATCGGCGCGTGGGCGCACTTCTGGGGCTACGAGGGCACGCCGGGCCCCGCCGTCGGCATCCTCCAGGAGTGCCTGCGTTGGTGGGACCATTGGCTCAAGGGCAAGGACACCGGGATCATGAACGAGCCGATGCTGCGCGCCTTCATGCAGGACTGGGACCCGCCAAGACCAGCCTACGAGGAGCGCTCGGGGCGCTGGATCGCCGAGCCGGCGTGGCCGCCCAAGGACGGCATCACCCGCCGCGCGTTCGTGCTGAACGAGCGTGGCCTCGGCGGTGCGGCGGGGCCGGAGGCGCCGCTCATCCTGCGTTCGCCCGAGGACACCGGGCAGGCGGCGGGTGAATGGTGCGGGCATGGCACCGGCACCGACCTGCCGACCGACCAGCGGATCGACGACGCGGGATCGCTCGTGTTCGACGGTGCCCCGTTGACCGAGCGGATCGAGATCCTGGGCCAGCCCGTGGCCACCCTCGAGCTCGCCGCCGACCGGCCCGTGGCCATGGTCGCGGTCAGGCTGAACGACGTGGCGCCCGACGGCTCCTCGTCGCGGGTCACCTGGGGGCTGCTCAACCTCACGCACCGCGACGGGCACGAGAGCCCGGCGCCCCTCGTCCCCGGCCGGCGCACCCGCGTGCGCGTGCCGCTCAACGACATCGCCCAGACGTTCCCGGCCGGACACCGTATTCGCGTCGCCGTCTCGACCGCCTATTGGCCCATGGCCTGGTCGATGCCCGAGCCGGTGACGCTGACCGTTTTCGCCGGCGCCTCGTCGCTCGAGCTGCCCGTGCGCGCGCCCAGGCCCGAGGACGCCAAGGTCGCGTTCGGTCCGCCCGAGCACGCGCCGCCGATGAACGCGACGGTGCTCGAGCCGGGTCGCGCGCATCAGGTCAACCGTCGCCTCGTAACGACTGGGGAGTCCGAAGTGGAGGTCGTCTTCGACCTCGGCCGCGTGCGTATCGACGACATCGGACTCGAGTACGGCTCGTGGCGGACCGAGACGTTCCGGATCAGGCCCGACGACCCCACGAGCGCGCGCGCCGAGGTCGTCTACCGCTTCGCCTATCGGCGCGGCGACTGGGACGCCGTGCACGAATCGCGCACGATCATGACCGCGACACGCGATGCCTTCGTCGTCCACGCCGACCTCGACGCCTTCGACGGCGGTCGGCGCTTCTACGCCCGCTCCGAGGAGCGGCGCATTCCACGCGATCACGTCTAACCCCGGGGAACCCCGCATGAGGATCGTGACCACGTTCCCGCGCAAGGTGCGCGAGATCGAGAATCTGTGGGTGCCGATGCCCGACGGGGCCAGGCTCGCGGCGCGAGTGTGGCTGCCCGAGGACGCCGAGGCCGATCCCGTCCCGGTCATCCTCGAGTACATCCCCTACCGCAAGCGCGACTTCACCGCGCTGCGCGACGAGCCCATGCATCCCTACTGGGCGGGGTACGGCTACGCGACCGTCCGGCTCGACATGCGCGGCTCGGGCGAGTCCGACGGCACCATGGTCGACGAGTACCTGAAGCAGGAGCACGACGACGCGGTCGATGCGATCGCCTGGTTGGCGGCCCAGCCGTGGTGCACCGGCGCGGTCGGCATGATCGGCAACTCGTGGGGTGGGTTCAACGCGCTCCAGGTGGCCGCGCGCCGGCCGGGGGCGCTTAAGGCGATCATCACCTCGTGCTCGACTGACGATCGCTACGCCGACGACATGCACTACATGGGCGGATGCCTGCTCAACGACAACTTCGACTGGGGCACCACGTTCTTCGGTTGGCTGCCGCGCGCGCCCGATCCCGCCCTGGTCGGCGAGCGTTGGCGCGCGATGTGGCAGGAACGGCTCGACGCCGCCGCCTTTCCGATCGAGGACTGGATGCGCCACCAGCGGCGCGACGCGTTCTGGAAGCACGGCTCGGTGTGCGAGGACTACGACGCGATCCAATGCGCCGTGTTCGCCGTCGGCGGCTGGCTCGACGGCTACTCCAACGCGATCCCGCGCATGCTCGCGAACCTGAAGGTGCCGCGGCTCGGGCTGATCGGGCCGTGGGCGCACAAGTTCCCACACAACGCCATTCCCGGCCCCGCGATCGGCTTCCTGCAGGAGGCTTTGCGCTGGTGGGACTACTGGCTCAAGGGGCGCGATACGGGGATCATGAGCGAGCCCATGTACCGCGTCTGGATGCAGGAGAAGGTGCCGGCCAAGGGCTTCTACGACACCTGCCCCGGCCGCTGGGTCGGGGAGCCGAGCTGGCCCAGCCCCAGCGTCAGGACGCTGCGCTGGCACCTCAACGAAGGCGGGCTCGAGCAGCGACCGGGGCGCGAGGTCGCGCTGGCGACCCGATCGCCCCAGACCGTCGGGCTCGCGGCGGGAGAATGGTGCCCCTACGGCACCGGCGGTACCGGACCCGAGTTCCCGACCGACCAGCGCGAGGACGACGGCCGCTCGCTCGTCTTCGATTCGGCGCCGCTGCCCGCGCGGATCGAGATCCTCGGCGCGCCCGTCGTCACGCTCGACCTCGCCATCGACAAGCCGGTCGGGTTCGTCGCGGTGCGGCTCGGCGACGTCGCCCCCGACGGCCCGACGACGCGCATCAGCTACGGCGTGCTCAACCTCAGTCACCGCGACGGTCACGAGGACCTGAAGCCCATGGTGCCGGGCCAGCGGGTCACCGTGCGGGTGCGGCTCAACGATATCGCCTACGGGATCGACGCCGGGCACCGCCTGCGCGTCGCGCTGTCGAGCGCGTACTGGCCGATGGTGTGGCCCGCGCCCGCGCCCGTGCTGCTCACCGTCACCGCCGGGGCGAGCCGGCTCGAGCTGCCCGAGCGCCTGCCGCGCGCCGAGGACGCGGCGTTGCGCCCGTTTCCGTCGGTCGAGCTCGCGCCGGGCGTCGAACGCGAGACGCTCGAACCCGGCGTCTCCCGGCGCACCATCGAGCGCGACGTGCTGACCGGCGAAACGGTGCTCAGGGTCCAGGAGGACGTCGGGCGCTATCGCATGACGCGCATCGGCCTCGAGGTCGGTTACTGGACCGGGGAAGAGCTCAGGATTCGCGACGACGACCCGCTGTCGGCGTCCACCGCCATGTGGCGCACCACCGAGTACGCGCGCGACGGCTGGCGCACGCGCACCGCGGCGCGCACCGAGGTACGCGCGACGCGCGATGCGTTCCTGCTGGTGGGCGAGCTAGACGCCTTCGACGGCGACAAGAAGATCGCGTCGAAGCGCTGGGACGTGCGGATACCGCGCGACCTGGTGTAGGGCATATTCGTATGCTCGTTGACGTGCCGAACATGGTCGGCCTTCGAGACGCCTGCTGCGCAGGCTCCTCAGGCCGAGCGGGAAGAAAACTCCGCTCGCCCTGAGGCGTGGGGGCGGTTGCCCCCCGCCCCCACGCGAAGCGCCGTCTCGAAGGGCGAGCGGGCACGTCACAAGGAGGACTCATGGCACGCGTGGTGACGGATTTCCCGCGCAAGGTTCACGAGCTTGAGACCGTCTGGATCCCGATGTCCGACGGCATCAGGCTCGCCGCGCGCGTCTGGCTGCCCGAGGACGCCGAGCGCGATCCCGTCCCCGCCATCCTCGAGTACATCCCCTACCGGCGGCGCGATGGCACCCGGCTCGGCGACGATCCGATGCATGGCTATTGGGCCGGGCACGGCTACGCGTGCGTGCGGCTGGATATTCGCGGCTCGGGCGATTCGGAAGGCGTCATCCACGACGAATACACGAAGCAGGAGCACGACGACGCGATCGAGGCGATCGCCTGGCTCAGCCGCCAGCCGTGGTGCTCGGGCACGGTCGGCATGATCGGCATCTCGTGGGGTGGCTTCAACGCGCTGCAAGTGGCCGCGCGCCGGCCGCCCGCGCTCAAGGCGATCATCACCGCGTGCTCGACCGATGACCGGTATGCCGACGACATACACTACATGGGCGGCGCGCTGCTCAACGACAATCTCAACTGGGGCTCGGCGTTCTTCGCGATCATGGCGCGGCCGCCGGACGGCCACGTGGTCGGCAACGCGTGGCGGGCAATGTGGCAGCAGCGGCTCGGCGCGGTGCGTCCCTATTTCGAGTCATGGCTGCGCCACCCCCATCGCGACGGCACTTGGCAGCACGGTTCGGTGTGCGAGGACTGGGGCGCGATCGAGTGCGCGGTCATGGCCGTCGGCGGCTGGGCCGACGGCTACTCGAACGCGGTGTTCCGCCTGCTCGCCAATCTGAGAGCGCCGCGGCTCGGCATCGTCGGGCCGTGGGGCCACAGGTACCCCTACGACGGCGTGCCCGGCCCGGCGATCGGGTTTCTCCAGGAAGGGCTGCGCTGGTGGGATCATTGGCTCAAGGGCAATGCCACCGGCATCATGGCCGAGCCCATGCTGCGCGCCTACGTCCAGGACGGCATCGCGCCCGCGCCGCACTATGACGAGCGGCCCGGGCGCTGGGTCGCCGAGCCCCAATGGCCGAGCCCGCACGCCGCGCCACGGACCTATCATCTCAACGGCGACGGCCTCGGCGAGCGGGCGGGCGCCGAGGTCGAGCGCGTGGTCGCTTCGCCGCAGACGACCGGGCTCGCCGGCGGCGAATGGTGCCCATACGGGCTCGGCGGGCTGTCGCCCGAGCTGCCCTCGGACCAGCGCGAGGACGACGGCAAATCGCTGGTGTTCGATTCGGCGCCGCTGACCGAGCGACTCGAGATCCTCGGCGCCCCGGTCGTCGAACTCGTCATCGCCGCCAATAAGCCAGTCGCCAACGCGATCGTGCGCATGTGCGATGTCGCGCCCGATGGCGCCTCGACCCGCGTCAGTTTCGGCGTCCTCAACTTGACCCATCGCGCCGGGCACGCGCGGCCGCGCAAGCTCAGGCCTGGCAAGGCGGAGAAGGTCCGCGTCTGGCTCAACGACATCGGCCACGCCTTTGCGCCCGGCCACAGGATCAGGATCGCTCTATCGACCAGCTACTGGCCCATGGTGTGGCCGGCGCCCGAGCCGGTATCGCTCACCGTGACGGCGGGCGCGAGCCGGCTCGAGCTCCCCGTGCGTGCGCCCAGGCCCGAGGACGCGACGGTCGCCTTCGCCGAGCCGGTCATGGCGGCGGCCGGTCAACGGACCATCGTTCGCAAAGGGCAGCGGCAGCGGACCATCGAGCAGGATCTGGCGAGCGGCCTAACGACCTATGCGATCGAGCGTGACGAGGGCGTGACGCGCCTGGAGGCGATCGGCGTCGAGACCGCGTTCCGCAAGACTACGCGCTACGTGATCGGCGAGCATGACCCGTCGAGCGCGCGCCACGAGAATCATATCGTGCTCGGCTTCGCGCACGACGGCTGGCGCCCGCGCATCGAGGCGCGGACCGCGCTTTCCGCGACGCCCGAGCACTTCCTCCTCGAGGCCGATCTCGCCGCGTTCGATGGCGAGCACCGCGTGTTCGCCCGAAGCTGGATCAGCAAGGTCCCGAGAAAACTGGTGTAATGCGGGCGAGACTCGATCTTGACCCATCGTTGTCATGCCCGGGCCGGCTGCAGGCCGGAACCGGGCATCCAGGGCAACCATCCGGGTTGCCGTCCTGGATTCCCGGTTCGCCGCTCACGCGGCGCCCGGGAATGACACGCCGAGGAGGCTGAAGGTGGGTTTTCCGGTATGACCGCCTCAACCCCTTCCGAATCGGCGGGCGCGCGCGCTTGGCTGGTGGTCGCGGTCGGCTTCGCCGCGCTCGCGGTCTCGTTCACCGCGCGCGCCCTGCTCGGCCTCACCATGACGGCGTGGGAGGACGCCTTCGGCTGGTCGCGCGCCTTCGTCTCGAGCGCGGGCGCGATCGCCTTGGTCGTCATGGCCGTGGTCGCGCCCCTCGCCGGCGCCCTGGCCGACCGGTTCGGCGCGCGCCCGGTGATGCTGACCGGGTTGGCCGCGCTCGCGGGCGCCGGGCTCCTCGCGCGCGCCGCCGAGGCACCCTGGCAGCTCATGCTCGCGCTCGGCCTGCTCGGCGGCATCGGCTACGGGTTCGTCGCGCAGCACGTCGTCGCCGCGATCGTCGCCGCTTGGTTCACCGCCCGGCGCGGTCTCGCCACCGGGCTCGCCCTCGCCGGGTCCACGGCGGGCCAGCTTCTGCTCATCCCGGTCATGGCCTGGTTGCTCGCAACCATCGCCTGGGGCGCTCCGTTCGGCGCCGTGGCGATCCTGGCGCTCGGGTTGATGCCGGCGGTCTGGTTCGCGACCCGGCGCCGTGCCCTCGGGCAGCATCACGCCAACGCCCATGAAGGCCTGCGCGAGCGGCTCGGGCGGCTGGCGTCGAGCCAGGCGTTCCGGGCGCTGTTCGCGAGCTTCACGCTGTGCGGCTTCACGACCACGGGCGTGGTCGAGACGCATCTGTTCCCGTACGCGGCGCTGTGCGGGTTCGTGCCGCTGGAAAGCGCCCAAGCGTACTCGGTGCTCGCCGGGTTCAACCTGATCGGGATGATCCTCGCCGGCTGGCTGGTCGACCGCGTGCACCGGCCGAGCCTGCTCGGCGCGATCTTCTTCCTGCGCGCGCTTTCCTTCCTCGTGCTGATGGACATCGCCGGCAGCCTGCCCGCGCTCTACGTCTTCGCCGCGATGTTCGGACTCCTGAACTTCTCCGTCTTCCCCGTCATCGCCGGGATCGTCGCGAGCCGGCTCGGCGTCGGCGTCATGGGGCTCGCGCTCGGCGTGCTGTTCACCGGCCACAGCCTTGGCGCGGCGGTCGGCATGCTCGCGGCCGGTGTGCTCTACGACCTTTACGCCCGCTACGTCTGGGTCTGGATCATCGCCTTCGCGCTCGCCGCGCTGGCCGGGGCGATCGCGCTCACGATCCGCGATCCGGGGCCATCGCCCGCGCCCACCCTCGCCACCGCATGAGTCGCGCCAGGGGACACGGTGCGAGGGGTGGGCTACGCTGAGCCATGATCCCGATTCACGACGACAACCCGACCAGCCGCGCGCCAATTCTGACGCTCGGGCTGATCGCGGCGTGCATCGGCGCGTTTGTTTGGCTCTCGGACCTCAGCTTCATCGACCAGTATTCGGCCCTCGTCGCGTTCGGCGTCGTTCCCGCCGCCGTCACGGGCCAACTTGCGCTCCGTTCGCCCTATCTCGATGGTTTCCCGCCCGAGGCGGCGTTCTTGACCATGATGTTCCTGCACGCGGGCTGGCTGCACCTGGGCGGCAACATGCTCTACCTGTGGATCTTCGGGAACAACGTCGAGGACCGTCTGGGCCACGGCCGCTTCGTCGCCCTCTACCTCGTGGCGGGCGTCGCGGCGACGGCCGCGTACATCATGCTGAACCCATCGTCGGACGTGCCCTTGATCGGCGCCAGCGGCGCGATCTCGGGCGTGCTGGGCGCCTACCTTCTGCTCTATCCGTTCGCGCGCATCCGCATGATCGTGCCGCCGTTCCTGTTCCGCACCTTCAAGGTGCCGGCGTGGCTGTTCCTGGGCTTCTGGTTCGTGTTCCAGTCGTTCGCGGCCGCGGGTGACGCCGTCATCGCCGAGGACATACCGACCGGCGGCGTCGCCTGGTCGGCGCACGTCGCGGGGTTTCTCACCGGCATCGTGCTGTTGCTCATGCTGCGGCCCAAGGGCGTGATGTTGTTCAACCGCGGCGGCGGCGGGCGCCGGAAGGCGAGCGGTTCTGCCCGTACCGGCGCGCCAACCCGCCCCGGCCCCTGGGGCGGAGCGCATTCGTATGCAGAGGCCTCCGAGCCAGCCGCCGCCCGGTCGCGCGTGCCGACCGTGCAGGGTTCAGCCGGACCGATCGTACGCCACGTCGTGCGAAGACCCAGACGGACCGTCGACCGCTAACCCGTCGGCTCGCGCCAGTGGGGGCAGGCGACGAGGTGGTCGGCGCCGGCGGGTTCCAGCGCCGGGCGCGCCGCCGCGCACGACGGGCGCGCGATCGGGCAACGGGTGCGGAACGCGCAGCCCGAGGGCGGCGCGAGTGGCGAGGGCACCTCGCCGCCGAGCACGAGGCGCGGCTTGGCGCGCTCGACCGCGGGATCGGGCACCGGCACTGCGGCGATCAGCGCGCGCGTATAAGGGTGGCGCGGCCGGGCGAACAGCGCCTGGGTCGGCGCGAGCTCGGCGACGCGGCCGAGGTAGAGCACCAGGACCCGCTGGCTGATGTGGCGCACGACGCTGAGGTTGTGCGAGATGAACAGGAGCGCGAGCCCGAAGTCGCGCTGCAGGCGCTGGAGCAGGTTGACGATCTGCGCCTGGATCGAGGCGTCGAGGGCGCTGACCGGCTCGTCGCACACGATCAGGCGGGGCTTCAGCACCATGGCGCGCGCGATGCCGATGCGCTGGCACTGGCCGCCCGAGAACTCGTGCGGGTAGCGGTTGATCATCTCGGGGCCGAGCCCGACCAGCATCAGCGCGTCCTCGACGCGCGCGCGGCGCGCGGCGCGAGCCATCGACGGGTCGAAGGCGACCAACGGCTCGGCCACGATGTCGCCGACGGTCATGCGCGGGTCGAGCGCGGCGAGCGGGTCCTGGAAGATGATCTGGAGGTCGCGCCGCTTCGCGCGCAGGCCCTCGGGGTCGAGCAAACCGAGGTCCTCGCCGAGCCAGACGACGTGGCCCGTCGTCGGCTCGAGCAGGCGCAGAATGGCGCGCCCCAGCGTCGACTTGCCGCAGCCGGATTCGCCGACCACGGCGAGGGTCTCGCCGGCGCCGAGCTCGAAGCTCACGTCGTCGACCGCGACCAGCGAGCGCCTGGGCCGCCACGGCGCGCCGCCGCCGATCGGAAACGCGACCGACAGGTTGCGGACCGAGAGCAGCGGCGGGCTCACGGCCCGGCCTTGAAGCAGGCGGCCGCGCGGCCCGGACCCAGCGCGGCGAACGGCGGACGCTCGGCCCCGCAGCGCCCCTCGGCCACCGGGCAGCGCGGCGCGAAGGCGCAGCCCCGGATCGCGCGCTGGAGGTTCGGCGGCTGGCCGGGAATGGCTACCAGCTCGCCCGACCCGTCGGTGTCGACGCGCGGCAGCGCGCCCAGGAGCGCGCGGGTGTAGGGGTGCGCCGGGGCGCTGAACAGGAGATCGACCTGGCCCTCCTCGACGATGCGCCCGGCGTACATCACGACCACCCGGTCGCACAGCCCGGCGACGACGCCGAGGTCGTGGGTGATCAGCACGGTCGCGACGCCGAACTCGGCCTTGACCTCCCGGAGCACGTCGAGGATCTGCGCCTGAACGGTGACGTCGAGCGCGGTGGTCGGCTCGTCGGCGATCAGGACGTCGGGCTCGCCCAAGAGCGCCATGGCGATCATGACGCGCTGGCGCATGCCGCCGGAGAGTTCGTGCGGATACGTGCCGAGGCGGCGGGACGCGTCGGGGATGCGGACGCGTTCGAGCATGGCGATGGCACGCGCGCGCGCCTCGCTCGCACCGAGGCCGTGATGGACGGCGAGCACCTCGGTGAGCTGGCGCCCGACCGTGAGGTGCGGGTTGAGCGCGGTCATCGGATCCTGGAAGATCATGGCGAGCCGGCGGCCGCGCAGCCGGCGCAGCTCGCGCCCTTGGAGCCCGATCAGCTCCTGGCCGCGAAAGCGCGCGCTGCCCCTCGCCTGGCCGTTGCGGGCGAGCAGCCCGAGGACGCTGAGGAAGAGCTGGCTCTTGCCCGAGCCCGATTCGCCCACGACGCCGACCGTCTCGCCTTCGCCGAGCACGAGGTCGACGTCGCTGACCGCGGCGACCTCGCCGTCCGGCGTCGTGAAGCGGGTGGTGAGCCCGGCGATCTCCAGGATGACGCTCATCGGTCCTTGGGGTCGAGCGCGTCCCTGAGCCCGTCGCCGATGAAGTTGAGGCAGAACAGCGTCGTTGCCAGGAACAGGGACGGGAAGATGAGCTGCCACCATGCGGTCTCGACCTGCCGGGCGCCCTCGGAGATCAGCACGCCCCAACTCGTCATCGGCTCCTGGACACCGAGGCCGAGGAAGCTCAGGAAGGATTCGAGCAGTATGATCTGCGGCACGGTCAGGGTGGCGTAGACGATCACCGGGCCGAGACAGTTGGGCACGATGTGGCGCGTGATGATCGCCCGGCGGCGCGTGCCCGCGGCGACGGCCGCCTCGATGAACTCGCGCCGCTTCAGGCTCAGCGTCTGGCCGCGCACGATGCGCGCCATGTCGAGCCAGCTCACCGCGCCCAAGGCGACGAACATGAGCAGCGGGTCGCGCCCGAAGTAGACCATCAGCAGGATGACGAAGAACAGGAACGGCATGGCGTAGAGGATGTCGACGAACCGCATCATGGCCGCATCGACGCGCCCGCCGAGGTACCCCGCCGCCGCGCCCCACGCGACGCCGATGGCGAGGCTGACCAGGGTGGCGGCGAGGCCGATCGTCAGGCTGACGCGCCCGGCGAACAGCGTGCGCGCGAACATGTCGCGCCCGTTGTCGTCGGTGCCGAAGTAGTAGCCGCCGGCCAGGTCGGGCGCGACGCCGACCTGGTCCCACGAGATCGCGTCGTAGCCGTGCGGCGCCACCTCGGGCCCGACGATGGACGCGAGCGCGATGGCGCCGAGCAGGATCGCCGAGCCGACCGCGGCCCGGTTGCGCCGAAGCCGCGCCCACGCGTCGGCCCACAGGCCGCGTCCCGCCGGCCTGGTCGCCAGCAGATCGCCGGTCTCGAGGCGCGCCTCGGCCATGCTCAGTCGTACCTGACCTTGGGGTCGAGCAGGCCGTAGACCAGATCGACGATCAGGTTGGCCAGGATGATGAGCGCGCCGTAGAAGATGACCGTGCCCATGACCAGCGTATAGTCGCGGTTGAGCGCGCCCTGGACGAAGTAGCGGCCGATGCCCGGGATGCCGAAGATCTGCTCGATGACGACCGAACCGGTGATGATCGCCGCGGTCGCCGGGCCGAGGTAGGAGACGACCGGCAGCAGCGCGCCCTTGAGCGCGTGGCGCGCCACGGTCAGGTGCTCGGGCAGGCCCTTGGCGCGCGCGGTGCGGATGTAGTTGCTGCCCAGCACCTCGATCATGCTGCCGCGCGCGAGCCTGGCGACATAGGCGACCTGGGGCAGCGCCAGCGCGACGACCGGCAGGAACGCCTGCCTGAGCCCGCCGTCGCCCCAGCCGCCGACCGGGAGCCAGCTCAGGTAGACGCCGAGCACGAGCGTCAGGAGCGGCGCGAGCACGAAGTTGGGGATCGCGATCCCGGTCATCGCGCCGGCCATGACGGCGACGTCGAGCGGCCTGTTCTGGTTGAGCGCGGCGAGCGCGCCGAGCACGATGCCGAGCACGGCGGCGAGCACGATCGCCGCGCCGCCGAGCTGGAGCGAGACCGGGAACCCTTGCCAGATCAGCTGGGTGACCGAGAAGTCCTTGTACTTGAACGAGGGCCCGAAATCGCCCTGCGCCACGTCGCCGAGATAGCGCAGGAACTGCCGCCACAGCGGCTCGTCCAAGTGGTAGACGCGCTCGAGGTTCGCCCGGATCTCGGGCGGCGCAACCCGTTCCTTGTCGAACGGCCCACCCGGCGCGAGCCGCATCATGAAGAACGAGACGACGATGACCAGGAACAGCGTCGGCACCGCGCCGGCCATGCGCCTGATCGTGTAACCGAGCATCGGCTCGGGCCGACACGGAACGCCTGTTCGGACGCCTCAGCCTCCGGACTTGACCTCCTCGAACATCTCGATGAGCCGATCGCGCAGGCCGGGCTCGAACTCGCGCGTCGCGTGGGCCCGACCGAGCACCGCCTCGGGCGAGCCGAGCCCCTTCTCCTCCAGCACGGCCGCATCGACCAGGTCGAACGACTTGCGGTTGGTGTGGCCGTAGCCGTACGCCTCGATCAGGAACTTGCCGGTCTCGGGGGCGAGCCACGCATCGACGTAGTCATAGGCGTTCTGCTCCTTGCCCGGCGCCTCCTTCAGGCGCACGAAGCCGGTGATCCAACTATAGACGCCCTCCTTGGGCGTCATGTAGGCGACTGGCACCCCATTCTTCTTGAGGTTCGAGTAGACGGCCGGCCAAGCGACCGCGGCGACGACCTCGCCTGAGGCGATCGCGTTCTCGAGCTCGGTCGGGTCCGACCAGTAGAATCGGAGCAGCGGACGTTGCTCCACGAGCCGCGCCCGAATGCGGGCGAAATCCTCGTCGCTGGCGTGGAACGGGTCCTCGATGCCGAGCGTGAGCGAGGCGCCGAGCACCGCCAGGTCCATCTCCGCGTTGTTCGACAGGCGGCCCGCGTAGCGCTCGTCCCACAGGAGGTTCCAAGATTCCTCCTGGATCTCCACGATGTCGGTGCGGTAGGCGATCGAGTTGATGCCCCAGTCGGTCGGGATCAGGTATTGCTGGCCGTCGAACATCGACCCTTCCATGTGCGCGAGCTCCGGAAACACATCGGGCCAATGGGCGAGCCGAGAGGTGTCCCACGGCTGCAGGAGCCCTGCGTCGAAGAACTGGCGCACGTCCCAGATGTTGGGATGGACGGTGTCGGTGCGATAGCCGGCCTGGATCTTCTGGAACGCCTCGTGGACGTCCGCGTACATCGTGATCACCGGCGAGGCGCCGTACTTCCGAATGTACTCCTGGTGCAGCTCGGGACCCTCGTAGCCGGTCCAGTCGAAGACGACCAGGTCCTCGGCGGCCTTGGCGGGGCGGCGCAGCACGGGCAGCGTGACCAGCGCGACGCCGGCCGCGGCCATGGCGCGCGCGAGCGAGCGTCGGGTTGCCGACATCGGAATCGCGGTTCGTGAGGTCGGATCGAACATGGTTCACCTCCTGATCGGTTGGGATTACGCGGCGGGACCGAAGCCCCGCCGCGCTACGTCGTACTCAGCGCGACACGCTGACCCAGCGCGTCGGGTGGTAGTCGAGGATGTTGTCCACCCAGCCCGTCACGTAGGGCTTGACCATGTGCTTGGTCGTGTAGTGGTAGATCGGGATGGCCGGCAAGTCGGCGAGGAAGACGCGCTCGGCCTCCTCGAGCATCGCCCGCCGCTTGGCCGGGTCCTTCTCGACCGACGCCCCCTTCACGAGCTCGTCGTATTTGGCGGACGCGTAGCCAGGGTCGTTGATCGGCCCGACGTCCGACAGGAACAGATCGAGAAAGGTGTTGGCGTCGTTGTAGTCGCCGATCCAGCCCGCGCGCGTGATCTGAAATTGCTTTTCGCTGCGGGTGGCCAGGAACGCCTTCCATTCCTCGTTCTTGAGCGTCGCCTTGACCCCTAGCACCTGCTGCCACATGCCGGCGATGGCGATGGCGACCTTCTTGTGGTTATCGCTCGTGTTGTAAAGGATCTCGACCTCGAGCGGGTTGTCGGCGGAGTAGCCGGCCTCGGTATAAAGCTTCTGGGCCATCGCGTTGCGCTCGTCCTGGGACGTCTGGGCCCAGTCGAGCGGCTGGCTCGTGTAGTCCAGCACGCCGGGCGGAATCCACGAATAGGCCGGGAACTCGCCCGCCTGGGTGATCTTGTCGGTCAGCGTCGCTCGGTCCACCGCCAGCGCCAGCGCCTGGCGCAGCGCGGGGTTGTCCTTGAACGGCGGCTGGGTCAGGTTGAACGCGTAGTAATAGACCCCGAGGTACGCCGAATTGCGGAACTCGTCCGGCAGGTTCTCCTTGATCCAGCCGATCTGGTCGCTCGGCACCTCGTACGTCGTGTCGAGCTCGCCGGCGCGATAGCGCTGCAGCTCGGCCGGGATGTCCTCGGTCGGATAGAACACGACCTTGTCCACCATCACGTTGGCGGCGTCGTGGAAGTAAGGGTTCTTGACCAGGGTGACGTGGTCCTGCGGCACCCACTCGGCCAGCATGTACGCGCCGTTGCCGACCAAGTTGCCGGGCTTGGTCCACTGGTCGCCGTGGGCGTCGACCACCGCCTTGGGCGCGGGCGAGGCCTGGCCCCAGGTGAGGATGGACAGGAAGTACGGCGTCGGGCCGCGCAGCGTGAAGCGGACCGTCTGGGGGTCGACCGCCTCGACGCCGACCTCGGCCGCATCGGTGACCGTGCCGCCGTTGAACTCCTCGGCGTTCTTGATCGGGTAGAGCAAATAGGCGTACTCGGATGCCGTCGCCGGGTCCAGGCACCGGCGGATGCCGTAGACCACGTCCTCGGCGGTCAGCGCCTCGCCGTTCGACCATTTGGCGTCGGCGCGGAGCTTGAAGGTGTAGGAAAGACCGTCGTCGGCGATGGTCCAGCTTTCGGCGACGCCGGGGATGAGCGAGCCGTCGGCGGACGTGGCCACCAGGCCCTCGAACAGGTCCTTGGCGATGTGCGCCTCCGGCACGCCGATCATCTTGTGGATGTCGAGCGTCTCGGGCTCGGCGCCGTTGCCTCGGTTGAGAACCATCTCGGCCTCGGCGGACGAGGCCGCGAGGCCGATGGCGAGGCCGAGCGCGATACCCGCCAACCCGCGCGCCCGACGTGGCGACCAGGCTGTCATTGTCTCCTCCCTGTGGGCGGGACGGCCGGCCGAGATAGCCCGCGCGAAGAGTCCCGCCTGTCGGAGCCTAGGCCGACGCGGGCCGCCTGACAACGAGCGGCGCGTCAGCGCCCGGCGGTGGAGCCGCCGTCGATCTGCAGGTTCGCGCCGGTGATGAAGGCGGCGCGCTCCGAGGCCAGGAATAGGATGGCGGCGGCGATTTCGTCGGGCCTGGCGATCCGGCGCATGGGCGCCCACGCGTTGAGCGAGGCCTGGTGGGCGGTCGGGTCCGCCGCCCGGTCGATCTGGCCCTGGAGCATGTCGGTGGCGACCGGGCCGGGGCCGACCGAGTTGACGCGCACGTCGGGCGCGAGCTCGATCGCGAGCGCGCGGGTCAGGTTCAGCTCGGCGCCCTTGGAGGCGCAGTAGACGGATTCGCGACCGTAGCCCATGAGCCCCGATTCCGACCCGACGTTGACGATGACGCCCCGGCTTTCCTTAAGCGCCGGGACCGCCGCGCGGCTGACGAAGAACGTGCCCTTGACGTTGACGTCGATGACCCGGTCGAAGTCCGCCTCGGTCACGCTCTCGAGCGGGCCGTCGGCGTAGACGCCGGCGTTGTTGACCAGCACGTCGAGCCCGCCGAGGCCGGCCAGCGCCGCCGCGACCACGGCCGCGCAGCCCGCGACCGTGCCGATGTCACCTGGCGCGGGGACCAACCCCGCGCCGCCGAGCGCGGCGATCGCCGCCGCGACCCGCGCCGGCGTCGTGCCGTTGACCGCGACCCGCGCGCCCGCGTCATGGAATGCGCGCGCCGTCGCAAGCCCGATGCCGCGCGTCGCGCCGGTGACCAGCACCCGCTTGCCCGCGAGGCTCACAGGGCGCCCCCGTGGCGGCCCGCGGTCGAGCCGCCGTCGGCCGCGAACACCGCGCCGGTGACGAACCCCGCCTCGGGCGATGCCAAATAAACGATGGTGGCCGCGATCTCGGTGGGCGGCGCGATGCGGCCAAGCGGCGCCCAGGCATCGTAGTGGCGGTAGTAGGCGTCGGGGTCGCCGCTCGCCTCGGCGCAGGCGCGCATCAGCTCGGTGTCCATCGCGCCCGGGCACAGGCAGTTGACCCGTATGTCGGGCGCGAGCTCGACCGCGAGGGCCCGGGTCAGGTTGACCAATCCGCCCTTGGCCGCGCAGTAGCCTACGTTGTCGCGCACCCCTTGCAGGCCCAGCTCGGAAGCGACGTTGACCACCACGCCGCGCGAGGACCGCAGATGGGGCAAGGCGGCTTGGATGCAGAAGAACGCGCCCTTGAGGATGACGTCGACATGGCGGTCCCAGAGCGCCTCGTCCCAGGCCTCCAGGGGCTTCTCGACGTTCACGGCGGCGTTGTTGACCAGGACGTCGAGGCGGCCGAAGGTCGCGGCGGCGGCCGTGACCGCGGCG
>JBBDQV010000161.1:0-45626 GCA_040905845.1 Alphaproteobacteria bacterium | reverse complement strand
GACCCGCGCGCCGGCCGCGAGGAAGGCCTCGGCCGTGGCCCGGCCGAGCCCGCGCGCGGCACCGGTCACGAGAACGGCTCTTTGATCGTCGCCGGTCACCGCCGTGACACCCTCCTACGCACCATCAGCGCCACGACGTTTCCCCCCTGTCAAGGAGCGGCGCGATTAACGACACCTTAAGCCGGGCCAGACTATCCAAGGTGTCGGCGCCCAAGCGATCCCGGCACCTGGACAAATGGCCGAGGCATGACTCCATTTCAGATCGAGACGGCCCTGAACGCCCACAAGGCGTGGCTCAGGGGCGAAATCGCCGCGCGTCGGCTCGATCTGTCCTCGGCCGACCTTGAAGGCGTCGATCTGACCCTTGCCGAGCTGCGCAAGGGCAAGTTCACCGGTGCCCGGCTGGCGCTCGCCATTCTCGCCGGCGCGGACTTGCGCGACGCCGACCTGTTCGCCGCGAGTCTCGAGGCCGCCGACCTGACGCGCGCCGACCTGACCAACGCCAACCTGCGCGGCGCCTTCCTGCGCCGCGCCAAGCTGACCGACGCGAAGCTGGTTGGCGCCGACCTCAGGGCCGGCGGGCTGATCGCCGCCAACCGAGGCAGCGGGCTGCAGCACTATCACCCCAGCTCGATGGGCCAGCAGCTCGATTCGAAGGCGGTCTACGCGGCGCGCAACCGGACCGATGCCTCCGAGGCGCGCCTGAACAGCGCCGACCTGACCGGAGCCAAGCTGGTCGGCTGCATCCTTGCCAACGCCCAACTCGTCAACACCACGTTCAAGGACGCCGACCTGCGCGACGCCGACCTGTCGGGCGCCGATCTGACCGGCGCCGACCTGCGCAACGCGGACCTGATCGGCGCCAAGTTGACCGGCGCGAAGCTCGACAAGTCCGACGTCGCCGGGGCACGCATGTCGATCGAGCATCAAGATCTGTTCGAGGTCAACCCGGAGCCGGAGCAGACCGAGGGAACCAGCCAGAAGGACGAGCTCCTGACCATCCTGGCCAAACATCGCCGCTGGGTCGCGACCAACGGGCGCGACGGAGTGCGCGCCGACCTCTCGGGCCGCGACATCAGCAATTTCGACCTGCGCAACGCCGTGCTCGCCGGCGCCGAGCTCAAGGGCGCCAACCTGTCGAACTGCAACCTGGAAGGCGCCAACCTGGAGATGGCCAACCTATCGCGCGCGATCATGGTCGAGATCAGGCTCGCCAACGCCAAGATGAGCGGGGCCAACCTGATGCGCGCGAACATCACGCGCGGCAGCTTGCGCGAAGTCGTGCTGGACGCGCTCCAGGTCAAGGGCCCGGACGGCGAGCCGACCGGCACCGAATGGCCGTCGAACCTGGCGGCGGCGACGCTCGTCGAGGCCGATTTGACGGGCGCCAACCTGCGCGGCGCCAACCTGATGGCGGCGAACTTCTCCGGCGCCAAGCTGGCCGGCGCCAAGCTGGCCGACGCCAAGGTCGACAACGCCGTCTTCGAAGGCGCCGACCTGACCGATTGTCGGGTGCCCGGGGCCGCCTGAGCGCGCGACTAGAGCAGCATCCGGTCGAGTGGAATCGCCTTCGGCGATGCGCCGACCGGATAAAGCTGCTCTAGTTTGTTGAATCCAGAGCAATTTCATCCGATCAGATTGAACCCCTTGTTTCAATCTGATCGGATATTGCTCTGGGCGATCCGCTCGCGCGAATGTGATGCCCGCGCCACAATTGCGTCACACCGCGTCATGGACCCGCCACGATCGCCCGCCATGTTGGCGGCTGTCGGGCGTGTCATCCCCCCGCCACGTCCGACGGTGCCTCGAGACCCAGGTTCTGAACCCCTCCTCAGGACCCTCATGGGACAGAGGCCGAACGCGGCGGGTCGAAGAACCACTGCGTCCCCGCAGACTGGCGCATCCCGGGCGACCGGGATGCGCCTTTCCTGTTTCCGGCGCCCCGATCAGACGATGCCGTCGGCGCGCAGGCTCGCGACGACGTCGGCGCCGAGGCCGAGCAGGCCGGTCAGGACCTCCTCGGTGTGCTGGCCGAGCAACGGCGGCGGGCGGTGATGCTCCGCGGGGCTTTCCGACAGCCTGATCGGGCAGCGGACCATGGGTACGGTGCCGGCCAGGGGGTGCTCGAGGTCGATCCTGAGGCCGCGCGCGATGACCTGGGGGTCGGCGAACACCTGGTCGAGCCGATTGATCAGTCCGCACGGGATGCCGAGCCGCTCGAGGCCTTCGAGCCAGAACGCGCGCGGTTTGGTGCGCACGCGGGCGGCGATCTGCGGCACCAGCGTATCGCGGTTGCGGATGCGGTCCGGCATGGTGTTGAAGCGCGCATCCGTGGCCAGCTCGGGCGCCGTCATCAGTTCGCACAGCCGGCGGTACTGCTCGTCGTTGCCGACCGCGATGATGACCGGGTCGTCCGCGGTCTCGAACACCTGGTAGGGCACCAGGTTGGCGTGGGCGTTGCCGTAGCGCCCCGGCGCCTTGCCCGATGTCAGGTAGTTGAGGTTCTGGTTGGCGAGCAGGGCGACGAGGCAATCGAGCAGCGCCATGTCGACGTGCTGGCCCGCGCCGGTCCGCTCGCGGTTGGCGAGCGCGGCGAGGATCCCGATGGTCGAGTAGAGCCCCGTCGCCAGGTCGGCGGCGGCCACCCCGACCTTCTGCGGCCCGCCGCCCGGCGCATCATCGCGCTCGCCCGTGATGCTCATCATGCCGCCCATGCCCTGGATCATGAAGTCGTAACCGGCGCGCTCCTTGTACGGCCCGGTCTGGCCGAACCCGGTGATCGAGCAGTAGACCAGCCGCGGGTTGACCGTCCGCATCGAATCGTAATCGAGGCCG
This sequence comes from Alphaproteobacteria bacterium, assembly GCA_040905845.1. GTDB lineage: Bacteria > Pseudomonadota > Alphaproteobacteria > SP197 > SP197 > VGDP01. Next base: position 42,791 of record JBBDQV010000161.1, on the reverse strand, counting down.
TACTTCTTGAGCCCGCCGACCTTGTAGTTCTCGATCAGCACGTCCGATTTGACGGCGATGTCGCACACGAGCGCGGCGCCCTTGGGGTCCGCGACGTTGATCGTGACCGACTTCTTGCCGCGGTTCGTGGACAGATAGTAGGCCGCCTCGGATGTCTCGTTGCCGGCGCGGTCCTTGAGGAACGGCGGACCCCACTGGCGCGTGTCGTCGCCGGCGCCGGGGCGTTCGACCTTGATGACCTCGGCGCCGAGGTCGGCCAGGAGCTGGGTCGCCCACGGGCCGGCGAGGATCCGGGTCAGGTCGAGGACGCGAATGTGGGCGAGCGGGGCGGCCATGGGGGATGTCTCCGGGCGGGATCGCGACAGTAGCCAAGGGGGCGGCGCTTGCGAAGCCCATTCCCGGCCCGAAAGCGGCGCCGGCGTTGAGGAAATGTCGCAATCCGGCTATAGATTGGGGCCCATGGCCAGCTTGGCGTGCGAGGCAAGGAGATGACCGCGTCACTCGACGCCTGCCCAGCTTTGTTGCTCAACGCCGATTTCCGGCCGTTGAGCTACTACCCGTTGTCGGTCTGGCCTTGGTACGAAACCGTCAAGGCCGTGTTCCTCGAGCGCGTGCACATCCTCTCGGAGTACGACCGCGTCGTGCGCTCGCCCTCGGCCGAGATGCGGCTGCCGAGCGTCGTCGCGCTCAAGCAGTTCATCCCGCTGACCAAGCGTCCGGCTTTCACGCGCTTCAACGTCTTCCTGCGCGATCGCTTCAGCTGCCAGTACTGCGGCGACCGGCTGCCGTCCCATCACCTGACGTTCGACCACGTGGTGCCCCGCTCGCGCGGCGGGCGGACGACGTGGGAGAACGTCGTCGCCGCGTGCGCCGACTGCAACCTGAGCAAGGGCAGCCGGCTCGCGCGCGAAACGGGGCGCCGTCCGATGTACGCGCCGCGCATGCCGACGACCTACGAGCTGCGCGAGGCGGGCCGCGGATTCCCGCCCAACTTCCTGCACGAGAGCTGGCGCGACTTCCTCTACTGGGACACCGTGCTCGATCCGGATTAGGGTCTCCTCGAGTCGATCGATTCCACGGCCCGTCATGCCCGCGCGTGTCGCACGGCTGTCCGGTTCGCGCTCGCCACGCGGTTCGAGACGCGTGCCTTCGGCACGCTCCTCACCGCGAACGGTGCTAGTGAACGGCTTCCATGCGTGATTGCTCTCCCCGTTCGTGCTGAGGAGCGCCCGCAGGGCGCGTCTCGAAGCACGGGCGACAACGGTGGGACGACAACGGTGACAGTATATGTTTTATTCCGCGCCCCGAAGGGGCGACGCCATCGGGTGCTGCTCACTTTGCCGCCTTGGCGCCGCCCGGCTTGCGCCCGCGTCTTTGCGGGGCGAGCGCGCGGCCCAGGCGCTTCTCGAGCCGGGCGATGAACTTTGGCGCGCCGAGCGGCCGCCCCGTCTTCTCGGCCTTGCGCAGCGCGTCGAAGTCGGGATCGTCGGCCGGAGTTTCCAGCAATTCGGCGAAGCGCGGGATGCGGTCGAGCAGGGGCTGGACCGTGACCAGCGCGTCGTCGCGCCCGGCGAGGTGGGCGCGCGCGCTCGACCACGGCCAGTCGCGCGCCCGGCGCACGAGTCGCGCGCGAACCGGGTTGAGCGCGATGTAGCGCGCCGCCATGAGTAGGTGCTCCTCGTCCATCACCACCGAGGCGAACCGGCTTTGGAACAGATGTCCGGTGAGGCCAGCGCGCTGGTTGACGAACCGGGTGTAGCGCCGGTGCGCCTCGCCGATCGCGGCGCGGACGCCGTCGGCGGTCCTCGGCACCACGATCAAGTGAACGTGGTTCGGCATCAGGCAGTAAGCCCACACCTCGACGCGCGCGAGCCGGGCCCGCTCGGCCAGCAGGCGGAGGTAGAGTTTCTGATCGCCGTCCTCGAGGAAGATCGGCTCGCCCCGGTTGCCGCGCTGGGTGACGAGATGGGGCAGGCCGGGAACGACGACGCGCGCGAGACGGGCCATGGCGGACCTCGAGTTGTGGCGAACGATCCGCATCAAACTAACACAAGAAAATATATACTGTCACCATTTACCCACCCAACTTCCTGCACGAGAGCTGGCGCGACTTCCTCTACTGGGACACCGAGCTGGATCCCGATTGAGGCGGGGCACCGCGCGAGGAACCAAACGCCGGGGCTAGAACGAGACATCACGAGGCGATTGGTTAGGTTCACCTTCTTCTCCGCGTCTTCATCTTCTTTGTCCATACTATCAGGGCCGCTACCGGCTGGCGCTGCGTCATCTGAAGATACGGTTCGAACAGAGGAAACATAGTCTTAAATTGTTCGTTGATTTGAATCGCGGCTGTAGGATTTTTCATTTCGAGATCAATTGTAAGCTTATGAAGAGTTTGTAGCGCTTCAACTACTTCATGACCGAAGAGAAAGCGGCCTCGCGCGAGCACCTCATTCGGCGAGCCTTTATCGCTGAGCTGGCCAATTTGCACCGCTTCGCTTGCGATGCGCCGAACGTCCAAATAGACCTGAAAGCGCTTTTCGAAGAGGTCGAGCACGAGCTTCTGCCGAGCGGTCCACCATTGCCCGAACGCAATTGCTACCGCGAGAAAGGCGATTGCATAGGCGACGAACTCCATTGTCCGACCTCATGTCGCTGAGTGTAGGAATTGATACACCTGTGTTCCCCCTCACCCTCCCATCGCCTGAGGCGATGGGCCCCTCCCTCGCCCAACAGGGGCGAGGGGAAGCTCTCGCCGCGACAAGAGTATCCCCTTCTCCCCTTCGTGGGAGAGGGTCGGGGAAAGGGGTAGCGCATCCGCGCACCGCGTGAGTCCCTTCTTTCGCGCGGCGGTCTCACACCCTGCTCGACAGCCAGATCGCGAGGCGGGTGCCGGCCTTGATGGCGGCGGTCAGGGGTTCGTAGGCGGGTGCGTCGGCGGCGCCATGGGCGCGCGCGGTTTCCTTGTGCTCGACCTCGTCGGCGCGGAATTCCTCGATTGTCGCGCGCAATGCACCCTCCTCGTCACCGAGCCGCGCGGCCTGGCGGGCGTAGTGCTCGTCGATCACGCTCTCGACCGCCTCGGTGCACGCCATCGCTGCCTTGGGCCCGATAAGCGCGGTCGCCGCGCCGAGCGCGAAGCCCGCCGCGTGCCAGACCGGAGCGAGGAGGGTCGGTCGCACCCGGCGCTCGACCAGGGCCTTGTCGAACGTCTCCAGGTGCCGGCGCTCCTGCTCGGCCATGCGCCGGATCGCCTCGGTCTCGGCCGAGGGCCCGAGCACGGCGAGCTGGCCGTCGTAGATGCGCTTGGCGCCGTATTCCCCGGCGTGATCGACGCGGATCATGGCGGCGACCTGGTCGGCCGCCGACGGATCGCCGGGCAGGCGCTCGGCGAGCGTGCGCGGGCGCCGGCGCTCAGCCATGGGCCCGGCGCGCGCCGATCAGCGCGACCACGGCGAGTCCGGTCGAGAGAACTCCGTTCCACGCCGCCATGGACAGGCCGAAAAGTGACCATGGGATCTCGTCGCAGCGCGCCGGCGAAGCCTCCAGGAGCTGGGCCTTGAGCTCGTCGAGCGATAGCCCCGAAGGCACCTCGCCCGTGCAGCCTTCGAGCCCGGCCCACCAGTGCTGCTCGACGCCGGCGTGGAACCCGGCCACGCCCGCGCCGGCAATGAACGCGAGACCGGTCAAGCCGAGCAGGACGCGACCGATGCGAGGGTGTGCCGCGGCCGCGCCGAGCGCGAGCGCGAGGCTCGTCACGTGGGCATATCGTTGATAGAGGCACAACGGGCACGGCGCCAGCCCTTCGACGTATTGAAAATAGAGCGCGCCAAGCAGCAGCGCGCCGCTCGCGCCTGCGAGCGCGAGCGCCAGCGAACGGACTCCGAGCCGCGCGAGCCTGGCGTCGGCAATGATGGCCATGCCCCCTTATAGCCGCTCGGGAACGGACAGGTAACGCCCGCGATGCTACGCTCTGGGCATCGGTCTTGCATGATCATTGCGCCAATGTGCGGCATCGCAGGCATCTTCGACAGCCGTGGTCGGCGTCCCCTGGACGCCGCGCTGGTCGCGCGCATGGGCGACGCGCTGGCCCATCGCGGGCCGGACGGGCGCGGGCTCCACGTCGCGCCCGGCATCGGCCTCGCCCACCGGCGGCTCGCGATCATCGACCTTTCGACCGGCCAGCAGCCGATGTTCAGCCCCGATGGCACGGTCGCCGTGGCGTTCAACGGCGAGATCTACAACTACCGCGAGATCGCCGAGGAGCTGCGCGGGCTCGGCCGAACCTTCAGGACCAAGAGCGACACCGAGGTCATCATCCAGGGCTGGCAAGTTTGGGGCGAGGCGGTGCTCGACCGGTTGCGCGGCATGTTCGCGATCGCCTTGTGGGACGAGGCCAAGGAAACCCTGATGCTCGCGCGCGACCGGCTGGGCGAGCGTCCGCTCTACTGGTCCGAGCTCGCCGACGGCCAGGTCGTGTTCGGCTCCGAGCTCAAGGCGCTCGTGGAGCACCCCGGGCTTGGGCACGCCATCGACGCGCTGGCGGTCGAGGACTACTTCGCCTACGGCTACATCCCCGACCCGCGCACCATCTATCGCGGCGTGGCGAAATTGCCCGCCGCGCACAAATTGGTCTGGCGCCGGGGCGAGCGAGCGCGCCTCCAGCCCTACTGGCGCTTGACCATGGCGACCGACGGGCCCGGCGATGAGGCCGAGGCGGCCGAGGCCTTGATCGAACGGTTCGGCGAGGCCGTGCGCTACTGCATGGTCGCCGACGTGCCCGTCGGCGCGTTCCTGTCCGGCGGCGTCGATTCGAGCGGCGTCGTCGCCCAGATGGCCAGCCTCGCCAGCGGCCCGGTGACGACCTTCTCGATCGGATTCCGCGGCACGCCGGAGGACGAGTCGGCCTACGCCCGCGAGGTCGCCGAACGCTACCGCACCGACCACGTGACCCGCGAGGTCGACCCCGACGACATGAGCCTGGTGGATCGGCTCGCCGCGATCTACGACGAGCCGTTCGGCGATGCCTCGGCGCTGCCGACCTACCGCGTCGCCGAGCTCGCGCGCGCCTCCGTCAAGGTCGCAGTTTCGGGCGACGGCGGCGACGAGGTGTTCGCGGGCTATCGGCGCTACCTCTGGCACCAGCGCGAGGAGCGGGTGCGCGGGCTGCTGCCCGGCTTCGTGCGCGCCCCGCTGTTCGGCCTTCTGGGGCGGCTGTGGCCCAAGCTCGACTGGGCGCCCCGACACTTGCGCTTCAAGCACACGTTCCAGGAGCTCGCGCTGTCGTCCGCGGCCGGCTACTTCCAGAGCGTCAACATCGTCGATGACGCGACGCGACGCGCCCTTTACACGCCCGCCCTCGCGCGCGCGCTCGGCGGCTATCACGCGGGCTCGATCCTCGGCCCGCTGATGGCCGAGGCGGGCTCGGACGATCCCGTGGCCCAGGCCCAGTACGCCGACCTCAAGACGTGGCTGTCGGGCCGCATGCTGGTCAAGGTCGACCGCGCCGCGATGGCCAACTCGCTCGAGGTGCGCGTGCCGTTCCTCGACCACCGGCTGGTCGAATGGGCGGCGACATTGCCGGCCGGCCTCAGGGTGCGTGGCGGCGAGAAGAAGGCCCTGCTCAAGAAAGCCTTCGAGCGCTATGTGCCCAGGCACCTGCTCTACCGGCCCAAGCAGGGGTTCGCCGTGCCCCTGGCCGCCTGGTTCCGCGGGCCCTTGGCCGGGCGCATGCGGGCCCTGGCGCGAAGCGAGCCGCTCGGCGACAGCGACCTGATCGAACCCGCCACGGTCGCGCGCCTGGTGGCCGAGCACCAGTCGGGGCTCAGGGACCACAACCCCGTGCTGTGGAACGTGCTGATGTTCGAGGCGTTCCTCGCGCGCGAGGCGGGCGCGGTCGAGCCCGGCCGGCGCCGCGCCGCCGCCGGGGCGTGACGCCGGTTCAGAACACCCAGCGCAGCGCGACGAAGCCCGCGATGACGAGGGCCAGGAACCCCCAGGTGAGTGGGACGACGTAACGATCGAGAAACCCGCGCACGCTCGGGCCCCAGTACCACAGCACCCCGGTCAGCAGGAAGAAGCGAACGCCGCGCGTCGCGATCGACGCCGCGATGAAGGTCGCCAGGTCGAAGTCGAACGCACCCGAGGCGATGGTGACGACCTTGTAGGGGATCGGCGTCAGGCCCTTGATCAGGATGACCCACAGCCCCCATTCGTCGTAGAGCTCCTTGAGCGCGTCGAACTGGCTCATGGCGCCGTAGAGCTCGAGAATCGGCCGGCCGAGCGCCTCGAACAGCAGCGCGCCGATGGCGTAGCCGGCGAGCCCGCCGACGACCGAGGCTATGGTGCAGACGAGCGCGATGCGCCAGGCGCGCGCGCGATCGGCCAGCACCATGGGCACCAGCATGACGTCGGGCGGCACTGGGAAGAACGAGCTCTCGGCGAACGAGACCACGGCGAGGATCGGCAGCGCGCGCCTGTGCGCGGCCATGCGCATGGTCCAGCCGTAGAGCCGGCCGATCATGCCTGGGCGCCCGATCGCTCGTGCGCGCTACGGCGCCTTCTCCAGCCCGCACCAGTCGGCGACGAAGAGCGCGATGGCCTGGGTGTTGCGGCGCATGGATTCGAGCGACACGCGCTCGTTGAAGCCGTGGATGCTGTCGGCCGAAGGGCCGTAGACCATGGCCGGAATGCCCTGGTAGAGGCCGAAAAACCGCGCGTCGGTGGTGCCGGTCGAGACCCGCTCCTCGGGCTCGGCGCCGTAGACCGTGCGATGGGCGGCGCGCAGCGTCGCCTCGGCCTCGCCGCCGGGCTCGAGCACGTAGCCTTCGGCCTGGAAGCCGTCGAACACGACCTCGGGCGGGTTGTTGGCGAGGAACCGGTTGCCTGCGGCGGCCGAGCGGACGCAATCCTCGATCTCCTGGCGCGCCTCCTTCAGGCTCTGGCCGGGGAAGACGCTGACGCGGGCGTCGAAGCGCACCCACGCGGGCACGCTGGAGGCCCAGTCGCCGCCCTGGATCTTGCCGACGTTGAGGTTGATCGGGTGATCGTGCTTGGCCCACAGCGCGTGCTCGTGGCGACGGCCGTTCCAGCGGTCCTCGAGCTCGTGCAGCGCACGGATGATCGGAACGGCGGCCTCGATCGCGTTCATGCAGGTGCCGGCGTAAGCGACGTGGACCGGGACGCCCTTGAGCTTGACGTGGAACCACATGACGCCGAGCTGGCCGCGCGACAGGCGCTCGGCCGAGGGCTCGGGGATCAGCGCGGCGTCCGCGCGGTAGCCGCGCGCGACGCAGGCGAGCGCGCCGTTGCCGGTGCACTCCTCCTCGATCACCGACTGGAGATGGACGTCGGCCGCGGGGCGCCAGCCCAGCCGGCTGAGCGCGGCGATCGCGTAGATCGCATCGGCCAGCCCCGCCTTCATGTCGCCGCCGCCACGACCGTAGAGCCAGTCGCCGTCGCGGCGCGGCTCGAACGGCGGCGTCTGCCACATGGCGTAGGGGCCCTCCGGCACCACGTCGATGTGGCCGTTGAGGATCAGCGAGCGGCCCTTGCGGCTCGACGAGCGCAGCGTTCCGACCGTGTTGAGGGCATCCTCGTAGCCGGCGAGGACGGGGGAGTAGCCCGGCAAATGACGGATCGCGTCGAGGTCGATTTCCCAGCGGTCCACGGCGTAGCCGCGCTCGGCGAGCGCGCCGGCCATGAAGTCCTGCGCCGTCTGTTCGTGTCCGCGCAGCGAGGGAAATTTTATGAGCTCGCGGGTGAAGTCGATCTGCGCGTCGAAGCCGGCGTCGACGGCGCCGCGGATTTGCGTGGCCAGCGTCTGGTCGATCATGGGTTTCGTCTCTCGGTTTGGGCCGGGCGAGGCAAGCCGATCAGGCGCGATCCGTCAAGGAGCGCGACGCGCGGTGCCGCTCGAGGATCGACTCGAACAGCGCGAGCTGGCCCCGCGTGGTGTCCTCCCAGCCGAAACGCTCCGCATACGCCCGGGTCGCCGCGCGCGACGGGGGCTTGGCCAGCAGGCGACGGATGCCATCGGCGATCGCCTCGACCGTGCGGGGGACGAGGAAGCCCGCCTCGGACGCGCCGACGACCTCGCGGGTGCCGGGTATGTCGGTCGCGACCACCGGCGTCCCGCACGCCATCGATTCCAGGAGCACGTTGGCCCAGCCCTCGCTGCGTGACGCGAGAACGCTCAGGTTCGCGGCGGAGAAGTAGGTCTTGAGCCGATCGTGGTCGACACGGCCGACGAAGCGCACCCGGTGGCCGACGCCTTCAGCCGCGGTCAGGGCCTCGAGCCGGCTCCGCTCGGGCCCTTCGCCGACGATCAGGAGCGTCGTGTCCGGGACCTTGGCCAGAGCTCGGATCGTCAGGTCGAGGCCCTTCAAGGCGACGAGCTGCCCGACGGACAGAACGACGCGCCCCTCGAGTCCGAGGGCGCGCATCGCAGCGTCCTTGTCGACCGGCTGGAAAGCGTCAAGGTCCACGCCGTTGCGCAGCACGACGATGTGCTGGTCGGCGACACCCAGCTCGACGAGCCTGTCCTTGAGTCCACGGCTGACCGTGATCAAGCCGGCGACGGAGCGAACGGTCTCCAGGATCCGCCGACGCGGGGCGTCGTAGTGCGACAGCACGTTCACGTCGCTGCCGCGAACGGTCAGGACCACGGGTAAGTCGAATCGTCGGCCGAGCCAGGCGGCCGCCACGCCGTCGGGGTAGGCGTAATGGGCGTCGATCAGATCGACGCCCGGCTCGCCCGCGACCAACCTGGCGACCAAGGGGGCGGTCGCCGCATAGAGCAGGCGCGGCGCAACGTTCATGCCGATCTTCGGGATGGCGATGAACCTGGGGTGCATGACCAGCAGCCCATGCCGCTGCTCCTCGCGCGGCATGCGCGCGTATCCCGAATAGACGGGGAAAAGGCGCGACTCGAAGGGGAACCACGGCACCGGCGCGATGACCCGGCTGGTCACCCGTCCGCTCGCGACCAAGTGGCGCAAGCGATTCTCGACGAACACGCCGAACGTCGGCTGCACCGCGTTCGGGTAGAGCGATGTGTACGTCAAAAGCCGAAGCACGGCTCGCGGTCAGTCGTCGATGGCGATGCGGCCGCGCACGTAATCCATGAGCCGGTCGACGCAGGCCTCGACGCCCTCGGCCGCCGTATCGACCATCAGCTCGGGCGACTCCGGAGGTTCGTAGGGCGACGAGATCCCCGTGAAGTCGCCGATCTCGCCCGCGCGCGCGCGCTTGTAGAGCCCCTTGGGGTCGCGCCGCTCGCACGTCGCGAGGTCCGCCTTCACGAAGATCTCGTGAAAGTCTTCGCTCGCGGCCCTGCGGGCTCGCTCGCGATCCGACCGGTAGGGCGAGATGAAAGACGTGATCACGATCATCCCGGCGTCCGCGAGCAGCGCCGCGACCTCGCCCACCCGGCGGATGTTCTCGGCCCGGTCCTCCGGCGAGAATCCGAGGTTGGCGTTGAGCCCGGCGCGCACGTTGTCACCGTCCAGCACGTAGGTTTGATACCCCTTGGCGAACAGCCGCTGTTCGAGTTCGACGGCGAGCGTCGACTTGCCGGCGCCCGAGAGCCCGGTCAGCCACAGCACGCCGCCCCGATGGCCGTTGCGGCGGGCGCGCGCCTCCACGGGGATGCCGCGCTCGACCCGGACGATGTTGGTCGCCCGCACGGTGACCAGGGTCCGTTGGTCGGCATAGCCTTCGATCGAGACGATGCCGCCGCCGGCCGCGTCGTATTTGTCGACCAGGACGAACCGGCCGGTGCGCGCGTTCGTCCTGAACTCGTCGAGCGCCACCAGCTTGCGTGACCGCAAGACGACCTCGGCGACCTCGTTGCGCTCGACCCTGACGGCATCGCGGTGCGACAGATCGCCGGTGTCTATGACCCGATCGATCGACTGCACGGTGATCGGGAACTCGGCCGTGGCGAGCTTGCACTTGTACGTGGCGCCGACCTTCAAGGCCTCGCGGCCGAGCCAGAATATCTGGGCGCGGAACACGTCGGTCTCGATCGGCGCATGATCCATATGGCTGACGATGTCGCCGCGCTCGACGAAGATCTGCTCGTCGAGGGTGATGCCGATCGATTGCCCGGCCTTGGCCTCGACAGGCGCCGGCGATCCCCACGCCTCGATCGAGGCGACGCGCGTCGCCTTGTTCGCCGGAGAGACGAGGATTCGGTCGCCGACCCTGAGGACCCCGCTTTCGACGCGACCCGCGAGGATTCGTCGCTGATCGAACTTGTAGACGTCCTGGACGGGGAACCGCAGGGGCAGCTCCACCGGGACCGTCGAAGGCTGGAAGTGGTCCAGCGCCTCGATCACGGTCGGACCCTCGTACCACGCCATCGACGTGGCGGGCCGGGCGATGTTGTCGCCCTCCCGCGCGGAGACGGGGACGACGTAGGTCGGCGTGACGCCGATCGAGTCGAGATACTGAGTGTACTCCCGCTCGACGCCGCGGAACGCGGATTCCTCGAAGCCCACCAGGTCCATCTTGTTGCAGACCACGGCGACCTGGCGAACGCCCAGCAGGTGGAGGAGATAGCCGTGGCGGCGCGACTGCTCCTTCACGCCTTCGTGCGCGTCGATGACGAGCAGCGCGGCGTCCGACGCCGCCGCGCCGGTGACCATGTTCTTCAGGAACTCCTTGTGGCCGGGCGCGTCGATGATGACGTAGTCGCGCTTGGCGCTCTTGAACCAGATCTGCGCGGCGTCGATGGTGATGCCCTGGTCGCGTTCGGCCTGGAGCGCGTCCATGAGAAAGGCGAACTCGAACGGCATGCCGCGACGTTCGCACATGGCCTTGATCGCCTCGACCTTGCCGTCGGGAAGCGAGCCGGTGTCGTGGAACATGCGGCCGACCAGGGTCGACTTGCCGTGATCGACGTGGCCGACGATGACGATCTTCAGCAGATCGCGGTTGGCCGAGCGCGCCGCCCGGTCGGCGTCGCCCGTGCCGACCACGGCCAGCGTCCGCTTCGTGCTGCCTTGAACCACGTTGATGATCTCCTAGCTACATGTAGCCTTCGGCACGCAAGCGCTCGAATGCGTCCTCGGTCTCGTGGTCCATCGCCCGGCCCGAGCGCTCCGCGACCTTGGTGACTTCGAGCTCGGCGATGATCTCCTCGACCGTCGACGCCGTCGATTCGATCGGGGCGGTGATGTCCTGGTCGCCGAGCGAGCGGTAGCGCTTGCCGCCCTTGGCGAAGTAGAGGTCGACCACCGGCATGCCTTCGCGCTGGATATAGCGCCAGACGTCGACTTCGGTCCAATGCAGCAGAGGGTGGACCCGAACGTGCGTCCCGGGTGGGAAATCGGTCTTGAACTGGTCCCAGAACTCTGGCGGCTGGTCGCGGAAGTCCCATTCGTGGGTCTGGCCGCGCGGGCTGAAGACGCGTTCCTTGGCGCGCGTTCCCTCTTCGTCGCGCCGGATGCCGGCGATGATTCCGGTCAGCCCCAGCTCCTCGATCTTGGCGGCCAGCCCCTTGGTCTTGCGCTCGGCCCGCCGCGCCGCAGGCGGCTTGGAGGGGTCCATCTCCTCGAGGGGCGGACAGGTGCCGACGACGAGGTTGAGGTTCCACGCCTTCGTGTAGTGATCGCGGAACGCGTACATCGCGGGGAACTTGTTGCCGGTGTCGATGTGCATGACCGGAAACGGCACGTGGCCGAAGAACGCCTTTTTGGCCAGCCAGACCATGACGTTGGAATCCTTGCCGAGCGACCACAGCATGGCGATCTTGTCGAGGCGGTTGAACGCCTCGCGCAGGACGAAGACGCTCTGGCTTTCGAGCTGATCGAGGCGATTCGCGGTCATCGATGAGCCGTGCAGGGGTGTGGGAGGCACGACGCGACGGCGCGTGCCAGGAATCGCCGGCAGCGGATCTTGCTTGCCCGTCGCGGCCAATACATCAAACCGACGCCGTTGCATAGGCCGAACGACAGGCTGGTCGATCGGCTGGTCGGTGACCGCCGCCGAGCCCCACAACGAGCGCGGCTCGCCGTCATCGTGGTCCATAGGAGCCCCTGGCGGCGGGACTCGGCTGCGCGACGGGCGCCGGGTCAGCGAAGGCCCGTCGGGGCAGGCCGACCCTAATACGCTCCTCGTCGCTGAGCTTCTTGGCCAGGATGAACCGGGCGCACACCACGATCGCGATGACGTAATAGTAGAAGTCGAAGAACGCCAGGTTGAGGAACGCGCCCCCCGTGGCGTAGCCGATGGCCGAGACCTGAACCATCGCGCCGAGCTCCCTGGCCCAGGCGAACTCCGGTCTCAGTTTCCCGATCCGAATGAGCGTTCCGCAGGTTCGCAGAAGAGAGATACCGATCGCCAGGAAAAGGAGCAGCCCGACGAACCCGTGGTAACCGAGCACCTCGAAGTAGATGCTGTGGGGCGAGCGGACCCTGTCGGCATCCGGCACATAGTGGAAGAAGAGCGGGACGTTCTCGTTCACGTTGAAGCCGCCGCCGACCAACGGGCGATCCAAGGCGAGACGGTAGGCGAAGTTCCATGCCATGAATCTCCCCTGAGCCGACGCGTCCTGTTCGTAGTCTTGGATCGACGACATGCGTTCGTGCCACGCCGCGGGCATGAACGGGACGATGACGAAGACGAAACCGATGCCAAGGAGGCCCACGAGAAGCTTCTGGCGCGAGCGCACGAACAGGGCGAACAGCATGACGCTGATCGCCAGGAAGGCGCCGCGCGAAAACGAGCCGACGATGGACAGCACCATCAGCGCCTGGGCCGCGATGAGCGCCCACCGGATCCAATGACGCTTCTCGACGACCTGGAGGTAGCGCACCAGCGGCACGCACATGGTCAGCGCGAGCGCCAGGGCGTTGTTCTCGGCGATGTACGAGCCGAATGGCCCAAGAACGATCCCGCCTCCGCCAGTATTGGCGGTGAAAAGACCACCCTTGATGCCGAAGAACGACAACGACATCACGACCACCCAGATGACAACCCTCAGACGCTTCTCATCCGTGATCAGGGTCATGGTGATGGCGACCATGAGGAAAATCTTCATGGTCCGCTTCCAGTAGATCATGGCATCGGCGGGAGAAATGGCGAGAACCGTCGTGAGCGACACCCAAGCGGCGAAGACGAGAACCAAGGCGCTCAGCGGCATGAGCGGAAAGCGCTTGGGCTCGCGCGAGATGATCCAGCCGAACAACGTGCACGCGGCCACCAACGCCGCGAACGGCTGATTCTGGGCGAAGCTCCACGTGAGCCGGTGCGGGTTCATGATCGACAACCAGGCGAACATCGTGGCCCCGATCCAGGGCCACTTGATCGCCGGAATCAGGCCGCCGAGGACGAACAGCGTGAGGGCGATATCGCGCACGGGTCGCAGTTCCCTCGAATTCCTCTTCCGCGTCCCCGATCGGGATTCCAAGTAGTCCGACCGGAGCCAAGGCTTGGCATGGTGAGCCTAGGGAAGGACACGGCTCCTGCACTATGCAAAATGCGGTCCGTTTCGTCACGTTCTGGTTAACGCCGCCGTAAGGCCCGCCGATCGGCTCGATCTTGGCCTTGCAAGGGCCACGGTGCGTGCTAACTCTGCGTCTTCGAGGGGGCGATTGCGGCGCATGGGCCGTGACCCCTGGAGGTTGAGCCAATATGGCCTCGATGGCCCTTCGGCTGCTCGTCATCACGGGCGATCACCGCGCCCCCGATCCGGGCAAGCGCGGCGGACGCTACAACGAGGAGGACTTCGAGACCCACGCGGCCATGGTCGAGGCCCTGGCCGGCTTTGCCGATCTGGCGGTCGAGGTCCTGTCGGATCACACCCGCCTGCTGGACAGTCTGCGCACCAGCCCTCCCGACCTCGCGGTCAACTTCTGCGACACGGGGTTTCGCAACGATATCGCGTTCGAGCCCAACATCCCCGCCTATCTAGAACTGCTCGGGATTCACTATACCGGCGCGCCGCCCGCCGCGATGATCCAGTGCCAGGACAAGGCGGTCGTGCGCCAGGTCGCGCGTGCGCTCGGCGTGGAGGTGCCGGACGAGGTCTTCCTCTGGGCGGCCGAGGCCCGGTGCGTTCCCGACGTCGCGTTTCCCGCGCTGATCAAGCCCAACCGAGCCGACGGCAGCCTCGGCATCACCAAGGACGCCGTCGTCCGCGACCGCGACGCGGCGGCGCGCTACCTCGCGTGGCTCGCGGACGCTTTCCCGGGTTCGGACGTCCTGGTCCAGGAGTATCTGCCGGGGCCCGAGTACGGCATCGGCGTGATCGGCAACCTCGATGAGGGGCTGACCGTGCTACCCACGCTCGAGGTCGACTTCTCCGAGCTGCCGCGCGGGCTCAACCCGATCCTTTCCTACGAATCGAAGGCGATCCCCAATTCGCCCTACTTCACCCTGGTCCGCTACCGCCGCGCAAACCTGGACCGCGCCGAGGAAGCGGAACTGGCGCGCATCGCGACCATGCTGTTCCGCCGGTTCGGCCTGCGCGACTACGCCCGGTTCGATTTCCGGCGCGGCGTCGATGGCAGGATCAAGCTGATGGAGGCGAACCCCAACCCGGCGTGGGCGACCGACGGCAAGATGGCCTTCATGGCCGGGTTCGCCGGCATTCCCTACGCCACCATGTTGCGCATGATCATCGATGCGGCGATCGCTCGTCTCGACCGCGCGCGGGCCGCCGCGAGGACCTGAGGCGCCGCGACGCGGCCTTCGACGGCGCAGGGTCGCCGGTCGCCCATCGGCCGTGGCAGCCGCGCCTTGGCCCAATCACGACGCGGTCGGCATCGCCAGCAGCAGGCGACGCTGGCCGGTGTCGGGTTCCAGAGCGGCGGCTCGGCCGCGCCGGCGCGGCAGGAGCTGCTGGGTCGACCAGAAGCTGAGCGCGAGCTTCTCGCGCACGGCGCGGCCGGCCTCGAGGTCCGGCCCGTTGACGATGGCGAGGCGGAAACCGCCGGGCGGCATCGAATGGGCCGAGGGCTCGCGATCCTCGTGGAACGTGATCTGGATGCTGGTTACGTCGGGCGTCGCGCGCAGCTCGTCGACCAGGTCGGCCGGTGGGTGCCTGTAGCGCACGCCGTGCGCCCCGAACAGGACCACGCTATAGCCTATCCGCCGTTCCTGCTCTGGGAAGTCCCAGCGGCCCTCGGCATAGAGGCCGACCAGGGCCTCGAGCCAACCCGGGCCGTAGAGGTCGGGCCACTGGTCCGAGAAGCGCAGATGGACTTCGATGATGCGGCCGCCGATCGTCTCGACGTTGACGATTCCGGTATAGCCAGCGAGGTGGCGATGGACCCATGCCCCGACGTAACGGGCAAGGTCGGGCCGCTTCCCATCCTCGACGATCCAGTAGTCGAACATGCCTTGGCCGATCGGCATGCCCGTCGCGTGGCGCAGCCAGCGCGCCGCGCCATCGACGACGGCCAGATCCGTGGAGACGTGCTCGCCTTCGAGCAACGTCATCCACATGTGGCCCGGCCGGGTCACCGCCTTGTACTCCTTGGCGGTGCGGACGACGCGGCTGCCGGATCCCATGCCGCGCATGTTGTAGATGGGCTTGGAGAAGACCGGGAACGCCGGCGGGTCGACGCCGTGGGGCGCGGCGTCGAGCCCCTGGCTCTCGGCGACGAGCAGCTTGTTGTAGACCCAACGGTGGCGCGGGAACCACACGTAGGCGTCGCTGTCCTCGGTCGGAACGCGGACATCCTCGGGGCAGGCGACGCGCGCGAAGTACTGCATGCGCCACGGGTCGACTTCGCAGATCGGCATTGTGGCGCCTCGCTCCCTTCCGTCCCTCGGGCGGTCGGCACCCATGATAGGTCGTCCCGGGGCGATGTGAAGCCCCGCTGCGGACCTAGGCGCCGTCGCCGACCTCCAGGCGATCACTGCGCAGGTTGTCGCGAATCTCGACGTAGGGCGGACCGGCGAGACCCGGCACCCGCTTGACCCAGTGGCGATGGTACGGACGGCCCATGAGGAACGGGGCCGCCATCTAGCGTTCGGTCGCGTCCCGGCGCGCGGCCTCGCCGCCGGCGGGCGCGACGCCAGTGTCGATCGGCACGGGATCGTCGCCCGCGAGCCCGAGGGTCGCGAGCAGCCCGCCCATCAGGTCGTCGAAGTCCTCCGCCGGCGCCGGCTCGTCCAACAGCGGCCGTGCCACCTTGCCGGCCATCGCGCCGGTCATGACGCGGGCAAAGATGCGCGCCGGCGCGCCGCCGCCGGTGACCTTGCGCATGGCCGAATTGTCGTCGTTGCCGACCCAGACGCCGGCGACCGCGTCGTGGGTGAAGCCGACGAACCAGGCGTCGCGGTGGTCCTCGCTGGTGCCGGTCTTGCCGGCGACCGGCCAGGGAACCGCCGCCGCCGTGCCGGTGCCAAACGTCACGACGCCGGTCAGCATGCCGACCAGGTCGGCGCGGACGCGCTCCTCGATCACGCTGCCGGCCCCCGATCCGGCGCGGGCGTAGAGCACGGTGCCGCGCGGGTCGCGCACCTCGGTGATGCCGTAGGGCAGCACCGCGCGACCCTGGTTGACGAGGGCGCCGTAGGCCGCCGTCAGCTCCATCAGCGTGATCTCGGACGAGCCGAGCGCGAGGCTGAGGTCGCGCCGGAGCGGCGTGGTGACGCCGAGGCGCCGGGCCGCGCCGATCACCCGGTCAACGCCCGCCTTCGTCGCGAGTTGGGCGGCGACGCTGTTGAGCGAGCGGGCGAGCGCCTCGGCGAGCGTGACCTCGCCGAAGTACTTGCCGTCGTAGTTCCTGGGCGCGAAGCCCGCGATCGAGATCGGCGCGTCGGTGAACCGGCTGGTCGGCCGGAACCCGGCCTCGAGCCCCGCCAGGAAGACGAACGGCTTGAACGCCGAGCCGGGCTGGCGCAGCGCCTGGGTGACGCGGTTGAACTGGCTCGTCTGGTAATCGCGCCCGCCGACCATGGCGAGCACCGCGCCGTCGGGCGCGAGCACCACCACGGCCGCCTGGCCGAAGCGCCGATCGGCGCCCGAGGCGGCGATCTCCTCGGCGACGGCCTGCTCGGCGAGCTCCTGGAGGCCAGCGTCGAGCGTGGTGACGACGACCACGTCGCCGGCGCCGGGACCGACGTAGCCGTCGAGGTCGTCGAGCACCCAGTCGGCGAAGTAGCGCCCGCCCGCCCCGGTCGAGGGCGGCGTTCGGAGCGTGGCGGGCTGGCCCTTGGCGACCGCGGCCGCCTGGGCATCGAGGACGCCGGAGTCGACCATGGCCTCGAGCACCAGGGCGGCGCGCGCCTGGGCGCTGGCGAGATCGGTGGTCGGCGCATAGCGCGACGGCGCCTTCAAGAGGCCCGCCAGCATGGCGGCTTGGGACACGTCGAGGTCGGACGCCGAGCGGCTGAAGTAGCGCTGGGCCGCCGCCTCGACGCCGTAGGCGCCGCCGCCGAAGTAGACTCGGTTGAGGTAGATCGCCAGCAGCTCGCGCTTGGTGAAGGTGCGTTCGAGCCAGAGCGCGAGCACGGCCTCGCGCAGCTTGCGGGCGAGCGTGCGCTCGGGCCCCAGGAACAGGTTCTTGGCGAGCTGCTGGGTGATGGTCGAGCCGCCCTGGACGACCCGGCCGGCGGAGAGGTTGGCGACGAGCGCGCGGGCGAGTCCCCTGAAGTCGATCCCTTCGTGCTCGAAGAACCGGCGGTCCTCGGTCGCCAGCACCGCGGCGACGAGGTCCGGGTCGATCTCGTCATAGCCGAGCGGCCGGCCGACCATCGCGCCGATGCGCTCGATCACCGCGCCGTCGGCCGAGGTCACGACAATGGAGGGGCCGCGCACCGGCTCGGCGAGCCCCGCGGTCTCGGGCAGGTCGAGCGCGAGCCAGCCCAAGGCGATGACGCCCGCGATGACGAGCCAGACGGCCGCCGCGAGTCCCCAGCGGACGACGATCCGGCCAACCCGTCGGCGCGGCTTCGGCTTCGCGGCCTTGCCCTTCGCCGGCTTCGCCGGGGGCTTCGTGGCGTGCCGGGCGCGGCCGCCCCACCGATCGCCCGGATCGGCCTTGAGCTCGACCCTAGTCACGATCGGTCGAATGCCTCGTTAGTGCCATTTGTGAAATGCACGGCTCACCATTTCACACGGACGTCATGCCCGGCCATGACGACCAAGAATCCGATCGTATGGACGTTCTCGAATGGACACTCAGAGATATGCGCCCGCATCTTCCAGCCGTCCAGTCGAGGCCATTAAACGTCCAGGTTGGTGACCTTGAGCGCGTTCGACTGGATGAATTCGCGCCGGGGCTCGACCACGTCGCCCATGAGCGTCTCGAAGATCGTGTTGGCCTCCTCGGCGTCCTTGATGCGGACCTGAAGCAGCGTGCGCGCGCTCGGGTCGAGAGTCGTCTCCCAGAGCTGCTCGGGGTTCATCTCGCCGAGCCCCTTGTAGCGCTGGATGGTCAGGCCCTTGCGCCCCAGGTCGAAGACGGCGGCGAGCAGCGAGGAGGGGCCGGCGATGGCGAAATCGCGCTCCTTGCGCCTGAGCCTGGCCTGGCCGACGTAGGTACGCTGGAACTCCTCGGCCATCTCGTCGAGCCGGCGGGCCTCAAGGCTCGCCACCGCGGCGGCGTCGATGACGTGGCGCTCGCCGACCCCGCGCACGGTACGCTCGAAGACGAGCCCGCCCTTGCCGTCGGAAAGTCCGGCCCAGCCGCGCTCGGTCGGCGCCTCGGTCGCGTCCAGTCGCCTAGCGATGTAGCTCGCCGCCTCGCCCGCCTTGGCGGCGTCGTTGAGAACGACGGGCGTCAGCGCGCCGGCGATCGCCGCCTGCTCGGCGACGGCGACCGGCAGCCGGCGCGACAGCTGCTTGATCAGGTGGTCGGCGGCGCGGGCGCGCTCGACGACGCGGCGCAGGTCCGCGCCCGCGATCTCGCTTCGATCGTAGAGCGCGAGCACCGCGCCCTCGAGGGCGTCGGCGATCAAGAAGTTCTCGAGCGAGCGCTCGTCCTTGAGGTAGACGCCGCCCTTCTGGCTCTGGCCGCGGCGCACCTGGAACAGCGGCGGCTGCGCGATGTAGAGATTGCCGGCGCGGATGATCGGACTCATCTGGCGGAAGAAGAAAGTCAAGAGCAGGGTGCGGATGTGGGCGCCGTCCACGTCCGCGTCGGTCATGACGATGATCTTGTGGTAGCGCAGCTTGGCGAGGTCGAAGTCGTCGACACCGATGCCGGTACCGAGCGCCGTGATCAGGGTGCCGATCTCGTTCGAGCCGAGCATCTTGTCGAGGCGCGCGCGCTCGACGTTGAGGATCTTGCCGCGCAAGGGGAGGATCGCCTGGAACGCGCGGTCGCGCGCGCCCTTGGCCGAGCCGCCGGCGGAATCGCCCTCGACCAGGAACAGCTCTGACTTGGCCGGGTCGCGCTCCTGGCAGTCGGCGAGCTTGCCCGGCAGGTTGGCGACGTCGAGCGCACCCTTGCGCCGGGTCAGCTCGCGCGCCTTGCGCGCCGCCTCGCGCGCCGCCGCCGCCTCGACCACCTTGGCGACGATCGCGCGCGCCTCCTGCGGGTGCTCCTCGAACCACTGGCCGAGCTTCTCGGCGACCAAACCCTCGACCACCGGCCGAACCTCGGAGGAAACCAGCTTGTCCTTGGTCTGCGAGGCGAACTTGGGCCCCGGCATCTTGACCGCGAGCACGCAGGTCAGCCCTTCGCGCGCGTCCTCGCCGGCGAGCGTCACCTTCTCGCGCTTCAGCAGTCCCGAGCTCATGGCGTAGCCGTTGACCGTGCGGGTCAGCGCCGCGCGCAGGCCCGCGAGGTGCGAACCGCCGTCGTGCTGCGGGATGTTGTTGGTGAAGCAGAGCGTGGTCTCGTGGTAGCTGTCGGTC
Source organism: Alphaproteobacteria bacterium (assembly GCA_040905845.1). Taxonomy (GTDB): domain Bacteria; phylum Pseudomonadota; class Alphaproteobacteria; order SP197; family SP197; genus VGDP01. Next base: position 22,972 of record JBBDQV010000161.1, on the reverse strand, counting down.
CACTGCAGCGCGGCCTCGATCGCGATGCCGTCGCGCTCGCCGCCGAGGGTGATGATCGTGCCGTGCAGCGCCGTCTTGCTGCGGTCGAGCCATTCGACGAAGGCGCGGATGCCGCCTTCGTAGCGCAAGCTCGTGACCACGGGCTCGAGCGCGCGACTGTCGGTCAGCACGATCTCGACACCCCCGTTGAGGAAGGCCAGCTCGCGCAGCCGGTGCTCCAGCTCCTCGCGCGCGAACTCGGTCTTGGTGAACACCTTGGGCGAGGGTAGGAATCGCACACGGGTCCCGGTTCGCCCGCCCGAGGCGCCGACGACGGCGAGCGGCGCCTCGGGCTCGCCGTCGCGGAAGCGCATGGCGTGCTCGTGCTCGCCGCGCCAGATCGTGAGGTCGAGCCGTTCCGAGAGCGCGTTGACCACCGAGACGCCGACGCCGTGCAGGCCGCCCGAGACCTTGTAGACGTTCTCGTCGAACTTGCCGCCGGCGTGCAGCCGGGTCATGGCGACCTCCGCGGCCGAAACGCCCTCCTCGGGGATGATCCCCGTGGGGATGCCGCGGCCGTTGTCGGTCACCGCGCAGCTGCCGTCGGGCTCGAGCGTGATGTCGATGCGGTCGCAGTAGCCGGCCATCGCCTCGTCGATCGCGTTGTCGACGACCTCGAAGACCATGTGGTGCAGGCCCGAGCCGTCGTCGGTGTCGCCGATGTACATGCCCGGGCGCTTGCGCACCGCCTCGAGCCCGCGCAGCACCCTGATCGACTCGGCGCCATAGGTCTCCGCCCCCTTCTTCGTGTCCTTGCGGGCGCGGGGTGCCATCGTCTCGGGCGGACCGTCGGGCATCGTCGTCACGCGCCAGCCTCCGCGACGCGGTCGTGGCCGACCTCGAGGAACCGGCCACGGTCTTCGAGGCCACGGAAGCTCGCGCGGTCGGTGCCGCTGAGCCAGGCCTGGGAGCCGAGCGCCTCGAGCTCGTCGCCGAGCGCGCCCCGGTGCGTCTCGTCGAGGTGCGCCGCCACGTCGTCGAGCAGCAGGACCGGCGCGCCGAGCGGCCCGCGCGCGACGAGGCGCGCGTGGGCGAGCAGAAGCGCCACCAGCAGCACCTTCTGCTCGCCGGTCGAGCACTGGTTCGCCGGCCGCTCCGTCGCCCGATGGCGCACGCGAACGTCGCTGCGGTGCGGCCCGTCGGCGCCCCCCGACCGGTCCTCGGCGCGCGCCTGGGCGAGCCTCGCGGCGAAGCGCTCCTCGACCGCGACGGCGGGAAGCTCGTCGAGCCAGCGCTCGACGGTGCCGACGATCGCGACGCGCGCGCTCGGGAACGGACCGTCGGAGTGGGCGAGCTCCGCGTCGAGGCGCTCGACGACCTCGCGCCGGCTGGCGGCCAGCGCCGTGCCGTGGCGCGCGAGTCCGGCTTCGAGCGCCGCGAGCCAGCGCTCGTCGCGCGGCCCGTCGCGCAAGAGCCGCGAGCGTTCGCTGAGCGCGTGCTCGTAGGCGCCCAATCGGTCGGCGTGGCCCGGGTCGTGGCCGAACACAAGGCGGTCGAGGAATCGGCGGCGCGCCGAGGCGCCGTCGAGGAAGAGCCGGTTCATCGCCGGCGTCAGCCAGGCGAGCCCGAGGGTCGCCGCGAGGCCGGCCTGGCCGCGCGCGGCCTTGCCGTCGATGCGGACCTGACGGCGCGCGCCGTCCGTGCCGGCGCCGGTGCCGATGTCGACCGGGCCCGCGCCGTTCACGACGCGCGCGCCGACGGCCCAGCCGGTTCCCTCGGGCGCGTCCTCGCTCCGCACATCGGCCGCGCGGGCGCCGCGCAGGCCGCGCCCGGGGGCGAGATAGGACAGTGCTTCCAGCACGTTCGTCTTGCCCGCGCCGTTGGGGCCCACGAGCACCGTGACCCCAGCCTCGCCGGCGAGGGTGAGCGCGCGCCACGAGCGGAACTCGGTCAGCACGAGTCGCGCGACGCGCGGCGCCGCCGCCGGCTCGGGAACCCTGCGAACGCCGAGCAGAGGATGCCTCCTACACGCGCATGGGCATGAGGACGTAGACCGTGCTCGGGTCGCCGGTGTCGCGCATCAGGGTGGGCGAGCCGGCGTCGGCCATGGCGAACTCGACCTTCGCGCCGTCGGTCCGTTCGGTCATGTCAAGCAGATAGCGCGCGTTGAAGCCGATCTCGATCGCCGGGCCGTCGTAGTCCACGTCCATCTCCTCGATCGCGCTGCCGCTGTCGGGGCTGTTGGCCGAGAGCCTGAGCTTGCCGCGCTCGAGCGCGAGCTTGATCGTGCGCGAGCGCTCGGTCGAGATCGTGGCCACCCGGTCGACCGCCTCGGAGAACCGCTTGCCCTCGACCTCCATCAGCTTGTCGTTCTGGGTCGGGATGACGCGCTCATAGTCCGGGAAGGTCCCGTCGATCAGCTTCGAGGTCAGCACGATCCGATCGAGCGTGAAGCGGATCTTGGTCCGGCTGAGCGCGACCTCGATCGCGCCGTCGGCGTCGTCGACCAGCTTGCGCAGCTCGCCAACGGCCTTGCGCGGCACGATCACGCCGGGCATGCCCGCCGCGCCGTCGGGCAGCGCGGTCTCGAAGCGCGCCAGCCGGTGCCCGTCGGTCGCCACCGCACAGAGCACGGGCGGCGTGTCCGCCTCGCGCGCGTGCAGGAAGATGCCGTTGAGGTAGTAACGAGTCTCCTCGGTCGAGATGGCGAAGCGCGTCTTGTCGATCATGCGCCGCACGGTGTCGACGGGGAGCGCGAAGTCGTGCGCGAAGTCGCCGTCGGCCATGACCGGAAAGTCGTCGGTCGGCAGGCAAGGCAGCGCGAAGCGCGACCGGCCGCACCGGATCGCCAGGCGGCCGCCGTCCTCGGTGGTCTCGAGCGCGACCTCGGCGCCGTCGGGCAGCTTGCGCACGATGTCGTGAGCGAGATGGGCCGAGGCCGTGGTTCCGCCCTCGACCGAGACGTGGGCCTCGACCGACTCGACGACCTCGAGGTCCATGTCCGTCGCCGTCAGCTTGAGCCGGCCGTCGCGCCCCTCGAGGCGCACGTTGGACAGGATCGGGATCGTGTTGCGCCGTTCGACGACGCTCTGGACGTGGCTCAGCGCCTTGAAGAGCTGGGCGCGTTCGATGGCGAGCTTCATGGGCACGACGGGGTCAAGAAGGGTGCGATCCGACGCCACCGTCAGGCCGCCGGCGCCGGCCCTTTCGCGAACTCTCTCGGAAAGGTTGTCAACTATATCAGATCGCGCTCAAGGGTGTAGATTTTTCAACGGTTTGCCGCGTTGCGTTCATGCCCTGTTCCAGCCCGTTCAAGGCTTGCGGAACTGCTTGGCCAGCGCCAGGCCCTGGCGCTGATAGGACGAGCCGATCGCGCCGCCGTAGAGCTTGTCGGGCCTGGCCGTGAGGCGCTCGTAGAGCAGCCGGCCGACGACCTGGCCGTGCTCGATCAGGAACGGCACCTCGTGGCTCCTGACCTCGAGCACCGCGCGGGTTCCGCCGCCACCCGCCTCGTCGTGGCCAAACCCCGGGTCGAAGAAGCCCGCGTAGTGGACGCGGAACTCGCCCACGAGGATGTCGTAGGCCGCCATCTCGGCGGCGTAGTCGGGCGGCACGCTGATCGTGTTCTCCGAGGCCAGGATGTAGAAATCGTTGGGATCGAGGATGATCGCCTCGTCCGCGCTGGCGTGGATCGGGTCCCAGAAGGCGAGCGGTTCGTAGGCGCCGACGCGGTCGAAATCGATCACGTCGGTATGCCGCTTGGCGCGATACCCGATCACCGCGCCGATGCTCTCGCCGCGCAGGTCCACGGTGATGGCGTAGCCCCCGGTAAGACTGTCGTCGCCGGTGACCGAGACGACCGACTCGCGGTCGCGCAGCTCGCGGAGCGCGCGCAGGCTCTGGCGCGGCGAGCCGGAGCGGACGCGAAGCTGGACGAGCCGCGAGCCCTTGCGCACGACGATGCTGAAGCCGCGCGGCGAGATCTCGGCGTAGAGCCGGCCCTTGTAGCCGGCGCGGATCAGGTCGAACTCCGGGCCGCCGTCGGTGATCACGCGCGTGAAGATGTTGAGTCGACCGGCCGAGCTCTTGGGGTTGGCGATGCCGGTCATGCGGTAGCCGAGCCGAACGTGCTCGAGCAACGGCACGATGTAGACGCAGCCCGATTCCAGGACCGCGCCGCGCGTCAGGTCGATCTCGTGCATGTTGAGCCGCTCGAGCTTCGCCTCGACGTCCTGGTTCGCGCCGGGCAGGAAGCTCGCGCGCACGCGATAGGCGAGGGGCCCGAGGCGCAGATCGAGGCTCGCCGGCTGGATCTGCTCCTCGGCGATGTCCTCGGTCGCGGCGATGACGCGCTCGTGGATCAAGGCCCTCAGGCGCTGCGCGGGCAGGACGCCGGTCGAGCGGTCGGCCGAGTCCTCGTCCGGCTCGAGTTCGGGGAACAGGGCCGGGTCACGAGTTTCCGAGTTCATGGCGCCCTAGCCCTCGAGCATCCTCCGGAGCAGTTCGACGTCCTCGGCGAACGAGGGGTCGCTAGTCCTCAGCTCCTCGACCTTGCGCACCGCGTGCATGACCGTGGTGTGGTCGCGCCCGCCGAACTTGCGGCCGATGTCGGGAAGCGAGCGCTGGGTCAGCTGCTTGGACAGGTACATGGCGATCTGGCGCGGCCGCGCGACGGCGCGCGCGCGCCGGTCCGAGGTCATGTCGGCGAGCCGGATGTTGTAGTGCTCGGCGACCCGGCGCTGGATCTCCTCGATCGTCACGCGCCGGTCGTGGGCGCGCAAGAGGTCGCGCAAGAGCTCCTGGGTGCCTTCGAGCGTTACCGGGCGGCCGACGAAGGTTGCGTGCGCGACGACGCGGGTCAGCGCGCCCTCGAGCTCGCGCACGTTGCTCGTGATCCTGTGGGCGATGAACTCGAGCACGCGGTGCGGCACGGGATGCTTGGGCGCCATCGCCTCGACGCGGGCGAGCAGGATGCCGAGGCGCAGTTCGTAGTCGGTCGGGTGCAGGTCGGCGACCAGCCCCCAGCCGAGGCGCGAACGCAGCCGCTCCTCGATGCGCTCGAGGTCCGAGGGCTGGCGGTCGGCGGAGATGACGATCTGGCGGTTCTGGTCGACCAGCGCGTTGAAGGTGTGGAAGAACTCCTCCTGGGTCGACTCCTTGCCACTGATGAACTGCACGTCGTCGATCAGCAGCACGTCCACCGAGCGGAACAGCTCCTTGAACGCCATGGTGTCCTTGAACCGGAGCGCGCGCACGAACTGGTACATGAACGCCTCGGCCGACAGGTAGATGACCCGGCGCTCGGGCGCGGTCGCGCGGACGTGCCAGGCGATCGCGTGCATCAGGTGGGTCTTGCCGAGCCCGACGCCGCCGTAGAGGTAGAGCGGATTGAACGTGACCTCGGCGCTCTCGGCGACCCGACGCGCCGCGGCGTGAGCGAACTCGTTGGGCTTGCCGACGACGAAGTTGACGAAGGTGAAGCGCGGATCGAGCGGCGCCGAGACGTCGCGGAATCCCCCCTCGGCGGCGACGGCCGGGCCCGCCATGGCCTCGGCCAATTCCCCGTCGACCGGCGCGGCGGCGTCGGTGTCCTCGGCGGCGCCGTCGACGACGTCGATGGTGACGGCGCGGACCGAGGGGTCCTCAAGCGCCCACAGCGCGCGCAGGCGATCGGTGTAGCGCGAGACGATCCAGTCGCGCACGAACCGGCTCGAGACGCCGAGCGTGACGACGCCGTCCGCTATGCCGGTGAACCCGAGCTGTCGGACCCAGCTTCTGAACTGGGTCTCGCCGATCTCGGCGCGCAGCCTGGCGCGGACGCGCTCCCACCGGGCGCTGGCGGTCGCGTTCCGACCGGCGGAGGCCATCGGCGGGCTCACGATTGGCGCCACGGCAGGCCGGCGGCCTGCCAGCCGCCCGCCGTGCCGCGGTGCCCCGCGGCGTCGAGCGGACCCTCGAATCCGTCGGCCAGATTGAAGCAGCGGGCGAAGCCGCGCGCCGTCATGGCGATCGCCGCGGCCTTGCTGCGCGCGCCGCTGCGGCACAGGAAGATCACGGGTGCGCGTCTGTCGACGCCAGCCGCCACCAGGTCGTCCTCGAAGGACGCGTTGAAGCTCATGGCCGGGTAGGTCTGCCACGAGGCGCGCACGACCGGTTTGCCGATCGAGGCGAGGTCAGGCACGCCGACGTAGGCCCATTCCGGCGCCGTGCGCACGTCGACGAGGGTCGCGGCGGGGTCGGCCGCGAGCAGGCGCCACGCCTCGGACGCCGTGATGTCACCGGCATAGCCCTCGGCCGACGTCCGACCGTCCCGCGACTCGGTCATGGCCGTGCCCGCCCTCCCCGTCGTGGCGACCGTGCGACGCGCGTCACCACTCGGCCGAACGCCCCGCGCGCGGCCATCGCCGATCCGACCTTTATCGACTTTAGATTTCGCCCGTCGGACGGATCATCCGCGAGCCGAGATACGGTAGCCCGTCACTCGCTCACTGGCAACGGGGACGAATCTAGAACGGTGATTCTTTGTCGACGAGTGTAGGCGGCGCGCCACACCTCGCGCGTCGTTCGCGTTCAGCTCGACGTCGAGCCGAGCGCCTTCACGCGCCGCGCCAGACGCGAGACCTTGCGCGCCGCCGCGTTGGCGTGAAGGACGCGTCCTCTGACGCCACGCTTGAGCTCGGGCTCGGCGGCCTTGAGCGCGGCCGCGGCCGCGGCCTTGTCGCCGCTCTCGATCGCGCGCTCCGCCGCCTTGACGAAGGTGCGCACGCGGCTCTTGCGCGCGCGATTGACCTCGGTGCGCCGCACGGACTGACGCGCGCGCTTCTTCGCTGACGCTGTGTTGGCCATGAGAATGATCTCCCGGGAAAGCGGGGCTTATAAGCCGGCGCTGGCGCCCGGTCAACGGTCGCGGCGTCAGCGGTGCTTGAACCGGGCGGGCCGCTTGTCGATGAACGCGGCCATGCCTTCGGCCCGGTCGTCGTGGGCGAAGCAGGCGTAGAAGAGGGCTCGCTCGAAGCCGAGGCCTTCGGCCAGGGTGGTCTCGAACGCACGGTTCACCGCGTCCTTCGCCTTGGCCACGATGGGCCGCGAATGGGCCGCGATCCGCGCGCCGAGCGCGACCGCCTCGGCGACGACCTCGGCGGTCGGCACCACCTTGGCGACCAGCCCCCAGCGCTCGGCGGTCGCGGCGTCGATCATCTCGCCGGTCAGCACCATCGTCATGGCGCGCCCCTTGCCGATCGCGCGGGTGAGCCGCTGGGTGCCGCCGGCGCCGGGGATGACGCCGAGCTTGATCTCGGGTTGGCCGAAGCGCGCGTTCTCGGCGGCGACGATGATGTCGCACATCATGGCGACCTCCAGGCCGCCGCCGAGCGCGACCCCCGCCACGGCGGCGATCACGGGCTTGCGCGTCTCGGCGATGCGCGCCCAGGGATCGATGAAGCGCGATGCGGCCGCGGCCGCGTAGTCCATCGCCCCCATCTCCTTGATGTCGGCGCCGGCCGCGAAGGCGCGCTCGCTGCCCGTCAGCACGATCGCGCCGACGGAGTCGTCCGCGTCGAACCGGGCCAGCGCCCCGGTCAGCTCGGCGATCACCGCGCCGTTGAGCGCGTTGAGCGCCTGGGGACGGTTGAACGTTACGAGGCCAACGGGGCCGCGTGTCTCGACGAGAAGGGTCTCGTAAGCCATGGACGTCTCCGTTGGTGGCGGCCCGCCAGGCGCTTCGTCAGTCGGGCGAGAGCGAGAAGTGCACCGTGAGCGTGCCGTCGGCGGTGGTCATGACGATCGACAGCCGCTCGCCCTCGCGCGCGAAGCTCATCGGCCCGTCGGCTTGCCAGCCGAGGTGCGGCAGGGTGTCCTGATAGAAGCGGGCGACCGCCTCGACCGTCACCGCGCCAACGGCATAGGCCTCGACGAAGCGGCCCGAGGGCTGGTCGAACACCGTGCCCGTGTCGGTGACCTCGGTCAGCCCCGCCATGAGCGGCAGGTCCTCGATGCCGCTGACGAAGCCGTCCGCGCGGGCGGTGCCGGCGAGCAGCGCCGCGCCGAGCAGGCCGGAGATCACGATGCGGGCGAAAGGGGACACCGTTGCTCGGTCAACGCTGGCGCGCGGGACAATAGAACGTCGAGCGGTTCGATTGCACGATTCGTCGCACGGCGCCGCCGCAGCGGCAGCCCGGACAACGCTTGCCCTCGCGCTCGTAGACGGCCCAGCGGTGCTGGAAATAGCCGAGCTCGCCGTCGGCCTGCACGTAGTCTCGCAGCGAGGACCCCCCGGCCTCGATCGCTTCGTTGACCACGTCCCCGAGCGCCGTCGCGAGCCGGTCGGCGCGCGCGCCCACGACGGTCATGGCGAGCCGGCGCGGCGACAGCCGGGCGCGCCACAGGGCCTCGCACGCGTAGATGTTGCCGATCCCCGAGACGACCCGCTGGTCGAGCAGCGCCGCCTTGATCGGGGTCCGTTTGGCCCTGAGCCGGCCGGCGAGAAAGCCGCCGTCGAAGCGCGCGTCGAGCGGGTCCGGCGCGAGCCCGGCCAGGAGCGGATGGCGGTCGAGCTCGCCGGCGGGGGCCAGAGTCATCAGGCCGAAGCGCCGCGCGTCGTTGAACACGATCCGTCGGCCCTCGTCGGTGACGAAGACCACGTGGTCGTGGGGCGAGGCAGGCGGCGCCGACCCGTTCGCGACGGTCATGCGGCCCGACATGCCGAGGTGGGCGATCAGCGTCTCGCCGCCATCGAGGTCGAACAGCAGGTACTTGGCGCGCCGGCGCAGGCCCAGCACGCGACGCCCCGTGAGCCGTTCGGCGAAACGGGGCGGGAACGGAATCCGGAGATCGGGCCGGCGCTGCTCGACGTGCACGAGCCGGCGTCCCTCGAGCACGCGGGCGAGACCGCGGCGCACCGTCTCGACCTCGGGCAGCTCGGGCATGGGGCCACCGTAGCGCCCTTCCCCGTCGAACGCTATGTTCGCCGCGATGATCGAGACCCCCGACAAGACGCCGCCGGGCGCCACCGCCGACTTCGGCTTCCGCCGCGTCGCGATCGACGAGAAGGCGAGCCTGGTGCGCGGCGTGTTCGACCGCGTCGCCGGACGCTACGACCTCATGAACGACCTGATGAGCGGCGGCCTCCACCGGCTGTGGAAGGACGCGCTCGTGCGCTCGCTCGCGGCCCATCCGTTCGGGCACGTCGTCGACGTCGCCGGCGGCACCGGCGACGTGGCGCTCCGCATCGCCACGCGCGGCGGCGCGGCGCGCGTCACGGTCTGCGACGTCAACGCGACCATGGTGGCGCGGGGGCGCGACCGCGCGCTCGACCGCGGTATGGTCGGCGCGATCGACTGGGTCGTCGGCGACGCCGAGGCGTTGCCGCTCGCCCGTCGTAGCGTCGATGCCTACACCATCGCGTTCGGCATCAGGAACGTGAGCCGGCTCGACGCGGCGCTCGCCGAGGCGCATCGGGTCCTCGCTCCCGGCGGCCGGTTCCTGTGCCTCGAGTTCAGCCGCGTGGTGCTGCCGCTGCTCCGGCCGCTCTACGACGCATACTCGTTCCGCGTCCTCCCCTTGCTCGGCCAGGTGGTCACGGGCGATCGCGGCGCCTACGCCTACCTGGTCGAGAGCATCCGGCGCTTCCCCGATCAGGCGGACTTCGCGCGCCGGATCGAGGAGCAAGGCTTCGCCGGCGTGCGCGTGCGCAACCTGACCGGGGGCGTGGTCGCGATCCATTCGGCCTGGCGCGTCTGAGGCGTGGCCGAGACGCTCCGACACCTGGCCCGGCTCGCGCGCATCGCGACGACGCTCGCGCGCCACGACGCGCTCGCGCCGCTCGCCGGCGCCGGCGTCCCCGTCTTCTTCGTCGCCCTGCTGCGCCGGCTGGCGCGACCCGGAACGACAGGCCGGCCGGGTGAGATGCTCGCGCGCGCGCTGGCCGAGCTGGGGCCGTCCTTCGTCAAGCTCGGCCAGTTGCTGTCGGTCCGATCGGACCTGGTGGGCGAGGCCATGGCCGACGACCTGGCGGCGTTGCAGGATCGGCTGCCGCCCTTCTCCGGCGCCGAGGCGCGCGCGGCGATCGAGCGCGATCTCGGCCAGCCGGTCGAGGCGCTGTTCGCGACGTTCGACGACCGGGCGGTCGCCGCGGCCTCGATCGCGCAGGTGCACTGGGCGACGACGACCGAGGGGCGCGCCGTCGCGGTCAAGGTGCTGCGGCCCGGAATCGAGGCGGCCTTCGAGCGTGACCTGGCGTTGCTGGCCTGGCTCGCGCGGCTCGCGCTCCGGCTCAGACCGGCATTGACCCGGCTACGTCCGGTCGAGGTCGTCGCGACGCTCGCCGAGACGGTGCGCATCGAGATGGACCTGCGCATGGAGGCGGCCGCGGCCGCCGAGCTGGCCGAGAACTTCGCCGGCGACGATGGCTTTCGCGTGCCCGAGGTCGACTGGGCACGCACGGGCCACCGGGTGCTCACGCTGGAGCGGATCGAGGGCATCCCGATCGACGAGCGGAGCGCGCTGTTCGCCGCCGGCCATGACCCGCGCACCATCCTCGCCCGCGCCGCCGGCGCGCTGTTCAAGCAGGCGTTCCGCGACGGCTTCTTCCATGCCGACCTGCATCCCGGCAACCTGTTCGTGGATACCGCCGGCCGCGTGGTCGCGGTCGATTTCGGCATCATGGGCCGGCTCGACTGGGCGACGCGTTGCCACCTGGCCGACATCCTGATCGGCTTCCTCGCGCGCGACTACGCCCGCGTCGCCGAGGCGCACTTCGCGGCGGGCTACGTGCCCGCGGGGCGCTCGCGCTCGGCGTTCCAGCAGGCCTGCCGCGCCATCGCCGAGCCGATCCTCGGCCTGCCGCTGCGCGACATATCGGTCGCGCGTTTGCTCGCCCAGCTGTTCCGCGTCACCGCGGCCTTCGGCATGGAGACCCAGCCCCAGCTCCTGCTACTGCAGAAGTCGATGGTGGTGGCCGAGGGGGTCGGGCGCCGGCTCGACCCCGAGGTCAACATTTGGGAGCTGGCGCGGCCGTTGATCGAGGAATGGGCGGCGGACAACCGAGGGCCCGACAGCCGTCTGCGCGAGGCGGTCGGCGAGGGCCTGGCCACGGCGGGGCGCGTGCCCCGCATCCTCGCCGAGGCCGAGTCCACGCTCGCCGCGCTCAGGGCCGCCGCGCGCCGCATGGACGACGATGCGTCGCGCGCCGCAGGCCGCGGGTTGAATCAGACCTTGTTGTGGGCGGTCGCCGTTGCGGCCTTGGTTCTCGCCCTCGTCGAGGCGCTCGACTGATCGTCGTTCAAATCTTGCGCTCGTTCAGGCGGGCCTGCACGGCGGCGACAAAGTCGCGCGCGGCACCCTTGGGCGTGCCCCGGATGTCGAGATTGTTGGACCCGCCCGCGGTCTCGACGACGATCGTGTCCCACAGGAATCCCTTGTCATGCACGACCGAGGCGAGGCGCTGGAACGACGCGTGCTCCTCGGTGCGCATCCAGGGCACGAGGAAGAAGCGAACCTTCGCCGTGGCGACGCCGTCGGCGCCGAGCTCCATGCGATGGGGGAACAAGAGCTTCGTCGGGCTCAGCGTCAGGAGCTCCCACAGGCGGCTCGAACGGACCAGGGTTGCCATGGCGATGTCCGAAAGTGCGCGCGGACTGTGCCGGACTCCACGCGCGCTCGCAAGCCATCGCCGACATGGAGCGCGCACCGGCACTCTGTTAGCGTGGGCCGTCGAGGAGTCGAGCTTATCGATGACGACGGTCGGCACCATCGCGTCGCTCACGCGCTATCCCGTCAAGGGCATGGCGGGCGAGGCGCTCGACGACGTCGAGATCGTCGCGACCGGCCTCTTGGGCGACCGCGCCTACGCGCTGGTCGATCCCGACACCGGAGAACGCGTCACCTCGGTGCCGTTCCGCAAACGCCACCGGCTGCTCGACTGGCGCGCGGCGTTCGTGGCACCGCCCCTGGCCGGTGGGTTGCCGCCCTGCGTCACCCTCGAGGCCCCCGACGGGGCCACGCTCAGCAGCGAGCGGGACGACATCGGCGACCGCCTGAGCGAACGGTTCGGCAAGCCCGTTCTGCTCGCCGCCGATCGCCGTCACGGCCAGCGCGGCGGCCTGGGCGAGGACGCGGTCGGCGACTTCAATGCCGCGCCGGTCCACGTGCTGACCAGCGTGACGCTCGACCGCCTCGCACGGCTGAGGCCCGAGACGACGTTCGCCGCGCGCCGCTTTCGCCCCAACATCGTGCTGGAGACCGCGACCGGCCTCGACGAGGCCACGTGGATCGGCCGCCGGCTGCGGCTCGGCGCCACGGCGGCGCTCGCCGTCCTCGAGCGCACCGTCCGCTGCGCGATCACGACGCTGGCCCAGGGCGACCTGGCCCAGGATCCCAACGTGCTCGGCACCATCAACGTCGCGAACGGGACGTGTCTGGGTCTCTATGCCCGGGTCGAGGCGACGGGGGTGATCCGGATCGGCGACACCGTGCGGCTCGAGGACTGAACACGCAAGTCCGTTACAGCGAGCCCGTCCTGACCTTGGCCGGCGCGATCGCCGGCGCGGCGGCCGACTCGGGCTTCGCGCTCTCGCCAGCGCCCGGCGTCGTCAGCCGCGCGATGAGGTCGCCGACGCCGTAGCGCACCGGGCGGATCGTCAGCCCGTCCTTGTCGATGTCGAGATCGATCGGCGAACCCTCGCTCAACCCCGCCTGGTCACAGAACGAATCGGGCAGCACGACGACAAGATGATTCCCCGCCTTCACGATATGAGCGCGCATCGGTCGCGTTTCCTTCCCGCCTGTGCCGTTCGCGCCCGAGCTTACAGGAGCCTGGCGCCCCGTGCACGCGAGGTCCGCCTTGTGGCGCGGACCGGGCCTGGCTTACCCTGCCGGCTCTGGCGCGACGAAGGGCCGACGATGGCGCGCGAGCTCGCCTACGCCGCACGATTGATCTGGACGGGCGCCGCCCCGGGCTACGCCCGCGACTTCCGCTTTGATGTCGCCGGCAAACCCGCGATCGTTGGCTCGGCCGACCCGCACTTCGGCGGCGACCCGGCGCTTCACAACCCCGAGGAGCTCTTGCTCGCGAGTCTCGCGAGTTGCCACATGCTGACCTATCTCGCGCTCTGCGAGAAGGCGCGCCTGCCGCTCCTCGCCTACGAGGATCGGCCCACCGGCACCGTCGCCATGAAGGACGGCCGGATGCGCTTCACCGAGGTCGTCCTCTACCCGCGCGTGCGCCTCGGGCCGGGCGGCGACGGCGCCAAGGCCCGGGCGCTGCATGCGTCGGCGGCCGACTATTGCTTCATTGCCAATTCGGTATCCTTCCCCGTGCGCCACGAGCCCGAGATCGTCACGACGGAGGCGATGGCGTGAACGGCAAGCGCATCCTGCTGGTGGTCGGCGGCGGCATCGCCGCGTTCAAGGTACTCGAGCTCGTCCGGCTCGTACGCAAGGAAGGTGTCTACGTGCGCGTTGTCCTGACCGAGGCCGGGGCACGCTTCGTCACTGCGCTCAGCGTCGCCGCGCTGACCGAGGACAAGGTCTACGGCGATCTCTTCTCGCTGACCGACGAGAGCGAGATGGGGCACATCCGGCTCAGCCGCGAATCCGACCTGGTCGTCGTCGCGCCGGCCACCGCGGACCTGATCGCGCGCATGGCGGCGGGCCTCGCCGGCGATCTCGCCGGCGCCGTCCTGCTGGCGACCGACAAGCCGGTGCTGATCGCGCCGGCGATGAACCATCGCATGTGGCACCACGCGGCGACCCGCCGCAACCTTGAACGTCTCGCGGCCGACGGTATCGTCCGCGTCGGGCCGACCGAGGGTGACATGGCGTGCGGCGAGTTCGGCATGGGCCGCATGGCCGAGCCGGCGGCGATTCTCGCCGCGATTCGGGGCCTGCTCGGCGGCGCGACGGGTCCGCGGCTCGACGGCCGGCGCGCGCTGGTCACCAGCGGCCCGACCCACGAGGCGATCGATCCGGTGCGCTACGTCGCCAACCGCTCGTCGGGCAAGCAAGGCCACGCGATCGCCGCATCGCTCGCCAGGCTCGGCGCGGCGGTGACGCTCGTCAGCGGCCCGACCTCGTTGCCCGACCCGGTGGGCGTCGCGACGGTCCACGTCGTCACGGCGCGGGAGATGCTGGCAGCGTGCGAGGCCGCGCTGCCCGCCGACGTCGCCGTCTGCGCCGCCGCGGTCGCTGACTGGCGCCCCGCCGAGGCGGCGGGATCGAAGCTCAAGAAGAAGGGCGGCAAGGCCCCCGCGATCGCCCTGGTTGATAACCCCGACATCCTGGCCGCGCTCGCCAGGCGCAAAAAGGCGCGCCCGGTGCTGGTCGTCGGCTTCGCCGCCGAGACCGAGAGCCTGATCGCCAACGCCCGCGCCAAGCTCGCCAAGAAGCGTTGCGACTGGATCGTCGCCAACGACGTGGGGCCCGCCACGGGCACCTTCGGCGGCGACGAGACCACCGTGCACCTGGTGCTGGACGGCACGGTCGAGGCGTGGCCGCGCGCGACCAAGGCCGAGGTCGCCCAGCGCCTGGCGCGGCGCATCGCCGAGCACTTCGCTGGCCACTAAGTTCATGGTTGCTCAGCTCGGACTCGGAAGGCGTCCCTGCCACATATTGGACAATAACGACTCCCCAGGAGAACAATGTCAATAATCCCTATGATACTAACACCGCCGCATGCGACGGTTGTGCTACGCGTTGAGAATTTTGATCCAAATGGCCAAGCAATTCTTATTCGTAATTTTGACGACACGCAAGATTCACGTCCTGACGGCGATGGCAACGTATGTTATGATCTTCGTGTCGGTTCACAATATAGAGATCATAGGGAAGAAGGAGGCCGGTCGCTGCGAGAGGGCGAGACTATAGACTTATTGCCAAATTTGGCACTGATAATACAAACTCTCGAAGAGGTACAATTTCCACGATTAATATTTGGTCAAATTGTACCCAAGGTAACTCTATTGCAACAAAGGGTCGCCAGCACACCTACAAAAGTGGATCTAGGCTACAATGGCCGACTTCTTGTTACCGTGTTCAATCATGGAAAACGAGCGGCCCCATTGCAATACGGACAAAAATTCTGCGCGATGTTTCTTCTCTCTGTCGATGATCGTGTTGTACCATATAATAAACCGTCACAGCAAATAAGCGGCGTAGGTCGCCGAAAACTCGTTCATCGAGTGCGTGACTTCATGGAGCGAAACATCGCATTGATTACATCAGCATTGTTTGTTACTCAAATTATCTACCTATTGGTCGATGTCTTCGGATGAGTCGTCAAGGGAACATGTACCCCTTCACCGAGCAGCAGATGCTGCGCTACGCGCGGCACATCGTGCTGCCCGAGGTCGGCGGCGAGGGCCAGGCGAAGCTGTTGCGCGCCAAGGTGCTCGTCGTCGGGGCCGGCGGGCTCGGCGCGCCGCTGCTGCTCTACCTCGCCGCGGCGGGGCTCGGCACGATCGGCATCGTCGACTTCGATACGGTCGACCTGACCAACCTGCAGCGCCAGATCATTCACGCGACCGCGCGCATCGGCCGGCCCAAGACCGCGAGTGCGGCCGAGGCGATCCGCGCGCTCAACCCCGAGGTCACGACGATCCTGCACCAGGAGCGGCTGACGGCCGCTAACGCGCTCTCCATGGTCGCCGGCTACGACCTGGTCGCCGATGGCTCGGACAACTTCGCGACCCGCTACCTCGCCAACGACGCGTGCTTCCTCGCGCGGAAGCCGCTGGTCTCGGCGGCGATGATGCGGTTCGACGGCCAGCTCACCACGTTCAAGGCGCACGAGGCGGGCGATCACCCGTGCTACCGCTGCCTGTTTCCCGCGCCGCCGCCGCCGGGGCTGGTGCCATCGTGCTCCGAGGCCGGCATCTTCGGCGCCATCGCCGGCGTCATGGGCTCCTTGCAGGCAGCCGAGGTGATCAAGGAGATCGTCGGCATCGGCGACTCGCTGTCGGGCACGCTCCTGCTCTACGAGGCGCTCGGCGCCTCGTTCCAGCGCCTCAACCTCCATCGCGCCCCCGACTGCGCGCTGTGCGGGCCGCAGGCGACGATCAAGGACCTCGCGGCCCATGCCGCCTGAAGGCTCCGCACCGCCGGGCAAGCTCTCGCTCATCGTGCTGTCCGGCACGTACGAGCGCGTCCACTACGCGCTCGCGCTCGCATCCTCCCAGCTCGCGGTCGGGCGCCAGGCCACGCTCTTCTTCACCATGGGCGGGATCAAGGGCTTGCTTGCGCCGGCCGAGGACGGCCGTCCCGGCTGGCACGCGCTGGACGGCGCCCAGCGCGACGCGATCATGGCGCGCGAGGGCCTGGCGACGTTCGAGGAGCTGCTCGGCGCCGGCGTCGAGCTCGGCGCCACCATTCTCGTCTGCGAGATGGGGCTCGCGGCCGAGGGTCTCGTCCGCGCCGAGCTGCGCACGGACGTGCCGATCATGGAGGGCGGCATCGTCAGTTTCCTCAACGACGCCCGCGCCGACGGCGCGCTGATGGCCCTGTGACCGGCGGCGCGCTCGGGGTCCGTCGCGCCAGTCGCGCCGATGCCGGCGCCATCGCCAAGCTGGCCA
This sequence comes from Alphaproteobacteria bacterium, assembly GCA_040905845.1. Taxonomy (GTDB): domain Bacteria; phylum Pseudomonadota; class Alphaproteobacteria; order SP197; family SP197; genus VGDP01. The sequence goes on along the minus strand of JBBDQV010000161.1, from coordinate 6,431 downwards.
AGGCGTTCGGCGCCGAGGACGGCCAGGGCACGATCCCCATGTCGCGCGCCGCCGTGCTCACGCTCGGCTTCGGGCCGCGCCGGCTGTTCTGGATCCTGGTCGCGACGCGCTCCCGCGCGATCGTCGGCTACGCCTTGATCTATCCCGGCTACGACCCGGGCGAGGCCTCGATCGGCCTGCACCTACAGGACCTCTATGTCCGCGCCGATCTGCGGGGCGTGGGCATCGGCCGCGCGCTCATGGCCGCCGTCGCCGAGGAGACCCGGCGGCTCGGCGGCGCCTGGTACACCTGGTTCGTCAGGCCCCACAACAAGGGCGGACGCGCCTTCTACCGCGCGATCGGCGCCAAGCGCCTGCCCAGCATCCCGATGTACCTGGAGATCGCGGTGCCGAAGTCGCGCGCCCGGCCCGCGGGCCTCGGCAGCCACCTCGCGGCGCGGTTCAAGAGCATTGGGCTCGACCACGATATTGAGGAGTTTCGCGGCTACCCCGTACGTCCCGCGAAGTTCCGGCGCTGATTTCGGTGCCGAGGTGAGTGTTCGGTCGTTGCTCGCGGCTACAGCATCGTGTCGATGACGCGGTCGGGCGGCTTGTGGCCGTCGACGAAGGTCTTGATGTTGATGATGACCTTCTCGCCCATGTCGATGCGGCCTTCGATGGTGGCCGAGCTCATGTGCGGCAGCAGGACGACGTTGTCGAGCTTCAGCAGCTTCGGGTTGATTGCCGGCTCGTGCTCGAAGACGTCCAGCCCGGCGCCGGCGATCTCCTTGGCGATCAGCTTGCGCGTGAGCCCCGCCTCGTCGATCACCTCGCCGCGGCTGGTGTTGACGATGAAGCAATGGGGCTTCAAGAGCTCGAGCCGGCGCGCGCTGAGGAGGTGGTAGGTCGCCGGCGTGTGCGGGCAGTTGACCGAGATGATGTCCATGCGCGCGAGCATCTGGTCGAGGCTGTCCCAGTAGGTCGCCTCGACCTCGCCCTCGACCTCGTCGGGCAGCCGGCGCCGGTTGTGGTAGTGGACCGAAAGCCCGAAGCCGCGCGCGCGCCGGGCGACCGCGAGCCCGATGCGCCCCATGCCGACGATGCCGAGCCGCTTGCCCCAGATGCGGTGGCCGAGCATCGAGGTCGGGCTCCAGCCCGTCCATTTGCCGGAGCGCACGAGCCGCTCGCCCTCGGCGAGCCGGCGCGGCACGGCCAGGATCAGCGCCATGGTCATGTCGGCGGTGTCCTCGGTCAACACGCCCGGCGTGTTGGTCACGGTGATGCCGCGTTGGCGAGCGGTCGCCAGGTCGATGTGGTCGACGCCGGTGCCGAAGCTCGCGATCAGGCGCAGGTTCGGGTTGGCGTGGGCCAGGATCTTCGAATCGATCCGGTCGGTCACGGTCGGGACCAGGATCTCGGCCTCCTTGACCGCCGCGACCAGGCCGTCGTGGCCCATGGGCGTGTCGTCCTCGTTGAGGCGCACGTCGAACAGCTCCTTGAGCCGGGCCTCGATGGGATCGGGAAGCTTGCGGGTGACGATGACGAGGGGCCGCTTGCGGGCCATGGGCTGCTCCGTGGCGACGTCGCTGGGGCATTCTTGCGCGATCTGTTGCCGCGCCGACGGATTTGTTTAACAAACGGACCGATGACGCACAATCTCGCCCGTCGCGGCCTCGCCGGCGCGGTCCTGTCGCTGCTGATCGCATGGTCTGGCGCCAGCGCCGTCCTGGCGCAATCCGGGCTCCCCGTCCCGCGCTTCGCTTCGCTCAAGTCCGACGAAGTCAACCTGCGCGCCGGGCCTGGCAAAAGCTATCCGGTCGAATGGGTGCTGCTGCGCCGGGCCTGGCCGGTCGAGGTCATCGCCGAGTACGAGCAATGGCGGCGCGTGCGCGACATCGACGGGACGCTCGGCTGGGTCCATCAGACCATGCTGTCGGGCGAGCGCACCGCGGTGGTCCAGGACGGGATCCAGACGCTGTTCGCCGCCCCCGACGCGGGCGCCGCGCCGGTGTTGCGCGTCGAGGCCGGCGTCATCGGCGCTTTGCTCGCCTGCGCGCCCGACTGGTGCCGGCTCGAGGTGCAAGGCGTGCGCGGCTGGATCGAGCGCGTCCACCTGTTTGGCGTGCTCCCCGGCGAGACGTTCGATTGACCGTCCTTGCCTCAGTCGAAATCCCCAGCCAGTGCCAAGCGCACGGTTTCGGGGACCGCGGCGGCGTGCTGGTAATTGGGGTGCGCGAAGCCCAGGACGACCTGGGTCTGGGGCCCGCGGAACTTGGCGACCTGGGCGTCGGTGAACCGGAAGCGCAGGAAGTGGACCGACGAGGTCTTGCCCTCGGGCGTCGTGCGCTCCTCATCCGGGTGAACCGGCAGGGCGCGCACGGTATCGCCGGCGAAGCCGAGCGTGACGGTGTTCTCGACGCCGCCGAGGCGCTGGAGCACGACCGCGCGGTGCTGGGCATCCTCGATCTCGAGCATGAGCGTCGCGATCAGCTCGCGTCCCTTGGGGACCAGTGGGTTGTACGCCTCGAGCTCGCCTTCGATCTGCGCCTCGCCGCCCTTCTCGATGCGCAGCATCTCTTGGATCTGCACCCACATCGTCTCGCGGTTCTCGAAGTGGAAGGTCGCGAACGGCCCGACGTGGACGCGCCGCGCCTTCTTGCGCTCGACGTTGCGGGCGCGCAAGCCAGCCCGGCGCCGCTCGTACTCGGCCGGGTCCAGGATGTCGGCGCGGGTGATCGCTCGGGCGGTCATGGGTGATCCGTCACGCGAGGCCGTAGGCGCGGGCCATCAGCTCGATCGGATGCACGCCCTTGGCCTTCGCCACGGCCGGGTCGCCGAGCCGGCGCATGCCCTGGGCGATGTGCACGGCGGCGAGCGGACATTCCGACGCGAGGAGTCGGTCCGGCTGCTTGGCCGCGTGGCGGGCGACCGGCTTGCCGACCTTCATGGCGACCTCGAAGTTCGCCTTCTTGATGCCCCACGAGCCGCCGTGGCCCGAGCAGCGCTCGATCACCTCGACGTCGGCCGAGGGGATGAGCCGCAGCATCTCGGCCGCCTTGGCCCCCATGTTCTGGGCGCGCGCGTGGCACGCGAGGTGGAGCGTCACGCCGGCATCGAGCGGCTTCATGCCGGGCGCCAGGCCGACCGACTTGGCGATATCGACGATGTACTGGCTCAAGTCCATGGTCGCCGCGGCGAGCCGCCTGACGCCCGCATGATCGGGCAGGATCAGCGGCCATTCGAACTTGAGCATCAGCGCGCACGACGGAACGAGCGCGACGATCGTGGTGCCCTGGTCGATGAGTGGCAGCAGCGCGGCCGAGACCGCGCGCGCGCGCTTCGCCACCTCGGCGATGTCGCCTTGCTCGAGCTGGGGCATGCCGCAGCACACGGGGTGCTCGACCCGGGTCTCGACCCCGTTCTTCGCCAGCACCGCGCGCGCAGCGGCGCCGATGCTGGGCTCGTTGTAGTTGACGAAGCAGGTGGCGTAGAGCACCGCCTTGCGCCCGAAGCCGGGCGCCGCGCGGTTGATCGCGGGCGGCGCGGCGTCGCTCGCCGTCTTGAACGTGCGGCCGTGGTATTTGGGCAGCTCGGCCTCGCGGTGGACGCCGGCCAGGCCCTCGAGCACCGGGCGCGTGAGCTTGTTGCCGGCATCGCTCGCCCAGTTGGCGAGCGGCGCCACCATGCCGGCCAGCTTGCCGTTGCGGTCGGTCTTGGCGAGCTCGCGGTCGGCGAGCGGCACCAGCCCCTTGTTCCGCTCGACCGAGCGGTAGCGCAGCATCAGGTGCGGGAAGTCGAGATTGAACTCGTGCGGCGGCACGTAGGGACACTTGGTCATGAAGCACATGTCGCACAGCGTGCAGGCGTCCGCGACCCGCTTGAAGTCGGCGCTGGCGACGCCTTCGACCTCGCCGCTCGTCGCGGCATCGACCAGGTCGAACAGGCGCGGGAACGAATCGCACAGGTTGAAGCAGCGCCGGCAGCCATGACAGATGTCGAAGACGCGCCGAAGCTCGGCGTCGAGCTTGGCCTCGTCGTGGAAGTCGGGCGATCGCCACGCGAGCGCATGGCGCACCGGCGCCCCGGTCGAGCCTTCTTTCACGGTCGGTGACATCGTCCGTCTCCGTGCGCAACGTCGTCGCTTCGGCGGCCGCGCGCGACCGCGCCCGTCAAAAGGATGGAGCCCGGGCGGGCGCGGGCCCGCCCGGTCCCTACTGGCCGAGCGTGTCGAGCGCCTTCTGGAAGCGGCCCGCGTGGCTCTTCTCGGCCTTGGCGAGCGTCTCGAACCAGTCGGCGATCTCGTCGAAGCCTTCCTCGCGCGCGCCCTTGGCCATGCCCGGGTACATGTCGGTGTACTCGTGGGTCTCGCCGGCGATGGCGGCCTTGAGGTTGAGCGAGGTGCCGCCGATCGGCTTGCCGGTGGCCGGGTCGCCGACCGCCTCGAGAAACTCGAGGTGGCCGTGGGCGTGCCCCGTCTCGCCCTCGGCGGTCGAGCGGAACACGGCGGAGACGTCGTTGTAGCCTTCGACGTCGGCCTTCTGTGCGAAATAGAGGTATCGGCGGTTCGCCATGCTCTCGCCCGCGAACGCGTCCTTGAGGTTCTTCTCGGTCCTGGTGCCCTTGAGATTCGTCATGATGTCCTCCCTCGGATGCGGCGTTGGATTGGCTGTGGAACGGCGGAACCGCCGACCCAATACGGTTAAATTAGAACAATTCTAGGATATGTCAAGGGCCGAACGAAATCGACCAATCAGGTTTCGTGCCGGCCTTTGAGGCGGATGACGACGTCGACCCGGTCGACCGCGCGGTCTTCGGGCGGCGCCGGCAGGTTGTCGACGCGGATCGAGTCGCCGTCGATGTCGATCAGCCGGTGCTCGGCCTGGACGTAAAAATGATGGTGATGATGAGTGTTGGTGTCGAAGTAGAACCGACCCGCGTCGACCACGACCTCGTTCAACAGCCCCGCGCGGGTGAAGTGATGCAGCGTGTTGTAAACCGTCGCCAGGCTGACGCGGATCCTGGCCTGGCCGGCCTCCTCGTGGAGCTTCTCGGCGCTGACGTGCCGATGACCCGCGCCGAACAAGAGGCGCGCGAGCGCGAGCCGCTGGCGCGTCGGGCGCAGCCCCGCGCCTCGCAGCCGCCCGGCCTCATGGGCCGCCTCGTCGGGCGTCATCTCCATGACACCCAATCTAGTGCTGACTGGAATCGATTTAAAGAGGAAAGGGATAACGGCGGGCCCTTGGTACGCCAATAGTTCTCTGGGGCGCTCACCCCACCGCCTTTCGCAGCGCGGCGATGTGGTCGGGAGTGGTGGCGCAGCAGCCGCCGATGATCTGGGCGCCCATGGCGAGCCACTTGCGCCCGTCGGCGGCGAGGTTCGCCGGCCCATAGCTCGTGGTATCGAGGCTGTGCCACTGATGCCCGTGGTCGAGCGGCTTGGCGGCTTGGTCGTAGCCGATGTTCGGGTAGGCGCCGATCGGGCCAGCGAAAGCCTGGCTCAGCTTCGGCAGGCCGGCCGAGATCGCGGCCGGGCTCGAGCACATGAGCAGGATCGCATCGACCGTGCGGGGCCCCAGCGCTGCCACGAGCTGCTCGAACGTTTCGCCCGCCTGCATGGTGCCGTCGTCCTTGATGTGGCGTACGCCGATCATCACGGGGAGCCCGGTCGGGGCCACCGCGTCGATGCCCGCGACGATGTCATCGACGTAGCCGATGTACTCGATCAGCAACAGGTCGACACCGGCCTCCTTCAAGGCGCGCGCCTGCATGGCGAACTCGCGCGGCAGTTCGACCGGATCGACCGGGGCGCGGCCGCCGTGGGGCGGCGCCATGCCGCCCGCGACATAGCCCTCGGGGCGCAGCCGGTCGCGCGCCTCGACCGCGATCGCCCCGGCGAGCCGAGTGTACTCGGCCGCCTTGTCGCCGAGCCCGACCAGTCCGAGCTTCACCGAGTTGGTCCAGAAGCTGTTGGTGGTGGCGATGTCGGCGCCGACCTTGAAGTAATCCTCGTGGATCGCGCGCACGACCTCGGGCGCGTCGCGCATGGCGGTCGCCGACCAGGCGCCGAGCTTCGCCTCGGTCGCGCCGTGCGAGACCCAGACACCGCGGCGCTGCAACTCCGAGCCCATGGCGCCGTCGAGCACCATCGGCTTGCCGGTCGCGAGCCGCGCGCGGATGTCCGGTCGGGCCATGTCTCCTCCTTGTACGCAGGAGATCATACATCACAGGCCATGATCCTGGGCGGCCGAGCGCGTCGAACTCGTCATCGCGCCCAGGCCACCGATGCCGCAGCGTCCCCGCCGTGATCAGCGGCTCGCCCGTTCGGCGAACAGCCTGTCGTACTCGGACTGGAGCGCGGCTGTCCGGTTGGGGCGAGCAACGCTGTTCGGAGTTTGGTGCCGTACCGGGCTCGGTCGCCGCGCGGACGTCGGCGTGGACACGCTCGGCGCCGA
>JBBDQV010000160.1:0-21203 GCA_040905845.1 Alphaproteobacteria bacterium | reverse complement strand
ACCCTCGCCGGCACGCCGCTGCCAGCGCCGTCGTCATAAGGGGTGAGCAATTACGATAAATCTGGTTAAAACGGGTGCCGCATAAGTGTAGAGATTGTATTGGTTCAAGTAGAGAGACGTATTGCAGATGTGGAGTTTGGCATTAACCGCGACCCAATGGAATTCCAATCCGTAATAGGGGAGCTCAATGACCGGCGAGCGGCACGTGCCCGGGCTGGCTCGCCACCCGGTCGAGCCAGGCGCGGATCGCAGGGAAGCGGCCGAAGTCAAAGCCGCCCTCGTCGGCGCAGTGGGTGTAGGCGTAGAGCGCGATGTCGGCGATGCCGTAGCTCTCGCCGACGAAGTAGAGCCGCTCGGCGAGGTGGGCCTCCATGATCTGGAGGGCGGCGTTGCCGCGCGCCTGCTTCTCGGGCAGCTCGCGCGCGCGCCGTTCGTCGAGGCCGAGGTGCGCGAGCCAGTTGCGCGCGACCGCGATGTAGGGCTCGTGGCTGTACTGCTCGAAGAACATCCATTGCAGCGTGCGCGCCCGGCCCAGCCGGTCGTGCGCGACAAAGGTTGTTCCTTCCGCGAGGTACCAGAGGATCGCGTTCGACTCGCTCAGCACCGTGCCGTCGTCGAGCACGAGGACGGGGATCTTGCCGTTGGGGTTGATCGCCAGGAAATCCGCCGTGCGCGTGCCGCCGGCGTTGGCGTCAATCTCGACCGTCTCGAACCGAAGCGCGAGCTGATGGAGCAGCAGCGCGACCTTGTAGCCGTTACCCGACGGTGCGTAGTTGTAGAGCAGGATCATCGCTCGATTCCTTCCGTTGTCAGATCGCCGAGGCCGAGCCGATGGCCGGCCGGCAGGTCGCGGGCGAGCCGCGCGTCGGCGTGGCGCTCGACGAAGCCGGGGGAAAGCCCGAAGCCGGGCCGTCGGTAATCGAGGACGAGGTCGCCGAGCCGCGCGCCGGCGAAGACCGGCGTCGCGAGATAGGCGCTGCGCCGGACCGCCCTCCTTCGCCAAGAGGCTACGGAGGGCTCGCCCTCCGTAGCCCCGTCAGGGGCGAAGGAGGGCCCGCCCATGGCCGCCTCGACCTCGCGCAGGGTCGCGATGAACCGGCGCGCCTCGTCGGGCTCCAGCGACATGACGTGCTCGACGCTCCTTGTCGTGCGATCCTCGGTGATCGTCTTTTCGAGCACGTTGGCGCCGAGCGCCAGCGCCGCCACGTCCATGGCCCAGCTCGGCGTGTGGTCCGAGTAGGCGATCGGGTACGGGAACATCCGGCGCAAGCTGCCGATCACGTTCAGGTTGATGCTCTCGGTGCGCGCCGGATAGCCGGTCGGGCAGTGGTGGATGACGATCGACTCGTTGCCTTCGGCGCGGATCGCGTCGACCGCGGTCTCGATCTCGCCGAGCGTCGCGTTGCCCGTGTCGATCTGGACGACGAGCCCGGTGCGTGCCGCGTGACGGATCAGCGGCAGATGGTCGATGTCGGCGGACGCGATCTTGATTGAGTCGCAGCCGAGCCCGACCATCCTGTCGATCTCGTCGGCGAAGCCGATGGTGGCGAAGAACGCGAGTCCGCGCGCGTCCGCGTGGGCCTTGAGCGCGCGCCACGCCTCGGGTGGCAGCGCGCGCCGAGCGAGCAGGTCGTAGAGCGGCTCGGTCACCGTCTCGCGCCGCGCGCTCGCGCGATCAATGAGTACCTCGTAGCTGAACGCCTGGGCGCGGTCGGCAACCAGGCGATCGGGATCGAGGATCTGGAACTTGATCGCGTCGGCGCCGACCTGGGCGGCGACGTCGATCAGGCGCTTGGCCGACTCGACCCCGCCGTGGGTCGCGCCGGCCTCGAACGTGACGAAGCAAGGGTGGTCGTCGCCGACCGCGCGCCCGCCGATGGTCACCGTGCGTCGGATCATGGTCTTTCCTAGCTCAGGAACAGAGGGGCCAACCGACGGACCCGCTCCAGGTCCTCGGCGGTGTCGAGGTCCTGGCCACGCAACGGGTCCATGGCGTAGCCCTTGAGCCGCTCGACGTAGAAGCCCGGCCGGGCCAGGAAGAGCGCCGCGCGGGCCCAGATCAACGTCCCGTTGGAGGCGACAACGTCGGGGTAGTCCTGGGACTTGCGCCCGACGTGCTCGGGTGCCGCGCTCGCCAGGTACGGCCCATGGGCTTGCAGCGCCTTGTAGGGATGCACGGTGTAGGGCGAAACGCCGAGCACCACGTCGGCCGGCGGCGGCGCGTCGAGCAGCGCGAGAGAGCCCACGAGATCCGACGCCGTGACGAACGCCGCCGTGGGCAGCAGACAGCAGAAGCACGAAGGCTCGGTACCCTCGCCTCGCAGCACGTCGAGTACGTGGCGGCAGACCTCGGCCACGGTCGCCGCGTCGGTAGCCAGCGCGGCCGGCCGCGCAAGCGATCGCGCGCCCTGGGAGCGCGCGAGGCCCGCGATCTCGGCGTCCTCGGTCGAGACGACGATCGCCCCGAACAGGTCGGACGCGCGCGCCGCCGCGATCGGCCAGGCCAGCATCGGCCGGCCGGCGACCTCGAGCAGGTTCTTGCGCGGCAGTCGCTTCGAGCCGCCGCGCGCCGGGATGATGGCAACGGGCCGGTCGGTCATGGCGCCGCCACGACGCGAGCGACGCGCGCGGCACCCAGGCCATCGACGATCGCCGCGGCCCGCTCGGCCATGGTCCGGCGCCGGTCATCGTCCCCGCGGAGTTCGGCGAGCGCTGCCCGCAGCCGCGCCTCGGCGCCGGCGTCCCACGGGCCGAGCGCGCGGACGGCGCCGGCCCGGTCGAGCCCGGCGAGCTGGTCGGTCTGGTTGTCGGCGACGGCGAAAGCGATCGACGGCAGGCCGACGGCGCAGCGTTCGAGCGCCGAGACGCCGGCCGAGCCGACGGCGAGGTCCGCTTCGGCGTAGAGCCGGGCGACCTCGGCTGGCGATTTGCCCTGGATCGCGACGACCGAGGCGTCGGGCGCCGCCGATCGGATCGCCGCCATGGCGTCCTCGAGGATCGGACCCGCCGAGGCGCCGAAGCCGACGACGAGCCGTCGCGGGGGGCCGGTCGCGGCGCGGCGGCCCAGCGCCGCCGGCCGCAGGGTCGCGAAAGCGGAGCGGAGCGGCGCGTAGGAGGAACCGAGGAGCAAGGTCGTGCCCGCCGGCACGAGGCCGGCATAGGCCGTCGCCTCCCGGCCCGGCGTCGCGTCGAGGACGACCTCGGCGCGCATCTCGCGGGTCGCGCCGTCGGCGATGGTCAACACCCGGCAGGGACTCGCGTCCTCGTGCGCCGCGCTGACATCGTAGCGGTCGAACACGACCAGGTCGCTCGAAGCCAGGCTCGCGGCGAGTCGCGCCGGATCGGGCAGCGGCCCATCGGGCAGCACGATGCGTTCGAACCCGGGAGCGACGGGCAGGACGCCGAAGGACAAGTCGGGCGCGGCGATCCGGCAGCGCCAGCCCGCGGACGACAACTCCTCGGCGAGCGCGAGGCAGCGGGCGAGATGCCCGCCGCCGATGCCGGGGGCCGCGTGGGTGACGAATACGGCGGTCTTCACGGCTCGCCGTCGTCCAGGAGCCGCGTCCACGGCGACGGATCGACGGGTGCCAGCACATGCAGCGCCTCGCTCAAGGCGGCGGCGGGCACGACGGGAAGGTTCCGCTCGTCGAACCCCACTGGCACGACGCGGCAGCGTCGCTCGAGGTGCGGTCGGGCGAGGCGGGCGAACGGAACGAGGCCGAGGTCCAGGTAGACGACTGGCCGGTCGGTCGCCAGCGCCGCCCAGAACGTCGTCGAGCACGGGTAGTCGAAGACGAACGCATCGGCATCGGCCATGACCGACTCGAACGGCCGCGACCAGGTTTCAGCGACATCGGCGAGCGGGTGACCGCGGCCCCGCAACAGCCCCTCGGGGTGCGGCTTGGCCACGAGCCGGATCGGCAGCCGCCCGAGGGTTTCGGCGACGCGAAGCTGCCAGTCGAGGTAGACGACATCGGGCAGGAACGGCGGCGCGTGGACCGCGAGTCCGAGCGCGGCCGTCGTCACGTACATCACCGTCGGCCTGCCCGCGCGCGGCCGCGACCGTGACCTTGGTTCGGTGTGGCGCCGGGCGCCAACTTCGAGCGTGACTGGCAGGGTCAATACAGGCAGGCCGATTCCCCTGGTTTGATCGATCAGCCGGCGGACGCCGTCGCTCGGCACGACGAAACGGTCGCTGACCGCGAGTTCGGTGGCCGCGAGCTGCTCGATCATGTCGATCGCACCGAGCGACCCGCCGTGAGCGAAGCGCGTGACGGCGCCACCCCTTGCCCTGACGGCGAGTCCGATCGCGCGCGCCGCGTGATGGCCCCCGGTGCCCGACCACAACCGGAGCGGCAGCCGGCGGAACCGGCCAAGGCCGGCGAGGTCGCGCGCGGCGGCGGTCAGTCCGCGCTGGGCGAGGGCTTCGATCAGGGCCGCCGCGCGCTCGCGGTAGGGGGGCGCGAGCGCTAGTTCGCCGAGCAGCGCGTCGGTCAGGGCCGCGGCGGTCGCCGCGGTGTCCGGCCTCGTCACCGGAACACCGGATCGCGCCTCGGCCAGAATGCGGGCCGCGTGGACGAAGCCGATCGCCTCGGTCCCGCGCCGCGCCGTCGCGGCCAGCAGTGGGTTGTGCGTGACCGCGACCGCGCCGGGCGCGAGCCAGGCCCGCGGCAGGCGGCCGAGCGGCGTCCAGCTCGCGGCGCGTACCCACGCCCGCCAGCGCGGCGGCACGACGCGATCACCCGGCAGGACCAGCTCACCGTCGGCCCCGAGCCCGCCGCCGTCGCCGCGCAGGGCATTGAGCTCGGGCGGGCCGCCGACGAGCCGGATTCCCGTGGCCTTGCACGCTTCCAGGGTGCGCGCAGCGAGCAAAATCGCCCGCGCCCGGTTGGCGAAGCCGGGCAGCATCAGGAGCGCGGCGTCGCGCCACGCCGCGTCGTCCTGCGTCAGGCTCGCGGCGAGCAGGCGCGCGCTGGCCCGACGCAGCGGGCCGGCCAGCGAGCGAACGTCCAAGGGCCACGCGAGGCCGTCGCGCCAGTTCGGCGCGTCGGCGCTGGCTCCGAGGTCGAACGGAACGACGGTGTCGCCACGAGCATTCAAAGGAGTTCGCGTGGCGACGCTCATGCCAGGCGGGAGCGTGCTGGGGTTTCGAGCGTCAGGGCGCCGTCGGTCAGGCGATAGACGCGGTCGGCGACGGCCGCCAGCGCCGGACGATGGGAGATGGCCAGGATGGTCGTCCGGCCCCGAAGGCCCCGGACGGTCTGGCAGATCGCCGCCTCGGCGTCGAGGTCGAGCGCCGAGGTCGGCTCGTCGAGCACGAGCAGCCGGGGGCCGCGCGCGAGCGCGCGGGCGAGGGCGAGGCGCTGTCGCTCGCCGCCCGACAGTCGGCCGCCGCGCTCGCCGACGACCGTGTCGATGCCCAGCGGCAGGCGGCGGACGAAGCCAAGGGCGTCGGCCTCGGCCAACGCCTGATCGACCGCCTCGTCCCCGATCGCCGGGTCGCCGAGCGTGACGTTGACGCGCACCGTGTCGTTGAGCAGCCACGCCTCCTGGGCGATGAAGCCGATGCCGCGCCGCCACGACGCGAGATCGAGGGTGGCGAGCGGTCGTCCGTCGATCAGGATCGAGCCCGCGTCGGGATCGTGAAGGCCCATGACGAGATCGGCCAGCGTCGTCTTGCCGGCGCCCGACAACCCGCTGACGACGACGAGCGAGCCGAACGGGATCGTCAGCGAAACCCCGGCCAGGACCCGCCTCGGTCCATGCCCGAAGTGGACGTTCACGAGCTCGATGGCGGTCGCGAAGCACGGCGCCTCGCGCCCGCGCCCCTGCTCACGCGCGGCTTCGACCGCGGCGATGCGCGCCACGAGGTCGTCGTGGAACGCGTGGTTGTAGGCCAGGTGACCGAACGCGGCCTGCACCGCGTTGGTCCGGCCGACCGCCCGGTAGAACAGCGCGGCACCGACAACGATGGTCGAAAGGGAAAGCGAAAGCTCACGCGACGCGACATAGATGCCGAGCCCGACGAACGCGACCAGGAGCCACTCCTGGCCGCCGCGCACCGCGTGCTCGACGACGGCGTAGCGGGCGACGGCGCGGCGCAGCCGCGCGACCTCGCCGTGCAGAAGGACGCCGAGGCGAGCCTCGGCCGCCATCGCCTTCAGGGACTTGATTCCCTGCAGGGTCTCCATCAGGAGCGAGGTCAGGCGCCGATACGCACCCGCCTGGCGCTTGCCGAGAGACCGCATGACGCGGAGCAACGGGCCGAGCGCGAGCGCGATGACGCCCGCGATGAGCAGGGCCACGATCGTGACGCGCCACGCGAGCAGCAACGCGACGACCAGGTACGCGAGCACCTGGACCGCGTTCGCCAGAAGCTGCACGGCGAGGGTATAGGCGCTCGCCGCCCGGTCCGCCTCGAGGCCGATGGCGTTGGCATGGCCGCCGATCGGTTGATCGACGAAATAGCTCCATCGCGCCGCGAGCAAGCCGTCGAGAAGTCGGGCGCGCAGGCGCGCGGCGTGGCGCGCCTGGGCCAACGCCGCCGCGGTCAGGGCACCCTGAACCAGCGCGATGCGCACCGTCATGGCGCCGACGATCAGCAGCAGCATCGCTCGCACGTCGACCGCCAGGCCGAACCAGGCGGGTATCGCGAGCATGAACCGGGCGAGCTCGCCCTCGGGGCCGCCGCCCTCCTCGGCCATGGCGAGCAGCGGCAGGAAGGCGGCCATGCCGATCCCTTCGGCGAATCCCGCCAGGACCAGGCAGGCGAGCAGCGCCGCGCTGAGCCCGGGTTGCCCGCCGAGCACGGCGCCGAGGATGCGCGGACCCGGGCGCGAGGTCATGGTCGCTTGACGGAGCGCGGCCCCGCCTTCATCAATGGTCCGAGCCCGCCGAAGCGGTCACCAACCATGACCTACGTCACCGACCCGACCGCGCCGATGTTCTCGACGGTGCGCACCTGCACGCGCTGCGGCTTCCCGTCGACCGAGGAAGGCAACGACTTCGACGCCATGGGCGTGTGCAAGCCGTGCCGGTCCTCCGAGCAGAAGATGCGCATCGACTGGGCGGCCAAGGAGCGCGAGCTCGCCGCGCTGTTCGATCGCTACCGGGGCAAGGGGGCCAGCGGCTACGACTGCATCGTGCCGATCAGCGGCGGCAAGGACAGCGCGTATCAGCTCTACCTGGTGACCCAGGTCTATCGCATGAAGCCACTGGCGGTGACCTTCAGCCACAACTGGTTCACCGACACCGGCCGGCGCAACCTGGCGTGGTGCCTGGACACCTTCAAGGTCGACCACGTCATGTTCACGCCCGCGCGCGAGGTGGTGAACCGATGCGCGCGGCGCAGCCTGGAGGTGATCGGCGATTCGTGTTGGCACTGCCACGCCGGGGTCGGCGCCTACCCGCTGCGCGTCGCCGTCGAGCGCCGGATTCCGCTCCTGGTGTGGGGCGAATCCGCGGCCGAGGGCTCGGGCCAGGCCAGCTACGACGACATCATCGCGTTCGATCGGGACTACTTCATCAAGATCTCGGCCAAGGTCGAGGCCGAGGACTTCGCGACCGCCGGTCTGCCGCTCGCCGACCTCGCGCCGTTCCGCTTCCCATCCCAGGCCGAGCTCGACGCCATCGGCGTCGTCGGCATCCACATCGGCAACTACGTGTTCTGGGACCACGAGGCGCAGACCGAGTTCCTGCGCGACCGCTACGGCTGGCGAGAGTCCCCGGTCGAGGGCACCTACAAGTGCTACAAGAGCGTCGAGTGCATCATGCCCGGCGTCCACGACTTCACCAAGTTCCTGAAGCGCGGCTTTGGGCGGGCGACCGACCACGTCGCCCAGGACGTGCGCGCCGGGCTCATGACGCTCGAGGAGGGCCAGCGCCTGATCCGCGCCCATGATCCGGTCGAGCCCGCCGTGCTCGACTACTACCTCGCCATCACCGGCCACGACCGCGCGGAGTTCTACGCGATCATGGATGACCACCGGGAACGGCTCGGCGCGATCCCGCGCGCCGACATGGACGCAGCGCTCGCCGCGGGGCGTGCCAAGCGGACCGGCCGGGGCCCCTGAGGCGTGGCCGGGTCCTCGCCCGTCGAGCTTACGGCCAGCGAAGGCGCTGGCCTCGTCCGCGCGGGCCGGCTTGAGCCCGCGGACTGGATGGCGGCCTGCCTCGACCGGATCGCGTCCCTCGAGCCCTTGCTGCGGGCGTGGAGCTTTCTCGACCCGACGCTCGCGCGCGCCGAGGCCCGCGCGCTCGCCGGCGTCGATTGGAACGCCTGGCGCCCCGCGCCGCTGCTCGCCGGCGTCCCCCTCGGGGTCAAGGACGTGTTCAACACCAAGGACATGCCAACCGCCATGGGCAGCGACCTGTGGGCCGCGTTCACGCCGGGCAACGACGCGCGCGTCGTGGCGAGAGCGAGGCTCGCCGGCGCCGTCGTCGCCGGCAAGACAGCGACTGCGGAGTTTGCCGTCCACGCCCCGTCGGCCACGGTCAACCCGCGCGATGCACGTCGGATTGCCGGCACCTCGTCCGGCGGATCGGCCGTGGCGGTCGCGTGCGGCATGGTGCCGGTGGCGCTCGGCACCCAAACGGCCGGCTCGATCGTCAGGCCCGCGAGCTACGTGGGCGTCGTCGGCTTCAAGCCGTCGTTCGGCCTGGTGCCGCGCACCGGCGTGCTCAAGACCGCCGACACCCTCGACACCATTGGCTGGTTCGCCCGCTCGGCCGCCGACGCGCGGCTCCTTTTCGATACGTTTCGCGTCAAGGGCGACGACTACCCCCACGTCGAAGCGGGGCTTGCCGCCGCGCGCGCGCGCCGTGGCCAGAAACTCCGCCTCGCCCTCGCGCGAGCGCCCGGTTGGGACGATGCCGAAGGCTACGCGCGCGGCGCCCTGGAGGATTTCGTCGATCGCATCGCCGGGCGCCCCGACATGACCGTGGCGCCGCTCGATCTCCGCCCGCCCTTCGCCGATGCGCACGCGACCCACCGAACGATCTATCACCGTCAACTCGCCTACTACTTCGAGCCGGAGCTCGCGACCGGGCGAGTCAGTGCGGCGTTTCGCGCCGTCGCAGAGGACGGTGCACGCACGACGCTCGACGAATACCTCGCGGCCACGCGACGGCAGCGCGATTTCGAGCACGCGCTTGCCGAGGCGTTGGCGCCGTTCGACGCGGCGCTCACCCTCGCGGTCGCCGGCGAGGCGCCCGCCGTGGGTGCCCCCGAACCCATCGACTCGTGCCTGGTGTGGACGCTGGCGGGCGCGCCCGTGATCAGTCTGCCGCTCTTCCATGGGCCTTCGGGCCTGCCGTTCGCCGCGCAGCTCGTCGCGCCGAGGTACGGCGACGAGACGTTGCTCGAGATCGCCGCCGCCCTGCTCCCCGAGAGCCTGCCGGTCCTCGAGCCGGCGACGCTGCCATGCCCGACCCGCTCGCGCGCGTCGGCCTGACCCTGTTCCCCGAGCTGCGCTGGGTCCTGGTCGGGCTGGCGGCCAGGCTCAAGCAGCGGCACGGCAGCCAGGTCCACCTTTACTGCCCCACCGCCGAGGACGTGGCGTTCCACCGCGGGAAGGATCGCGAGGGCGTGTTCGCGTCCATCGGCTCGGCGCGCCGCCCGGAGCAGGCGCTGCCCGTGGGCGGAGTGGACGAGGCCGCCGAGGCGCGCTCCGCCCGCGCGTGGGAGGACCGGCTCGGCGTCACGATCAATCGCCTGGCCATGGCCAACCGCCATCTCGGGCGCGGCTACGCGCTGGCCGGACCGGGGCATCCCCGCTCGCGCCCGTCCGAGGCCTCCTACGGCGCCATGCTCGCGGCGTACAACGCGACGCTCGAGTCGTGGGACCGGGAGATCACCGAGAAGGAGCCCACGCTCGTCGTCAACGGACGCATCGAGCTCGCCCGGCTCGCCGCGACGCGCGGCATACCCTGTCGGTTCCTGTCCTCGTCGCGCTGGGCGAACCTCTACCACTGGGCGATCGACGAGCGGCTCGCCTGCCCGGCGATCGAGGCGCGGTTCCGCGCGATCGAGGCCGGCCCGGAGGTCACGGTCGAGGCGCCGTACGCCCTGGACCGGACGAGCCGGGCCGACTTCCACGCGGCGATCACGCGGCGCGCCGTCGCGCGCGATGCGCTGGCGACGGTGCTGCGCCACGGTTGGGGCCGGCTGCGAGGCCACGAGAAGGCGCGCGCCGGCTACCACCTCGGCGACCAGGTCCGCTTGCTCGCCCGTCGGCGCGCCGACTGGCGCCGGCTGCTCCGCGTCGCGGCGCCGCTCGCCTCCCTCGAAGGCCAGGTTTTCGTCTTCTATGCGCTCCAGGAGGAGCCCGAGATCTCCATGGGTCAGATCTCGCCGGAGTTCTTCTTCCAGCTCGCCGCCATCGCGAGCCTCGGCCGCGACCTGCCGGCCGGGGTCTTGCTCGCCGTCAAGGAGACCGTTCACGCCGTGGGTCGCCGGCCGCGCGACTTCTACGACCAGATCCGCGCGCTCAAGAACGTCGTCCTGCTCGATCCGCGCGAGGGCGGCATCGCCGCGCGCGCGGTCGCCACCGTGACCGGCACCGTCGGGCTCGAGGCCGCGGTCATGGGCCGGCCCGTGGTCGCGTTCGGGAGCCACAACCTCTACGACGTGCTGGGCCACGTCCACGTGCCAGGCTCGCTCGCGGACCTGCGTCCCATCCTCGACCGTGCGCTCGACCCCGACTTCGACGGGGCGGCGGCCCGGGCCGAGGCGGCCCGGTTCATCGCCGCGCTCCGCGCCGTCTCGTTCGACCTCGGCGACTATGATTTCAAGCATCTGAAGCGAAACGTCGAACCGGCGGCCGAGGCGGCCTACCAAGGACTTGTTGTGAGCCTAGAGCAGCACCCGATCGGTTTGGATCGCCAAGGGCGATCCGCCGATCGGGTAAAGCTGCTCTAGAATCATTGAAACTAGAGCAATTTCATCCGCTCGGACTGAACCCGTTGGTTCAATCCGAGCGGATTTTGCTCTAGGGTCATGACTTCGCGAACAGCCACCAGGTGACGTCGTCGGCACCCCATTGCGGCTTCCAGAAGAAGCCGGAATCGACGATGCGCAACGCAGGGTAGAGTTCTTGCCACAAACGGCCGAAGTCGCGCTTGAACAGGAGGCCGTCGAGACCCTGGTAGAGCACGGTCTCCGGCCGCACGGCGAAGTACTCGATGGCCAGCACCCAGCGGCGCGCGACGCGATGGAGCTCGGCGAGCGCGGCGGGCAGCTCGTCTGGCGCGACGTGGATCAGGACTCCGCTCGTGAACACGAGGTCGATCGAGGCGCCGCCGAGCGGGATCGCCGCCGCCGTGCCGTCGAGCGCGCGCTCCGGCGCGACCACGCCGTCGCCAACGAGCGTCATGCGCGCCCGCGCGTTCGGCTCGACGGCGTAGAGCGTCGCCTCGGTCAAGTTGGCGAGAGCGCGCAGGTTGATGCCGACGTTGGCGCCGACCTCGAGGATCGAGTCGGGCAGGTCGCCCGCGAACGACTCCAGAATGCGCGCCCACCAACGGGTCGCGGCGTGCACGCGTGCCGGCGTGGCGCCGACGCGCTCGGTGTAGGCGTCGCCGAAGTCGCCACGCCAGGCGGCGATCTGCGGCGTGTCGCGAACCGACGTCATGGCCGCGGGCCCAGCGCGGACCCAAGCGCCGCGACGACCCGGTCGACGTCGTGATCGGTCATGGCCGGGAACAGGGGAAGGGTCAGCGCCCGCTCGTGGTAACGCCGTGCGCCGGGGAGATCCAGCGCGCCGTACCGTTCGGAGTAGTACGGTTGCTCGTGCACCGGCGGGAAATGAACCTGGGTGCCGACGCCGTCGGCCTGGAGGCGCGCCATCACCGTGGCGCGATCGAGCCCGGCCGCCCGGAAGTCGACGAGAACGACCGCCAGATGCCAGCCGGGCCGACACGACGCGGCCCGGCCGAGCGGCCGCACCAGCGGGATCGAGGACGCCAGCGCCGCCTCGTAGCGCGCCACGAGTGCCGCGCGGCGCGCGATGAATCGGTCGAGCTTGGCGAGCTGGCTCAGGCCCAGCGCGCAGGCGACGTCCGAGGCTCGGTAGTTGAGCCCCGGCTCGGTCATGATGCGGCGCCATGGATCACCCTTCGGCGCGCTCTGGCGATCGATGCCGTGGGAGCGCAGACGACGCAGGCGCCGGGCGCGCGGCGCGTCGTTCAGGGTCACGGCGCCGCCTTCGCCCATGGTGATGGTCTTGACCGGATGGAACGAGAAGCACGCCATGTCGGCGTGCCGGCCGCCGCCGATCGCGACGCCATTGCCGTAGCGCGTGCCCAGCGCGTGGCAGGCGTCCTCGACGATCGCAAGACCATGGCGGTTTGCGCGGGCACGAAGCCCGGCGGGGTGGTGACACTGCCCCGCGAGATGGACGGGAACGACGGCCTTGGGACGCAAGGTACCCGCGCGCGCCAGCGCCTCGTCGAGATGGTCCGCGGTCATCAGGCCCGTCTCGGCGTCGACGTCGGCGAAGACGACCTCGGCCCCGGTCAGGCGCACCGCGTTGGCCGTCGCGACGAACGTGACCGTCGGCACGATCGCGGCATCGCCCGGGCCGAGGTCGAGCGCGAGCATGGCCAGGTGAAGCGCGGCGGTGCCGCTCGCGCAGACGACGGCCTCCGAAGCTCCGACCCGCTCGGCGAGCCGGGACTCGAACGCCTCGACGCGCGGACCCGTCGTCAGCAGATCGTCGCGCAGGGCGGTGGCGACGGCGGCCACGTCGTCGTCGTCGATCGACGGCCGACCATAGGGCAGGAACGGGCCGGTCACGGCTGCTCGTCGAGGTTGGTCAGCAGGCCGCGGAAGCGCTCAGCGTCGAGGCGGTCGGGATTGTCATTGCTCGCGTAGCGGAAGCCCTCGGCGACGCGCCGGGCCCCAGCCTCGGCCAGCGCGGCGCGTTCGAAGGTGGCGAAGGCGGGCTCGACGACGTAGCGGTCCGCGAACTCCCACGCCGTGCGCGCGTCGTCCTCGGTGATCAGCACCTCGTGCAGTTTCTCGCCGGGCCGGACGCCGACGAGGTGGGTCGGATGACCGGGTGCCAGCGCGGCGGCCAGCTCGACGATCCCCATGCTCGGGATCCTGGGCACGACGATCTCGCCGCCGCGCATGGCGGCGATCGTCGCCAGAACGACCTCGACGCCGCGCTCGAGCGTGATCCAGAACCGGGTCATGCGCGCATCCGTGATCGGCAGGCTGGCCGCGCCCTCGGCGAGCAGGCGACGGAACAGGGGAACCACGCTGCCGCGCGAGCCGAACACGTTGCCGTAGCGCACAACGGCGAAGCGCGTGCCCGCGCCGCCGCTCCAGTTGTTGGCGGCGACGAAGATCTTGTCCGCGGCCAGCTTGGTCGCGCCGTAGAGGTTGATGGGGTTCACCGCCTTGTCGGTCGACAGCGCGACGACGCGGGCCACGCCCGCGCGCACGGCGGCGGCGACCACGTTCTCCGCCCCGTGGACGTTGGTCTTGACGCATTCGATCGGGTTGTACTCGGCGATCGGCACGTGCTTGAGCGCGGCCGCGTGGACGACCACGTCGATGTCGCGCATCGCGGTCTCGAGCCGCTCGCGATCGCGCACGTCGCCGATGAAGAAGCGCACGTCGCCCCGGTCGCGGAACGCCGGCCCGGCCGCCATCTCGGCCTGCTTCTGCTCGTCGCGCGAATAGACCACCAGCCGACGCGGCCGGTGACGCGCGAGCACGGCGGCGACGAACGCGCGGCCGAACGAACCCGTGCCACCGGTCACCAGCACGCCCCGGTCGTCGAGCGACTCGAAGCCGGTCACCGCCCCCGGTCCTCGACGACGTCCGCGCGGAACAGCGCGGCGTGGACCAGGTCCACGGCGCGGCCATCGACGAGCACGTGACGCGAGCGGCGGCCGTCCTCGATCATGCCGCACGCCCGCATCACGGCCAGCATGCCCTTGTTGGTGGCGAGCGTGCCGGCGGTCACCTTGCGCATGCGCGCGCCGTTCAGCAGGAACGTGCACCCCGCGGACCACGCCTCGCGGCCCAGGCCCTGGCCCCACAACGCCTTCTCGCCGACCAGGATGCCGAGATCGGCGATACGGTTGCGCTCGTCGACGAAGGCGTTGAGGTTGCCGACGTGGACGGGCTCCGGTGTCGTCAGCTCGATCGCCCATAGATAGTTCGGGGTGCCTTCGAACGAGCGCCAGTACGCGGTGCACGATTCGAGCGTGTGTCGGCGCAGGCGCTGCTCGCTGAAGCGCACGACCTCGCGGTCGTTGAGCCAGGCGACGTAGCGCTCGGTCAGGTGCTCGCGCCCGAAGCGCACGAGGCGCAGTCGCGGCGTCGTCAGGGTCGGCGCGAACGCCATCGCTCAGGCCACCGTCGCCAGCCGGGCGAGCGCGCGCGCCGCGCGCTCCGTGGCGCCCGGCGGGAAGGCGCGATCGAGGTCATCCGCCCGTGGTCCCGCCGCTCCAATGCGCTCGCTCAGCATGTGGCGCAGCATGGCGCGGTCGTGGGCGACCGGCGTGAGCCCGGCCGAGGCGAGCCAGGCTGCCTCGGCGGCGCGCGGCACGACCGAAAGCGTCGGGCGGCCCAGCAGCGCCGCTTCGTCCAGCGCCGCCGTGGTCAAGCCGACGACCAGGTCGGCCGCGTAGAGCAGGTCGAACATAGTCTCGTCGCGGCCAAGGCGCCCGACTTTGGCGCGGTAGCCATCGAACTCGCCGGCGCCGTTCTTGGCGTGCGGCCGCAACAGGATCCAGGGCCTGGGCACCATGGTAGCTGCGGCGTCGAGCACCTCCTCGATCACGATATCGGTCCGTCGATGACCGCGGCCCCGGCCGAGAAGCGTGTAGTCGTCCGTGCGCCGGAACTGGGCTGGATCGAGACCATCCGAGGCCTCGGCGAGCAGCACGAGAACGGGGCGGTCGGCCGGCGCGTCGGGCAGCACGCGCGCGCGCGCGGAGGCACGGCCTTCGACATCGAGCCGGCGGCGCTCGGCGCGCACCCGGTCGCGGTGCGGGTGGCCGACGACTTCGATGCGCGAAGCGGCCCATCCCGCGGCCACGAAGTCGGACCTGGTCGCCGCGTCGGCGACCAAGAGGGCGTCCGGCGCATGACCGAACGTCGCCGAGCCTCTGCCGCGAAACCGCGACGTGGCGTTGGTCGGGGCGTCGACCAGACCGGCGTTTGGAATGGACAAGGCGCGCGCCGCCGTGACCAGGTCGAGGCCGACCGCGTCCGCGTCCTCGGAGGTTCCCACCGCCACGAGCCTCGGCGCCGCGTCGGCCAGGAGAGCCTTTGCCGAACGGCCGTCGAGCGGCTCGCTCGGCGTTCCGAGGTCGCGGAGCTGGCGCGTGGCGGCGCCGGCGGCGACCAGCCGGGTCGACAGGCCGAAAGGCTCGAGCGCGGCCGGAAGCGGCGCCGCCATGTTCGCGGCGCCCGCGTCCTCGACCAGGATCAGCACGTCAGTCCGCATCGGCCGACATCGCGCCGGGACCGCACGCCAGCGCCGCGCCGCCGCGCCGGGCCGACTCGACGATCGCCTCGACGATCCGCTCGTTCGCGAGCGCGTTGCCGAGGCCGGAGTTGGTCGCCCTATCGTGGCGAAGCGCTTGGTGGAGATCGATGTAGAGGCCGCGCAGGGCATCGCCCGCGACCACCGTGAGATCACGGGGCCGATCCGAGGCGATCTCGCGCGCGCCGACGAGCGCGCGATGCTCGGCCACGGGGAAGTGGCGGATCGAAAGGCTTTCCTGCATGAACGCTATGCGTCCCGTTTCGTACCAGATGTCGAGCCCGACCTCGCGATAGTGGTGGAAGTCAAGCGTCAGCGCGGTGACGATCGTCGCATCCCGCAGCGTCAGCGCAAAGGGAATGTCCACGTCGCCGGCGATCGGGGCCTCGGAAACCGGCCGTGCCGGGCCGAGCGCGCGTGCCTCGGCGATCTCGCCCAGCGCCATGCGCACCAGGTCGATCAGATGGCTGCCGTTGTTGCGGAGACCATTGCCGTAAAGCCCGCAAGCGGCCTGGGGCCGTCCGACGACCGGCAATAACCCGCGAACCGCACTCGATCCGCCATCGAACCGCCGCCAGTAGTTCACCTGAACGACCAACCCGCGTTCGCGCACGAGCGCGGCGAAGCGCTCTGTCTCGGCACGGCTGGTGCCGAGCGGCTTCTCGACGACGATCGCCCTGAGGCCCGGCAGCCGGTCGAGAACGGCGATCCGCCGGTCGGGCGGCGTGGCCAGCACGGCGACGTCGAAGCGGGTATCGCTCAGGTCGGCGACGTCGCGGACCGCGATCTCGATGCCCCAGCGCTCGCGCGCCCGGCGCAGCGCTTCCTCGTCGGGGTCGACGACCGCGTCCCAGTGGAAGCCCACGACGGCCCTCAGGGCCTGGGCGTGGGTCGCGAAGCGGAAGTGTCGAGCCATTTGCTCGTCATCGGCGAGCCGGTCGGCGATCCGGCCGAAGCCGACGATCACGGTCCGCAACGTCTCGTTCATCGCGGCGGGCGTTCCCGCAGATGGCCATTGATGGTCAGTAGGCCTGGGTCATTCCGGAGGACTTCGAGAATCTCTCCGACTCCGAAGGTGCATTCGTGCTTTTGCACCAACCGCCTACACAGCTCGTTCAGGAACAGAAGGTCCTCGCGATGGTCGAGTTGCAGGCGGAGGTCCGGGTCCCGCCAGCGTGCCAGGGCCGCGAGGTGATGGATGCGATACCGGTCCTCGTGCTCGTAGAAGTACAGGGAGACGTGCTCTCGGACCGCGGGATCGGTTATCGTCGCGGCCACGTCCGCAAGCGTGTCGAAGCGGAACACCTGGACGTCGAGACCCTGGGGAAAGCTCGGCTTCCGCGCGTTGCTGACGATTTCGTGGGTATTGAGGAGGAACGTGTCCACCGCGTGATCGACGATCTCCGGGTCGATAAGCGGGCAATCGCCGCAGAGCTCGACGATCACCTCGGTGCCCTGCCGCCGATGCGCCGCGACGACACGCCCGAGAACGTCGCCCTCCGAGCCACGGAAGCAGGCGACACCATGCTCCCTCGCCCACACCTCAAGCTTGTCGTCGAGCGGTGCCGTCGTCGTCGCCAGCACGATTTCGTTCAGGCTATTGGCCCTGCGGAGGCGTTCGATCATCCAAGTGAGCGCCGGCTTGCCGGCGATGTCGGCCAACACCTTGCCAGGCAGGCGCGAGGAGCCCATGCGCGCCTCGATGCTGGCGACGACGCGGGGCACGTCAGCCGTTCCCGCCCACAGCGCGCAGCTCGTCCCGGTGCGCGTGGACCTTGCGGAACGATTCGACCAGCCGTTCGGCCATGGCGGCGTCGGCGTCCCACCGGCACGGCTCGAACAGAATGAGCTGGTCGTGCAGGCGCTCGGCCACGGGGCAGAGCCCGTCGTCGTAGGTCCGGTTGGTCAGCGTGAAGGGCCAGCCGTCGCGGCCAATGGCCACGCGCTTGCGGAACAGCGGCAAACGATAGAGTGGCGGGACGTAGCCGACGGCGTTGGGGAACCCCTCGGCGTCGAGCGCGCGGGCGAAGGTCGCGCGGACGACGCCCACGCGTCCCGCGTCGTAACGCGCCGCCCAGACGTAATGGTCGTGGGTGCAGCCCGGCCGCGTCGTCGGCACCGTGATGCCGTCGAGATCCGCGAGCCCGTCGGTCAGCGCGCGGGCGAGCCGGCGCCGGCGCTCGACGTGGCGCGCGAGGTCGCGAAGCTGGACCGACCCGATCGCCGCCTGGAGCTCGGTCAGCCGGAAGTTGAAGCCGACCATGTTCGCGAGGTCGTCGCCATGACCGACCACGTTCTCGCCGTGGTTGCGAATGCGGCGCAGGCGCTCGGCGATCTTGTCGTCGTCTGTCACGACCATGCCGCCTTCGCCGGTGTGGATGTGCTTGTGCCAGTTGAGGGTGTAGACGCCGATATGGCCCACGGTGCCGCAGCGGCGCCCGTTCTCCGCCGCCGCCGGCGCTTGGGCGCTGTCCTCGACGAGCATCAGGCCGCGCCGGTCCGCGAGGCCGCGTAGGCGCGCAAGCGGCGCCGGATGTCCGAACAGGTTGACCGCCAGGATCGCGCGCGTGCGCGACGTGATGCCCGCCTCGACTACGCCCGTGTCGAGGCAGAACGTCGCCGGCTCGATGTCGGCGAACACCGGGATCCCGCCATAGACGAGCGGCGCCATCGCCGTGGCCGACATGGTCGTTGGCGGCAGGATGACCTCGTCGCCCGGCGACAGCCCGATCGCTCCCATGGCGGCGATCAGGCCCGAGGTCGCCGAGTTCACCGAGACCGCGTGGCGCGAGCCAACCTCGGCGGCCCAGGCGGCCTCGAAGGCGCGCACCCTTGGGCCGCCCAGGTACTCCGGCCCGGCGCTGCCGAAGAAGCCCGAAAGCCGGCCCGAGCGGACAACCGCGCAGGCGGCCTCGACCTCGGCCTCGCCCATGGCGGCGTAGGCCGCGAGCTCCCGGTCGATGACCGGCGCGCCGCCCAGGATCGCGAGCCGACTCATGCGCGGGCCCGATCGCGCGCGTCGAACGCCAGCGCCAGCTCGGCGATCTCGTCGAGCGCGGCGGTCGCGGCGCGCGGGCCCAGCCGATGCGCGATGCTCGTCGCGCGCGCCAGGTCGTCGGCCGTGTCGACCGCCAGATGCAGACCCGCGTAGCGGCCGTCTCCCGCCGCGACGTTGGCGATGCGGAAGGCGTCGGCGTGCTCGTAGATGTACTTCGTAGCGTGTTCCCGGTGGCACGGCTCGCTCGTCGCCGCCGTGACGCGCGCGAGCGCATCGGTCGCCACGACCTCGGCGCTCAGTCCCGGCGGGAAGCTGCGCGGGAAGACGTTGGTCGCGAGATCAAGGCCTTCCGCCTCGTGGCGCTCGAGCAACCGTGTGAAGAGGCCGGGGTCCATGAACGGCGAATCCCCGGTCACCCGGCCGAACCGGACGAAGCCGTAGGCGCGGGCGCAGGCGAGCGCGCGGCCGGCCACGTCCCCCGCCGCCCCCCGGAACACCGATACTCCCTCGGCCTCGGCGTAGCGGGCGAGCGCGTCGTCATCGGCGAACGCCGTCGTCGCCACGACGAGTGTCGCGTTGGGTACCCGTCGCGCGCGGTCGAGCACCCGGCCCAAGAGCGGCCGCCCCGCCACGTCGTGCAGCGCCTTGCCGGGCAGGCGCCTCGATGCCATGCGCGCGAACACGATCAGGCCATTGGCCGCCATTATCCCCGGCCCATCCGCCGCGTCGCCGCGCGCCATTCCTCGGCGTACCAGGCACAGTAGCGGCGGTATCCCTCTTCCAGCGGCCAGCGCGCCTTGAAACCGAGCACCTCTTCGGCGCGCCGGGTCGCGAGCGTGCCGCGCACGGGCTTGTCCTCGGCGCGCGGGCACTCCTCGACGCGGGCGCCGGGCACGACTTCGCAAACGATGCGGGCGAGCTCGGCGATGGTGCGCGCGTCGCCGTAGGTCAGGTTGAACGTCTCGGACGAATCCGCGCCGCCGTGGAACGCGAGCGCGCGCACCAAGCCTTCGACTAGGTCTTCGATGTAGGTGAAGTCGAGCCGTCCGGCGCCGCCGCCCTCGAGCGGTAGCGGTCGGCCCCGGAGCGCGTTCTCGATGAACACCTGGCTCACGCGCCGGCTGACGCAGCGTTCGCCGTAGAGCGCGCTCGGGCGCACGATC
This sequence comes from Alphaproteobacteria bacterium, assembly GCA_040905845.1. Classification (GTDB taxonomy): domain Bacteria; phylum Pseudomonadota; class Alphaproteobacteria; order SP197; family SP197; genus VGDP01. Next base: position 1,539 of record JBBDQV010000160.1, on the reverse strand, counting down.
GTCGTCCCCAGCCCGTGCTGGTGGTTGTACGTGCGCACCAGCCGCTCGGCCATGTACTTGGTGTTGGCGTAGATGCCGCGCGGGCTCGGCCGCGTGCTCTCGTCCACCGACTCGGTCGCGAAGTCGCCGTAGACCGTGGACGAGCTCATCAGCACGAGCTGGTTGACCGCGGCCGCGCGCACACGGCAGAGCTCGAGCGCGTTCCTGAGCGTGACGAGCTGCAGGTCGAAGCAAAGCCCGGGGTCGCGGCGCGCCTCGAGCGCGCTCGCGATCGCGGCGAGATGAACCACCTTGGTCGGCTGGAACGCCTCGAACGCGCGCGCGAGGTCCACCATCTGGCGCGCGTCGGCGTTGCGAAGCTCGACCCCCGCCTCGCGCATCAGCCGGTAACGTTCGAGCAGGAAACCCAGGTAGAGCTCGCGGCGCAGGGCGTCCGAACCGTCCGCGAACACGTTGTCGACCAGGCTGTTGACCATCAGGTTGTCCACGACCATCACGGCGACGCCCGCGCGCCCGAGCGCCAGCGCCAGGTGGTGACCGATGAAGCCGGCGCCGCCGATCAGCAGCACGCGCTCGCCCGCCAAACGATCGGTCGGATCGCCCAGCGCCGTCATGCCCGCCGGCCCTCGCGCAGGGCGGCACATGCTTCGATCCCCGGATTACGACTCACACTCTAGACCGTATAGTCGACGACGAGGGTCCGGCCGGCCTCGGTCGCCTCGCGGGCGGTGAGGCAAACGTCCATCACGCGCACGACGTCGCGCCCCGAGACCATGGGCTCGCGGCCTTCGCGAATGGCGGCGATGAAATCCGGCAGATGATTGCCTTTGTCGATCCCGGGGTAGGGCGCCGTGACGCGCTCGGCGCGCTCGGGATCGTCGCCGTGAAACAGCGTCGCGTCGGGCACGCCGTTGACGAAAGTCCCGCGCGTGCCGAACACGCTGAGCGCGTGGAGCTTCGGCCGTTTGGGGCCGAGGGTCGTCAGGCACTTGCCGAGCGCGCCGCCCTCGAAGCGCAGTAGCGTCATGAAGCTGTCGTCGAACTTGTAGCGGGTATCGCGGGTCAGCACCTTGTTGCCCATGCCGGCCACGGCCTCGACCTCGCGCCCGACGAGCCAGCGCATCAGATCGATCAGGTGGATGCCGCCACCATAGATCGTGCAGTAGAACGGCAGCCGGCCGCGCCAGCCCTCTGTCAGCTTCTCCAGGATGTCGTGCAAATAGTCACCCTCGATGGCGAACACCTCCCCGAGTTCGCCGGCGTCGATCCGCGCCTTGAGCTCCAAGAACCGCGGGCAGCGCCTGAGGATCAGGTTCGAGGTGAGCAGCCTGCCGCTGTCCTGCCAGGCGCGGACCAGCGCTTCGAGCTCGGAGCGGTGCAGCGCGACCGGCTTCTCGACCATGACGTGCTTGCCGTTACGGAACGCCGAGACTGCCTGCTCGGCATGCCCGTCGTCGTACGAGCAGATCGAGACCACGTCGATCGACGGGTCTTCCGTCACGGCGCGCCAGTCTGATACGCGGTCGGCGACACCGTAGG
>JBBDQV010000159.1:19748-21250 GCA_040905845.1 Alphaproteobacteria bacterium | reverse complement strand
TATGGTTGCGGCGGATGTAGGCGATGATCGCCTCGTCCATCTTGTCGCCGCCGACTCGCACCGAGCGCGAATAAACGATGCCGCCGAGCGACAGCACGGCGACTTCGGTCGTGCCGCCGCCGATATCGACGACCATCGAGCCCGTCGGTTCGGTCACCGGCAGGCCGGCGCCGATCGCCGCCGCCATCGGCTCCTCGATCAGGTAGACGCGGCGGGCGCCGGCGCTCTCCGCCGATTCCTGGATGGCGCGGCGCTCCACCGCCGTTGAGCCCGAGGGCACGCAGACGATGACCTGGGGGCTGACGAAGCTGCGCCGGTTGTGCACCTTGCGGATGAAGTGCTTGATCATCTCCTCCGCGATCTCGAAGTCGGCGATGACGCCGTCGCGGAGCGGCCGGATCGCCTCGATGTTGCCGGGCGTGCGGCCGAGCATCTGCTTGGCCTCGTCGCCGACGGCGAGCACCTGGGTCTTGCCGCGCACGTTGACGATGGCCACGACCGAGGGCTCGTTGAGCACGATGCCGCGGCCCTTGACGTAGACGAGCGTGTTGGCGGTGCCGAGGTCGATGGCCATGTCGGCCGACATGAGACCAAGCAATCTGGACAGCATGACTCGTCCTTCGGGTCCCTCGCCCCTGGCATCGGGACCCGCCGCCTCCGCGCCGGGAGGCGGCGGCCCCTGGTTACTCGATATTCGGCCGGATCAGGCCGAGAGCGCGGCCGGCGCCGACTTCTCCCGCTTCAGCAAGAGCCGGTTGAGCGCGTTGAGGTAGGCCCGCGCCGAGGCGACCAGCGTGTCGGGATCGGCGCCGAGCCCGTTGACCGTGCGACCGTTCTCCTCGAGCCGCACGGTGACCTCGGCCTGGGCGTCGGTGCCCTCGGTGACCGCGTGCACCTGGAAGAGCTGCAGCTTGGCCTGGTGCGGGAACAAGGCCTTGATGGCGTTGAACGTCGCGTCGACCGGGCCGTTGCCGGTCGCCGTCGTCGTCCGCTCGGTGCCATCCACGCCGAGCGCGAGCGTCGCCTTCTGCGGGCCATGGGAGCCGCAGACGACCTGGAGCGCGACGAACTTGATGCGGTCGTGGCCGCTCGCCACCTCGTCGTCGACCAGGGCCACCAGGTCCTCGTCGAACACGTCCTTCTTGCGGTCGGCCAGGTCCTTGAAGCGCTGGAACGCCTCGTCGAGCGCGCGCTCGTCGAGCTCGAACCCCAGCTCCTTGAGCTTGGTCTTGAAGGCGTGGCGTCCGGAATGCTTGCCCATGACGAGCGTCGAGCGCACCAGGCCGACCGACTCCGGGCTCATGATCTCGTAGGTCCCGGCGTGCTTGAGCATGCCGTCCTGATGGATGCCCGATTCGTGGGCGAAGGCGTTGGCGCCGACGATCGCCTTGTTGGGCTGGACGTTGAAGCTGGTGATGCTGGAGACCAGCCTCGAGGCCCGGGTGATCTGCTCGGTCACCACGCCGGTCACGCAGCCGTAGCGGTCGTGGCGCGTCTTAAGC
>JBBDQV010000159.1:0-19738 GCA_040905845.1 Alphaproteobacteria bacterium | reverse complement strand
TCCTCGAGCGCGGCGTTGCCGGCCCGTTCGCCGATGCCGTTGATCGTGCACTCGACCTGGCGGGCGCCCGCCATGACCGCGGCGAGGCTGTTGGCGACCGCGAGCCCCAGGTCGTTGTGGCAATGCACCGAGACGACCGCCTTGTCGATATTGGGCACGCGGTTGAACAGCATCTCGATGAGCCGGCCGAACTCGTCCGGGGTCGCGTAGCCGACCGTGTCGGGGATGTTGATGGTGCCCGCGCCGGCGCGGATCGCCGCCTCGACGGTCCGGCACAAGAAGTCGTGCTCGGTGCGCGAGGCGTCCATGGGGCTCCACTCGACGTCGCCGGTGAAGTTGCGCGCGTAGGTCACGCTGTCGATCACGGCCTGGTGGACCTGCTCGGGCTCCATGCGCAGCTGGTGCTTCATGTGCAGCGGGCTGGTCCCGATGAAGGTATGGATGCGCTTGGGCCCGGCGCGGGCCTGGAGCGCCTCGGCGGCGCGGTCGATGTCCTTGCGCCCGGCGCGCGCGAGCGCGCAGACGATCGCGTTCTTGGCGACGCGGCCGACCTCGCGCACCGCCTCGAAATCGCCGTTCGAGGCGATCGGAAAGCCGGCCTCGATGACGTCGACGCCCATGCGGTCGAGCTGCTCGGCGACGCGCAGCTTTTCCTCGATGTTCATCGAGCAGCCGGGCGACTGCTCGCCGTCGCGCAACGTGGTGTCGAAGATGACGACTCGGTTGGACTTGATGGCCGGAGCCATGGGGAACTCTCCCTAGGTCAATGGTTTCGACGCAGGCATAACGGTCATCCCCTGAACGGCCGCCACGCCTTCGCGGCCCCGCTCAGGGGTGCCTAAGTCGAAGCCAAGACCCGCGCACGCCGCCGATCGCCACGGCGCCCGAAGGCACGCAACCGCCCGCGGCCGGAACCCGTGGTTCCCGCGTGGTCGAGTGGTTCGTGCCCGCCTCGGTCATCCGTATCCGGTCGTCGCCGCGCGCCGACGCTTCTCGCGCTGTTTTCATCATTGTCAACGCATCGTTAAGGATAAATGAAGGGCTCCGCCCGACGCCAGCGATAATTGCCCGACGAGCGCGCTCTTAGCACTTTCCGACGCGGCTTGTGAAGGTTCGTCGCGACCGCTGCCGGCCCAAACGAGCCCATCGGCCCGCCAAGGGGCTGGAACCAAGGGAGAATCCCGACCGCCTCAGGCGTTAGCCCCGCGCGCGCGGTAGGTCCGGGACGGTCGCGTAACGGAGCGCACCGAAGGCGACGAACAGGAACGCCGCGCCCGCGGTGACCACGACGAAGCCGTGGGGGTCCCACACATCCATGCCGCCGCCGAGCAGGATCGGGCCGGCGATCGAGGCGACATGGGTGATCATGACGAACGCAGCCGTGGCGGCGCCAAGCTGCTCTGGCGGGGTGAGCTCGCCGATGCGGACCAGCGCGAGGGTGTAAAGCCCGCCGCCCGCGCCGCCCCAAATCAGCAGGACCGCCCACAGCAGCACGGTGCTGCCGGCCGCGAGCGGCAGCGCGAGCGCGCTGGCCAGGGTGACCGCCCCGCACAGGATCAGAAGCAGACGCCGGTTTAGGTGGTCAGCGAGCCAGCCGAGCGGCAGTGGCGCGATCGAGCCGCCGATCACCAGCGCCGAAAGCAGCGTCACCGCGGTCGTCTCGCCAAGCCCACTGCGGAGCCCGTAGATCGGCAATTGGACGAACAGCGCCATGACGAGGATGCCCTGGGCGAACCCCGAGAGCATCGCCGTCGGTGCTCGTCTGCACGCGCGCCAGAGGTCGCCCGAACGGCGGTGCCGGCTCGCGGGCGCGGTCCCGAACGCGAACAGGAACGGCGTGGTCGAGGCCGCGATGATGCCCATGCTGACCAGGAACGGCAGGGTTCCGGCCGTGCCGAGCAAGCCCAGCACGAGCGGCCCACACGCCATGCCGGCGGAGAACAGCGCGCCGTTGAGGCCGACGATCTTGCCGCGGTGCACGTCGTTCACGGCCGCGTTGATCCAGGTCTCGCTGCCGACCCAGTGGAGCATCATGCCGATGCCCATGACGAAGCGGAACACGAACCAGGCCGCTAGGTCATCGACCAGGACGAAGCCCGCGATCGCGACGACGTCGACCGCGCCCGCCGAAAGCAGCACGCCGACCAGCCCGATCCGGGCGGCGAGGCGCGGCAGGAAGGGCGCGGTCAGGATCGCGGCGACGAAGGGCGTCGCCGCGTTCAGACCGATCAGCGTCGTGGTGATCCCGCGCGCCTCGAGGTTGAGCGCGATCAGCGGATGGAACAGCCCGACGTTGCAGCCGATCACCCCCATGCTGGCGAGCACGCAGATGATGCCCCGCCGGCGCTGGGCGTCAGTGAGGGTGCCGGGCGCGGTCGCGGCCGCCTTGGTCACGGCCGCGGCCTTCTTAGTCGCTCGGGCGCGTCATGGCGCCCTGCCCGACTGACTCAGGGCCGAGACGTCGAAGGTCGAGCGGCGGCCTAGCTCGTCGGCGTGCTCGGCGAGCCATGCGCCGGTCGCATCGCGGCCGCGATCGCGCAGGAACGTCAGGAAGTCCCACGAGGCGTTGAGCTTGCTCGAGAAGCCGAGCTCGCCCATCAAGGCTTCGTCCTCGATCATGTGAACTTTGATGTGCTTGAGGCGTCGCGTCCCTCCCGACGCGCCCTTCTCGACAATGCTGTTGACGAGGTCCATGGCCCGAAGCTCGCGAATCAACGTGGCGTTGAAGCTGATCTCGTTCACCCGGTCGATGATGTGGCGGGCATCCATCGGGACTTGGTCATGGCGGATCGGGTTGATCTGGACGATGACGATGTCCTCGCTCGCGCAGTTCTGGATCAACGGATAGAGCGCCGGATTGCCCATGTAGCCGCCGTCCCAATAAGGATCGCCGTCGATTTCGATCGCCTGATAGAGAAACGGCAGGCACGCCGAGGCGAGCAGGGCGTCGACCGTCAGCTCGTGATTGCGAAAGACGCGGATGTCGCCGCGCTTGACGTTCGTCGTGCAGACGAACAGTTGGGGATTACGCGCTCGGCGTAATCGATCGAAGTTCAAGTGCTCGCCGAGAATGTCGCGCAACGGGTTGAGCCCGAGCGGATTCAGTTGGTAGGGCGACAGCACGCGGCTCAGCATGTCGAGCGCGAGGTAGGCAGGCGACAAGTCCATGTTCCAGCCGCCCAGAGCCTTGTCGGCGGCCGTCGGCTGAAGTGGGCTTGCGGCCGTAGCCTCGGCGACGCGCGACCAGAAATCGGTCAGGCCCCGGCGGGCACCCTCGGCACCACCGGCGAGGAACCCGTCGGCCAGGACCGCGGCGTTCATGGCACCGGCGCTGGTCGCCGAGATGCCGTCGATGGCGAGCCAATCCTCCTCGAGCAGTCGGTCGAGCACGCCCCAGGTGAACGCGCCGTGCGACCCGCCGCCCTGCAAGGCGAGATTGATCGTCCGCGTCGGTCGCGACGATCGCCGCGTCGCCATCGCCGCGCCCACGGAGTTCGGCTCTCGCCTAGTTCTTGGTCTTGTCGACCAGCCGGTTCTTGGCGATCCACGGCATCATGGCGCGGAGCCGGTCGCCGACCTCCTCGATCGGGTGCTCGGCCTGGCGCCGGCGCATCGCCTTGAAGCTTGCCTGGTTGACCTGGTTCTCGAGCATCCACTCGCGCGCGAAGCGGCCCGATTGGATGTCGGCGAGAATCTGCTTCATCTCGGCCTTGACCGCGTCGTTCACGATGCGCGGGCCGCGCGTGTAGTCGCCGTACTCGGCGGTATTGGAGACCGAGTAGCGCATGTTGGCGAGCCCGCCCTCGTAGATCAGATCGACGATCAGCTTCACCTCGTGCAGGCACTCGAAGTACGCCATCTCGGGGGCGTAGCCGGCCTCGATCAGCGTCTCGTAGGCGGCGACGATCAGATGGCTGAGCCCGCCGCACAGCACGACCTGCTCGCCGAACAGGTCGGTTTCGCACTCCTCCTTGAACGTCGTCCCGATGATGCCGGCGCGCCCGCCGCCGATCGCGGCCGCGTACGACAAGCCCACTTCGTGGGCGCTCCCGGTCGCGTCCTGGGCGATGGCGAGCAGGCACGGCACGCCGCCGCCGCGCTGGTACTCCGAGCGGACGGTGTGCCCCGGTCCCTTCGGCGCGACCATCAGCACGTCGAGGTCCGGGCGCGGCTCGATCAGGTTGAAGTGGATGTTGAGCCCGTGGGCGAACAGGAGCGCCGCGCCCTGCTTCAGGTTCGGCGCCAGGTCGTTGCGGTAGAGCGCGCCCTGCAGCTCGTCGGGCGCCAGCACCATGGTGAGGTCGGCCCACCTGGCCGCCTCGGCCGGCGGCTTGACCGTGAATTGCGCCGCCTCGGCCTTCGTGGCCGAAGGCGAGCCGGGGCGAAGCGCGATGATGACGTCCTTGACTCCGCTCTCGCGCAGGTTGTTGGCGTGGGCGTGGCCCTGGCTGCCGTAGCCGACCACCACGACCTTCTTGCCCTTGACGAGATTCAGGTCGGCGTCGCGATCGTAATAGACACGCATGATCGATTCCTCCGTTCGAACCCGCCAGGCGCGGGTCTCAGCTTCGCTCCAGGATCGACTTGGCGCCGAGCGCGCCCTCAAATCGGCTTGGCGCCGCGCGAGATGGCGACGACACCGGTGCGCGAGACGTCGACCAGGCCGAGCGGCGCCATCAGGTTGATGAAGGCGTTGAGCTTCTCGGAGGTGCCGGTGACCTCGAACACGAACGAGCCGGTCGTCGAGTCGACGACGCGCGCGCGGAAGATGTCGGCGATGCGCAGCGCCTCGACCCGCTTCTCGCCGGTGCTGGCGACCTTGATCAGGGCGAGCTCGCGCTCGACGTGGGGGCCCTCGAGCGTCAGGTCGCTGACCCGGTGGACCGGCACCAGGCGGTCGAGCTGCGCCTTGATCTGCTCGACGATCATGGGCGTGCCGCGCGTCACCACGGTGATGCGCGACAGCGTCTTCTCGGCTTCGACCTCGGCGACGGTCAGGCTGTCGATGTTGTAGCCGCGCCCGGAGAACAGGCCGATGACGCGCGCGAGCACGCCGGGTTCGTTGTCCACCAGGACGGCGATGGTGTGTCGACCTTGGCTCACGGAACCACTCTCCCCCCGGCCGCGCCCTTCGGGCGCGCCCCGCCGCGCGAGGCCGCTTAGGGCGGCGTTAGACCAGGATCATGCCCTCTTCGCTCGGCGGGCTCGCGACGCCTTCGTCGGGGCCGAGCGTCATCTCGTTGTGGGCGGCGCCCGCCGGGATCATGGGGTAGCAGTTCTCGGTCGGATCGACGACGACGTCGGCGATCACCGCCTTGTCGGCGGCGAGCATCGCATCGATCAGGCCGTCGACCTCGGCCGGCTTGGACGCGCGCAGGCCGACGGCGCCGAAGCTCTCGGCGAGCTTCACGAAGTCGGGCAGCGAGTCCATGTAGCTCTCGGAATAGCGGCCGCCGAAGAAGAACTCCTGCCACTGACGCACCATGCCCATGTAGCGGTTGTTCAGGATGAACACCTTCACCGGCAGCCGGTACTGCGCGATGGTCGACATCTCCTGGATGTTCATGAGCACCGAGGCCTCGCCGGCCACGTCGATGCAGAGCGCGCCCGGATGGGCGACCTGCGCGCCCATGGCGGCGGGCAGGCCATAGCCCATGGTGCCGAGCCCGCCCGAGGTCATCCAGTGGTTCGGCCGCTCGAACTTGATGAACTGCGCCGCCCACATCTGGTGCTGACCGACCTCGGTCGAGATGTACACGTCGTCGCGCCCCTTGATCCGCTCGAACAGGCGCTGCAAGGCGTATTGCGGCTTGATCACGTCGTCCGAGGTCCGATAGCGCAGGCAGTCCCGCTTGCGCCAGCCCTCGATCGTCGCCCACCACGCTTCGATCGCCTCAGCGTCGGGCCGGTGCTGGCGCGCCTTCCACAGCTTGATCATGTCCTCGAGGACATAGCCCGCGTCGCCCACGATCGGCACGTCGACGCGCACGTTCTTGTTGATCGACGACGGGTCGATGTCGATGTGGATCTTCTTCGAGCCGGGCGAGAAGGCATCGAGCCGGCCGGTCACCCGGTCGTCGAAGCGCGCGCCGATGCAGACCATGACGTCGCAGTCGTGCATCGCCAGGTTCGCCTCGAGCGTGCCGTGCATGCCGAGCATGCCGAGGAACTGCCGATCCGAGGCCGGGTAGGCGCCCAGCCCCATGAGGGTCAGGGTAACGGGATAGCCGGTCAGCCGGACTAACGTCGTCAAGAGCTGGCTCGCCGCGTGACCGGCGTTGACCACCCCGCCGCCGGCGTAGAACAGGGGCCGCTTGGCGCCCGCGATCAGCTCGATCGCCTGCTCGATGCGGCCGAGGTCGCCCTTGACCTGAGGGTGATAGCTCTTGTGGCGCACCGTCGCCGGCGCGCGGTAGGTGCCCTCGGCGACGACGACGTTCTTGGGCAAGTCGACGACCACGGGGCCGGGGCGGCCGCTGCGCGCGACGTGGAACGCCTCGTGGATCGCGCGCGCCAGGTCGTCCACGTCCTTGACCAGGTAGTTGTGCTTGGTGCAGGGGCGCGTGATGCCGACCGTGTCGGCCTCCTGGAAGGCGTCGTTGCCGATGAGGTGGGTGGGCACCTGGCCGGTCAGGCACACGACGGGCACGCTGTCCATCAGGGCGTCGACCAGCCCGGTCACGCAGTTGGTCGCGCCGGGGCCCGAGGTGACCAGCACCACGCCCACCTTGCCGGTCGAGCGGGCGTAGCCCTCGGCCGCGTGCATGGCACCTTGCTCGTGGCGCACCAGGATGTGGCGCAGCTTGTCCTGCTTGAACAGCGCGTCGTAGATCGGTAGGACGGCGCCGCCGGGATAGCCGAAAACGACATCAACGCCCTGATCCACCAGGGCTTTGATGACCATCTCCGATCCCGACATGCGCTGCGCGTTCACGACGACCTCCTCGATGCCGGCCGCGCGCGTCGGTCCCCGACCGGGCTGACGGATTCCGCAGGCGTCGCCATCACTCCGAGGCAACGCCTGTGCATACGCGGCAAGTCTTTGAAATTATTCGCAAGACCTGGGACGGTCAACAGCAAACCGAGCGGCGAGCTCGCGCGCGCGCCGGAGCGTATCGGCCGGTCGCGGCTCGGCCAGCCGGACGGCGTCGTTCAACTGGTGCCGGAACCAGGTCGCCTGGCGCTTGGCATAGTTGCGGGTCGCCTGGCGCGCCCGCCGGCCCGCCTCCGCCAGGCTGATCCGGCCGCGCAAATAGAGGCCGAGTTCGCCGAGGCCGAGCGCCTTTAGGCACGGCCGGTCGCCGCCCAGCCCCAGCCCCATGACCGCCGCCGCCTCGTCGATCGCGCCGTGGGCCAGCATGCGCCCAAACCGGCGGTCGCACGCGGCATAGAGGCGATCGCGGGGTGGCTCGAGCACCAGCTCGAGCGACCGACCGCGATGCCCGCCATCGCGCGGCCTGGCCCGCCACCACGATAGCGGCCGTCCGGTCGCCTCCAGCACCTCGGTCGCGCGCGCCACGCGCTGGCTGTCGCTGGGGCGCAGCGCCGCCGCGCCGGCCGGGTCGCGCCGGGCGAGCTCGGCGTGCAGGGCCCGCGCGCCCAGCCGGCCCAGGCGCTCGCGCACCACGGCGCGGACGTCGGCCGGGACATCCGGCACGGGCGCGAGACCGTCGAGAAAGACCGCGATATAGAGCCCCGTGCCGCCCGCCAGGATCGGCAGCCGACCCGACGCCCAGGCCGCGCGGGCCTCGGCGCGCGCGAGCGCGGCCCAGCGGGCGGCCGAGGCAGCTTCGGCGCAGCCCAGCACGCCGAACAGCCGGTGGGGCACATCGGCGATGTCCGGCAGCGTCGGGCGCGCGGTCAGGACCGCGAGCTCGCGATAGAGCTGGAGTGCGTCGGCGTTGATGACGACGCCGCCGAGCGCGCCGCCCAGCGCGACCGCCAAGGCCGACTTGCCGGAGGCCGTCGGCCCGGCGACGACGACGACCGGCCCGTCCGCCGGGCCGCGCGCGTTCAGGGCTCGCCGGCGTCGAGCGCGACGAACCGCCGGTCGCCCTGGCGGTCGAGCAGCACGACGATCTTCTTCGCGTCCGCCGCCTTCGCCGCCTCGACCAGGCGGGTCACGTCGGCGGGCGAGGCCACCTCCTGCTGGGCCACCTCGATCAGCACGTCGCCCGGGGCGATGCCGGCCTCGGCCGCCGTTCCGGCGGGATCGACCTTGGTCACGAGCGCGCCCGCGACGTCCGCGCCAACGCCGAATTGCTCGCGCGCCTCGGGCGTCAGGGTGCCGAGCGTCATGCCCAGCGCCGCGACCTCGGGCCCCACGTCGGGGGCCGCCTCGCCTTCCGATTCGAGCGCGGCGAGCTGGTCGTCCTCGGGCAGTTCGCCGAGCACGATGTCGAATGTCTTGCGCTCGCCGGCGCGCACGATCTCGACCTTGACCACCTTGCCGACCTCGGTCTCCGCCACCACGCGGGGCAACATGCGCATGGTCTCGATCGGCTTGCCGTCGAAGCCGACGATGACGTCGCCCGCCTCGATGCCCGCCTCGGCCGCCGGTCCGCCCTGGGTCACGCTCGCGACCAAGGCGCCGATCGGCTCGCTCAGTCCGAAGCCCTCGGCGATGTCCGAATCGACCGATTGGATGCGCACGCCGAGCCAGCCGCGCCGGGTCTTGCCGAACTCGCGCAGCTGGCCGATCACGTGGGCGGCGAGGCTCGACGGCGTCGCGAAGCCGATGCCGATGCTGCCGCCCGAGGGCGAGAAGATCGCCGTGTTGATGCCGATCACCTCGCCATCGAGGTTGAACAGCGGTCCGCCCGAATTGCCGCGGTTGATCGGCGCGTCGGTCTGCAGGAAATCGTCGTAGGGACCGGCGTTGATGTCGCGGCTCTGGGCCGAGATGATGCCCGCGGTGACGGTGTTGCCGAAACCGAACGGGTTGCCGACGGCGAGCACCCAGTCGCCGACGCGAACCTTGCTCGAGTCGCCGAAGCCGACGTGGGGCAGCTCGCGGTCGGCCTTGACCTTGAGCAGGGCGAGGTCGGTCTTGTCGTCGCGCCCGACGACCTCGGCCGCGAGCTCGGTGCCGTCGTGGAGCACGACGGTGATCTCGTCGGCCTCGGCGATGACGTGGTTGTTGGTGACCACGAAGCCGGCGCCGTCGATGATGAACCCGGAGCCGAGCGAGGTCGCGCGCCGGGCCGGCTCGTCGCCGTTCTGGCGCCGCTGCTGGTTGAAGAACTCCTCGAAGAACTCCTTGAACGGCGAGCCTTCGGGGAACTCCGGCATCTCGGGCATCGCCTGGGGCTGCTCGACGAGCTGCGAGGTCGCGATGTTGACCACCGCCGGCATCAGCCGCTCGGCCAGGTCGGCGAAGCTGTCGGGTGCGCCGCGGGCGGAGGCGTCGGCACCCGCCAGAACGAGAACGAGGCCCGCCAGCAACCCACTCATTCGACGCATCGAGATCTCCATCCTTTGTGACGCGTTTCGCCATCCGTCGCGCCGGTCGGACCGCCTAAGCATGTAGTGGGCGGTCGATCTGGTGCAACCTCACGTCCGCGTGATCGCCTTCGCCGCTCAGCCGCCGCGCGCCAGCCAAACGACGACGAAGCCGACCGCGAGGGCGACGATCCCGCCCCGGCGCAGGAGCGCCGGCGCGAGGCCGCTCGCCAGCCGCATGAAGCGCTGGGCCTGCTCGGGCGCCAGCGCGTAGATCGCGCCCTCGATGACGAGGACGAGGCCCAACGCGGTCGCGAGGTCGCTCATGGGCTGGGCCGGGACGGAACGCGATCGCCCGATCCTACTCCAAGGGCTCGCCGATCGAGCTGCCGAAGTAGTGGAAGAAGTCGCTGTCGGGCGACAGCACCATGGTGGTGTCATCGCTGCCCAGCGCCGCGCGATAGGCCTGCATCGAGCGGTAGAACGAGAAGAAATCGATGTCCTTGCCGAACGCCTCGGCGAAGACGCGCACCGCCTCGGCGTCGCCATCGCCGCGCAGGATCTCCGAATCGCGCCGGGCCTCGGACAGGACCACCGCGCGCTGGCGGTCGGCCTGGGCGCGGATCTTGAGCGATTGCTCCTCGCCTTCGGCGCGGAACTGGCGCGCTTCGCGCTCGCGCTCGGTCTGCATGCGCTTATAGATCGCCTCGCTGTTCTCCTGGGGCAGGTCGACGCGCCGGATGCGCACGTCGATGACGTTGACGCCGAACTGCTTGGCCTCCTCGTTGACCAGGTCGCGGATGCGCGCCATCAGCCCGGCGCGCTCGCCCGAAACCACGGCGATCAGGCTGACCGAGCCGACGACCCGGCGCATGGCCGCGTTGAGCAGGTTGCCGAGCCGGCCGGCGACCACGGCCTCGGTGCCGACGCTCTGGTAGAACTTGAGCGGATCCTCGATCCGGTAGCGGGCGAAGGCGTCGACCACGAGCCGTTTTTGATCCGCCGCGATGACCTCCTCGGCCGGGTTGTTGAAGTCGAGGATGCGACGGTCATAGGTCACCACGTCCTGGACGAACGGCAGCTTGAAGTTCAGCCCCGGGTCGCGGATGACCCGCTTGGGGTCCCCGAACTGGAGCACGATGGCCTGCTCGTTCTGGTGAACGGTGAAAAGCGCGCTCGAGCCGACGATCAGGATCGCGGCCGCGGCGACGGCGATGAGGACAAGGCTGCCGCGCATCCTAGGGGGTCCCTTCCGCCGGCTTGCTTTGGAGCGCGGGCAGCGGCAGGTAGGGCAGCACACCCTGGGTGCCCGAGCCCCGCGAATCGATGATGATCTTGTTCATGCCGGTCAGGATGTCCTGCATGGTCTCGATATAGAGCCGGCGCTTGGTCACGTCCTTGGCCTGGACGTACTGGTCGTAGACCGCCGTGAAGCGATTCGCCTCGCCGAGCGCGCGGTTGATGGTCTCTTGCTTGTAGGCCTCCGCCTCCTGGATCAGCTTGGCCGCCTCGCCCTGGGCGACCGGCAGCACCGAGTTGCGGTACGCCTCGGCCTGGTTGATGAAGCGGTCCTTGTCGGCGCGCGCGGCCTGGACGTCGCGGAACGAGTCGATCACCGCGGCCGGCGGGTCGACTTTTTGCAGCTCGACCTGACCGATGCGGATGCCCGAGCCGTAATCGTCGAGCACGCGCTGCATGAGCTCGAGCGTTCCCACCTCGACGATGCTGCGCCCCTCGGCCAGCGCGCTCGCGATTTCCTGCTTGCCGACGACCTCGCGCATGGCGCTCTCGGCGACATCCTTCACCGTGTCGTCGGGCGCGCGGATGTTGAACAGGTACTTGCCGGCGTCCTCGATGACCCAGAACACGACGAAGTTGATGTCGATGATGTTCTCGTCGCCGGTCAGCATCAGGCTCTCGTTGGCCATCGACCGGCTCGTGCCGGTGAGCGAGCCCTCGCTCCGAAAACCGATGTCGACCCGGTTGACGCGGGTCACCTTGGGCGTGAACACCTCGCCGATCGGCGCCGGATAGTTGTAGTTGAGCCCGGCCTGGGTCGTCTGGACCCACTTGCCGAACACCAGCTCGACGCCCTGCTCGTCGGGCAGTACGCGATAGAGCCCGGTCGCCGCCCACACGGCGATCACCAGGGCGGCGACAACGGCGATGCCGCGCCCGCCGCCGAGCCCGCCCGGCAACATCTGGCGCACGCGGTCCTGGCCGCGCCGTAACAGATCCTCGAGATCGGGCGGCGTCGGCCCCGACGGACCGCGGCCCCACGGCCCTTGCGGGCCGCCGCCCTGCCAGCCGCCACCTCCGCCCTGGTTCGACCACGGCATGTTTGACGCTTGCCTCCTGCGCCGCCGAACCCGGTCAAATGACGACGCGGCCGGCGGCGCTTGGTGCTCGGGTCGCGTCGCCTTATATGTCAGCTAGCTTGTTGGCGCAACGCCGGCAAGGGGTCGGCGCGCGCGGACGATCGATTTTCGGAGGTAAACGTCATGGCGAGGGTCGGAGAGGATCAGGTGATGCGGGCCCTCGCGGGCGTCGTGGACCCCGAGCGTGGGCGCGACGTGGTCACGCTCGGCATGGTCTCGGGCGTCGTGGTGCGCGACGGCAACGTCGGCTTCGCGCTCGAGATCGACCCCGCCGAGGCCGAGCGCAAGGAGCCCCTGCGCCGCGCGTGCGAGCAGGCGGTCGAGCGCCTGCCCGGCGTCCTTTCGGTCAGCGCCGTGCTGACCGCGCACAAGGCGCCCGAGCCGAAGCGGCCCGCGCCGGCGCCGAAGCCCGGGATTCCCGGCATCGGCGCCATCCTGGCCGTCGCCTCGGGCAAGGGCGGCGTCGGCAAGTCGACCACCGCCGTCAACCTCGCGCTCGCGCTGGCCGCGCTGGGCCGCCGCGTCGGCCTGCTCGACGCCGACGTCTACGGCCCGTCGATCCCGCGCATGATGGGCCTGAAGGGGCGGCCCGATTCGCGCGACGGGCGCAGCCTCGACCCCAAGGAGAACTTCGGCGTCAAGGTGATGTCGATGGGGTTCCTGGTCGGCGAGGACACGCCGATGGTCTGGCGCGGGCCCATGGTCGTCCAGGCGCTCGAGCAGATGTTCTATCAGGTCGCGTGGGGCGAGCTCGACGTGCTCGTGTGCGACCTGCCGCCCGGCACCGGCGACACCCAGCTCACCATGTCCCAGCGGGTGCCGCTGAGCGGCGCCGTGATCGTCTCGACCCCCCAGGACATCGCGCTGATCGACGCGCGCAAGGGGCTCAACATGTTCCGCAAGGTCGATGTGCCGGTGTTCGGCATCGTCGAGAACATGAGCTATTTCCTGTGCCCGGCGTGCGGGCACCGGGCCGACATCTTCGGCCACGGCGGCGCGCGCGCGACCGCCGAGGAGCTCGGCGTCGATTTCCTGGGCGAGATCCCCTTGCACATCGACATCCGCGAGAGCTCGGACGGCGGCCGGCCCATCGTCGCGACCCAGCCCGCGAGCCCGCACGCCAAGGTCTATCTCGCGATCGCCGACGCGGTCGCGCGCAAGATCGACGAAGCCCACGGCGCCGGCGCGCGCCAGGCCCCGCGCATCGTGATCCAGTAGCGTGGCCGACTTTCGCGACCTGTTTCCGGCGCAAAAGCCGATCATCGGCGTCATTCACCTGCCGGCGCTCCCCGGCTATCCAAACTCACCAGGGCTGGATGCCGCAGTGGCCAAGGCGCTCGCCGACACGGCGGCGCTCGAGGCGGGCGGCGCCGACGGCATCCTGGTCGAGAACGAATACGACCGGCCTCACACTCTTCTCGCGGCGCGCGAGTCCATCGCGTGCATGACGCGCATCACGGCCGAGGTCGTCGCGGTCGCGAGGCGCGCGGTGGTCGGCGCCGAGATCCTGATCAACGACCCCGAGGCCTCGCTCGCGGTGGCGCTCGCCGCCGGCGCGCGCTTCATGCGCACCGACTACTTCGTCGACCCCATGAAGCGCCCCGAGTACGGCGGGGCCATGCGCATCGATCCGGCCGGGCTGATGGCCTACCGCGAGCGCATCGGCGCCAACGCCGTCCTGGTCCTGGCGGACATCCAGGTCAAGTACGCGACCATGACCATCGAGCGCAGCCTCGCCGAGTCGGCCCGTCTCGCCCGCGCGGCCGGGGCCGACGCGGTGATCGTCAGCGGCGAGCGCACCGGGCAGCCGCCCACGGTCGAGGACGTCGCCCGCGCCAAGCAGGGCGCCGGCGCCATGCCGGTGCTGATCGGCAGCGGGCTCGACGCCGCCAACGCGCGCGCGCTGCTCACGATCGCCGACGGGGCGATCGTCGGCACCAGCCTGAAATTTGGCGAGCACATCGCCGCCGAACGCGTGCGCGGCGTCGTCGAGGTCGCGCGCGGGTTCGGGCGATGAGAGTCCTTGCGGTCGGCGACTGCGGCATCGATCGCTACGTCGATGCGCGCGCCGACCGGCCCGGCGGCATCTCGCTCAACTTCGCCGCCAACGCCCGACGTTTGTTCGCCGCCGCCGACCGCGTCGGCGTGCTGACCGTGCTGGGCGACGATCGCGAGGCCGAAGTCGTCCGTGCCGCGATCGAACGTCTCGGACTGACCGCCTCGTCGAGCGTCGCGCGGCGGCCGGGCGCCACTCCGGTCCAGGTCATCGACCACGACGCGGCCGGCGAGCGGCTGTTCGTGCGCTACGAGGCCGGCGTGCTCGCCGCCCACCGCCTGGACGCCGCGGAGCGCGGCCTGATGGCGAGAGCGGACGTGATGATCGCGACGGTGTTCACCCAGATCGTCGATTTCTTCGAGACCGTCGTCGATGCGCCCGCCGGGGCCTTGCGCGCGCTCGATTACTGCAACCTGGGCACGGCCGATGACCCGCTCGGCTACGCGCGCCGCTACGCCGGGCGGTTCGATGTCGGATTCGTCGGTCTTTCCCCCGGCCAGCACGCGCCGATCGATGGGCTCGAGACGATCGCGCGGGCGGCAGGGAAACTCATCGTCGTGACCCTCGGCCCGGCGGGCAGCGTCGCATTGGGCGGGCCGCGCCGGCTCGCCTGCCCGGCCGTGCCCGTGGCCAAGGTGGTGGACACCACCGGCGCGGGCGACACCTTCGCCGCCGGCTTCCTGGCCGTCTACGCGCGGACGCGGGACGTTTCGTCGGCCATGCGCGCCGGCGCCGCGGCGGCGGCCGCGACGCTCGGCCACATGGGCGCGTTCCCGGCCGAGCTGGTGCCGTGGCCCGCGGGCGCGCCGGCCGCGGGCACGAGGGAAACTCGGTGAACAGGGACTTCGACACCGTGATCGTCGGCGCCGGATCGGCCGGCTGCGTGCCGATTAGCGTATACTGTCACCGTTTCCAGCTGGCGCCTGTTGGACAGGGCCTTGAGAGAGGCCCTGATCATTGTTACACTTCCGCACCACTTATGAACAGGTATCCTCCGTCGTGGCTGGCAACACTTGGAATGTCGTAATCGATGGAAAGAAGGTGATTGTTCCCCAACAGCACCTTCCAGCAGAACGATGTCCGCATTGTGGGGTTGCCAAGCCAGACCTGAGGCACAGCACCACGATTGAGACTGTCGCAGGTGTGACAAAGCGACGTTGGGCGTTCTTCGCGTGCTCAACGTGCGCGGGGATGGTAACTGTAGAACTAGAGAGGTCCAAGGGATATGTCATCCAGAATTTTCCTGAGTTGAAGGATGTCCCAACCGATTTACCTGAAAGACCTTTGGTCTATCTTCGCGAAGCGTTGGCGACCGTCGCTCATCCCTCGGCGTGCATTATGGCCTGTGCGAGCGCTGTGGACGCAATGCTCAAGTTGAAGGGGTTAACGGGAGGGACCATCAACGCCAGGATCAACACGGCCGCCGAACAGCACATCATCACGCAAGACATGGCTGCATGGGCACACCAAATCAGGCTTGATGCAAACGACCAGCGCCATGCTGATCTGGCTGCGCCGTTGCCGACGTTGGAAGACGCGTCACGATGTGTTGCATTCGCTACCGTGCTCGCCGAACTACTGTTCTCCCTTCCAACACGCGTCACACGGGGCATTGAGGGGAAGGCTTCTTAGCACTACTAAAATTCATTGGCTGTGGCGAAATTGGTGACAGTATATTGATTCGAGTTCCAGTGCATATGATATATACTGTCACTATTTCACCGTTTTCCCCACCATTTCCACCGTTTTCCCCACCGTTTCCCCAGGTGCCGTCACGCGAAGCGGAATTGAGTACCGGCGAGCTTGGCGCGGAAGGCCCCGGTCCTGCTGGAATGCAGGAAGAGGAAGTTGTTGACGTATGGGGCCTTGCCGCCCCAGCGCTGGTGGATGTGCGGATCAAACTGGTTGATTGGCGTGAGTTCCTTGTCGTTCAGGAAGTAGCCGGAATAACCGAACGCGCCGAGCCACTCCCTGACACGCGCGACGCCGCCTCGATTGTGACGCTCCTCGATCTCGATGAGCAGATGGGGGCTGCTGAGGCGGATCGTCTCGGCGGCGCCGCGAAGTACGGCTTCTTCGTGCCCTTCCACATCGATCTTGACGAAACCGACGTTGTGGAAGGCGTAGCTGTCGAGCGTCCTGACCTGGACCGTCATCTCGACCAGCTTCCTGCCGTTCGTCGGCAGCGGGTTCGCGCGCTCGATGGTCGCGACGGAGAATGAGCCTTCGGGGAACCGAAGGATCGACGTGCCGCAGCGGTCGGACAGGGCGACGTTGTAGGACTTGGCCTTCGGGAATCGGCGAGCGATCAGGTCAGCGAGCGGCTGATTGGGGTCGAAGGCGTGGACGGCCCCCGCGTGCCCGACCATCGCCCGCGTGTAGAGCCCGATGTTCGAACCGACGTCGAGCGCGAGCTTGTCGCGGTCGCACAGGTAGGGTGCCAGCGCGCACTCGGGCTCGTCGGGTCGCTCGGTCAGGCGCAGCAGGGCGGCGTAAACCCGTGGGCTGCGTTTCAGGAGTTTCGAGACGACGAAGCTGCGAAGGCTCATTCGGCACCATTATCACGACGAGGTGAGCATGGGGTCGGTCACTCAGAATACGGTGACAGTATATGAATAAAATTAATTTATGAAATCTGTCACGGTCTTCGGCAGGCCTCATCTTGTTCAGCGGCCTATAAATCTCTCAACGCGCCAGCGGTGCCTCGGGGCTGCGCACGTGCTCGGGGCGGAAGCCCATGCCGATCAGGCGCGCGGGGATGCGGCGCAGCACGGGCCAGCGGTCGAGGAGGCGCACGGCCAAGGGCGGCTTGAGCGAGCGGCTCGCGAGCACGCGGCCGAGGATGCGGTTCTGGACGATGATTTGCAGGCGCTGGGTCTCGCGCGTGGGGAACATGCGGCGGCGCTGGACGGCTTCCAAATGGCCCGTGGTCACGGCGCGCGCGCGTAACGGACCGGCCAGGACGTTGGCGGCGGCGACGGCGTCCTGAACAGCCAGGTTGATGCCGACGCCGCCGACCGGGGACATGGCGTGCGCGGCGTCGCCGAGGCAGAGAAGCCCCGGCGCGTGCCAGCGCCGCAGCCGATCGACGCGCACGGTCAAGAGGCTCACGTCGTCCCACCCGGCGATCTCACCGACGCGGTCGGCGAGGAACGGCGCGATGCCCGCGATCTCGGCGCGGAACTCTTCGAGCCCGCGCGCGCGCAAGCCGTCATACCCGCCCTTGGCGATGACGTACGCGCACTGCCAGGAGGAGCCGCGGTCGAGCGTGACGAAGATGCGCCCCGGGTCGAACCGGCCGAAGGCGCCGACGGGATCCTCGGGCCGGCGCGTGAGCCGGAGCCACAAGGCATCGATCGGCGCGCCCAGGTCCTCGACCGCGAGCCCGGCCAGGCGGCGCACGGCCGAGTTGCGGCCATCGGCCCCGATCACCAGGTCGGCGCGGACCTCGAGCGGGCCCGAAGGGGTGCGCGCCGCGACGCCAACGACGCGCGCGTTCTCGCGCACGAGATCGACGACCTCGGATTCCCGCAGCAGCCGAAACCCCGGATAGCGCGCCGCCTGGTCGGCGAGGAAATCGAGAAAATCCCACTGCGGCATGAACGCGATGTAGGGGCAGCGCACCGGCAGGTGCGTGAAGTCCGCGATCGCCACCTCGACCCCGCCGATCACGCCGGTGATGCGCTCGACCTTCTGGTGCGGCAGGGCGAGAAAGTCGTCGAGCAGGCCGAGCTCGTGGATCACCTCGAGGGTCGAGGGGTGAATGGTGTCACCCCGGAAATCGCGCAGGAAGTCGGCGTGCTTCTCGAGCACGACGACATCGACGCCGGCGCGCGCGAGCAGCAGACTCAGCATCATTCCCGCCGGCCCGCCGCCGCAGATGCAGCAGCGAACCTCGATGCGCTCGGGCACGCTCACCGGCCCAAAATGCCCATCAGCTCGCGCCATTCGCCGGGCGACATCCCGCTCGCCCTCCTCGCGTCCCGCCGATCGCGCGGACCGACCGCGATCGGTGACTCACGCCGCCGGTGATAGTCGTTCGACCTTGATCGCGTCGGCGTGCTTCATCGCCTGGGCAAGGTCGTAGGCCGCCTGAAGGCGGTACCACGTCTCGGCCCCGCCGCCGAACGCCTTGTCGAGCCGGATCGCCATTTCCGGTGAAATGCCCGCGTGGCCGTTGACGATATCGGAGAGTTGCTTGCGGCTCACGCCAAGCCGCCTCGCCGCCTCCGAGACGGTCAACCCAAGCGGTTCGATACAGTCGTGCCGGACCGAAATCCCCGGATGAGGCGGCGTCTTCATCGCCATGTTGGTTCCCTCTAGTGGTAGTCGACCAGGTCGACGTCGCCGGCATGCCCGCCCTGAAAACGGAACACGATGCGCCAGTTCCCCGAGACCGTGACCGACCAGAAATCCGCCAGATCGCCCTTCAACCGGTGCAGTCGATAGCCGGGCAGACCCATGTTGGCCGGCTCGGAAGCCTGGTCGAGGCGCGCGAGGATGCGTTCGATTTTGTCCGCGTGGTCCGCTCGCACCCTCCGGCGGTCGCCCTTGTCGAAGAGCAGCTTGAGACCCTTGTGGCGGAAACTTCGGATCACGTGCCCAGTGTAACCACTCACCTATCACATTTCAACGTTCGGCGTCACTTCGCGTCGAGGAGCCGCGTCCATTCCCGGGCAACCAGTATCGAACAGGTAGAAACCGGGAAATGACGTTGTTCGTCGCCATGCCAGCGCGTTCGGGCACGCTCACCGGCCCAGAATGCCCATCAGCTCGCGCCACTCGCCGGGCGACAGCCCGCTCGCCTTCTGCTCGACGGTCTCGCCGGCGATCAGACGGCGCACGACGACAAGCCCCTTGGCCGAAAGCCGCGCGCCGCCCAGCACGTGGTCCTTGAACGCGGCGCCGACGAGCGGCACCCAGCGTTCGAGCACGCCGATCATCGCCTCGGCGTAGGCGCGGATCTCGTACTGGGCGTGCGCGTCGGCGCGCAGGCTCAGGAAATGCAGCAGGTTGTAGAGGTCGATCTTCCAGTACCACTGGGTGTAGACATTGAGCGTCAGGTTCATGCGCGCGAGCTCGCGCGCGAGCCCCTTGCGCGCGGGATCGACCCTGGTGCCGTCGGCCCGCTCGTTGAGGAGTTCGACGTAGCGGTCGTATCCACGCCTGGCGTCCGCGCGCAGGATGTCGAGCACGCGCGCGGCCTCGGCGCCCTTCAGCACCTCGCCGCGGCCTTGGCGGTTGCTCGACGACTGGGCGGCCAGATGCTCGGGCGCCGGCACGTAAAACTCGTCGTCGAGGATCGAGTAGCGCGCCGAGACTTCGTTAACGTTCGCGGTGCGGTGGCGGATCCACTGGCGCGCGACGAACACCGGCAGTTTCACGTGAAACTTGATCTCGCACATCTCGAACGGCGTGGTATGCCGGTGGCGCAACAGGTAGTTGATCAGCCCGGCGTCGTCGCGCACCGACTTGGTTCCGGCGCCGTAGGACACCCGCGCGGCCTGCACCACGGCCGCGTCATCGCCCATGTAGTCGATGACCCGCACGAAAC
Organism: Alphaproteobacteria bacterium; assembly: GCA_040905845.1. Lineage (GTDB taxonomy): Bacteria > Pseudomonadota > Alphaproteobacteria > SP197 > SP197 > VGDP01. The sequence goes on along the minus strand of JBBDQV010000159.1, from coordinate 309 downwards.
CGTGATCGAGCACCGGGATGGGCTGGAACAGCACCTCCTCGAGCGCCGCGACCGACGGCCGAAGTGTCGATGCCGTCCGGGATCGCTGGGCTTCGATGTCGGCAGCTTGCTCTGGCGTAAGGGTCATGGCTGTCGGCGCGAGACAGCCTTGCGGCATGGGAGCCCATGGCTCCCGTCATGGCCGGGCGCAGTCCCGGCCATCCACGCGTGAGTCCCGAAGACGTGGATGCGCGGGTCAAGCCCACGGCTGTCCAGTTCGCGCTGGCCACGCGGTTCGAGACGCGTGCCTGCGGCACGCTCCTCACCGCG
>JBBDQV010000158.1:0-21567 GCA_040905845.1 Alphaproteobacteria bacterium | reverse complement strand
TGGCCGGCGCCCGGGCCGATGGCTGGAGCGCCGGCGCGCCCATGCCGACGGCACGGTCCGAGCTCACCGCCGCCACCACCGCGGACCGCGTCTACGCGATCGGCGGGATCGGCAGGTTCGGAACGACCGCGGCGGTCGAGGTGTTCGACGGGGCCGCCGGCACCTGGGTCGCGGCCCCGGACCTGCCGGTCGGCGTGCACCACGCGGCCGCGGCGGCTCTAAACGGCTGGATCTACGTGATCGGCGGCTACGACGGCCTGGGCTTCCGTCTCGACGTGCGGGGCGCCTGGGCGCTAGAACCCGGAGCCACGGCATGGCGCGCCGTCGCCGCCTTGCCGGCGCCGCGCGCCGCTCACGCCGTCGTCGCGCTCGACGGCCTGCTCTATGTCGTGGGCGGCGCGGGGCCGCGCGGCGCGGAGCTGTGGTCCTACGATCCGGCCAGCGACACCTGGGCAACCGGCCATGCGCCGATGCCGACGCCGCGCGAGCACCTGGCCGCGGCGGCGATCGACGGCAAGCTCTACGCGGTCGGCGGGCGCTGGAGCGGCGATGTCAACACCGGCGCCCTCGAACGCTACGACCCCGCCACGGACACCTGGGAGACGCTCGCGCCGATGCCGACCCCGCGCGGCGGGCTCGCCGCCGGCGTGCTCGACGGCCGACTGCACGTCATCGGCGGCGAGGACCTGAAGACGGGCGCGACCTTCGAGGCCCACGAGGTCTACGATCCGGCGACCGACTCCTGGTCCAGGGCCCCGGGCCTGTCGGTCGCCCGCCACGGGCTTGCCGCGGCCGTCGTCGATGACCGGCTCTACGTCGTGGGCGGTGGCGAAGCCGCCGGCTGGAAGACGTTCTTCACCCTGTCGGACGCCGTGAACGTCTTTCCGGCGCCGTGACGGGCCTCATCCCTGGGGCGCGAAGCGGACTGCGGCGGTCGGTGGATCGCCGCGGGCGTTTCCGCTCGATCGGTTGCTGCTCCAGTCTCCGCCCCGCGGGTTCCGGGGTAAAGCCCGGATCAGCTCGCCAGTACCAGACGCGCCAGCCACGCACCGAGGGTGGCGGCGACGACGATGCCGAGCACGTCCACGCCGAGCCCGGCGCGGGCCATTTGCCCCACGGTGACGCGGCCGGTGGCGTAGGCGATCGCGTTCGGCGGCGTACCCACGGGCAGCATGAAGCCGCAGCTCGCGGCGAGGGTGGCGGGCACCGCGAGGGCGACCGGGTCGGTGCCGAGACCCGGCGCCAGCGCGACGACGACCGGCAGGAACGCCGCCGCCGTCGCCGTGTTGCTGGCGAGCTCGGAGACCAGCACGATCACGGCGGCGATGGCGAGCAGCGTGACGATGGGCGCGAGCCCGCCAAGACCCGTCAGCCGCTGGCCGAGCCACGGGGCGAGCCCAGTCGCCTCCATGGCGCCGGCCAGGCTCAGCCCGCCACCGATCAGCAGCAGCACGTCCCACGGCAGGCGCGCCACGTCGCCGACGCCGAGCAGTCGCCCCGGCCGGTCCCCCGCGGGCATCAGGAAGAGAATCAGCGCCGCGCCGATCGCGACGCCGCTGTCGCTCCATGCCGGCACGACGTCGGCGATCACGGGACTCGCGATCCAGAGTGCCGCGGTAACCAGCGCGACCACGGCGGTGCGGCGCTCGCCCGCCCGCCAGGGGCCGAGCGCCGCCTTGGCCTCTGCGATGCGCGCCCTGGCGCCGGCAATAGGCACGTGCCCAAGGCGGAACGCGCCGCGCGCGAGCCACAGCCAGGTGGCGGCCGTGAGAACTGCGGCCACGGGCAGGCCGACCGCCATCCATTGCACGAACGTCACGGTACGACCGAAACTCTGCTCGAAGAAGCCGGCGAACACGGCGTTGGGCGGAGTTCCAACCAGCGTCGCCATGCCGCCGAGGCTCGCGGCGTAGGCGACGCCGAGCACGAGCGCCGGGGCGAAGCCCTCGTTCGCGTCCTCCGCGCCGATCAGATCGACGACCGAAAGGGCGATCGGCACCATCATCAGGGCCGTGGCCGTGTTGCTGACCCACATGCTGAGCAGCGCCGTCGCCGCCATGAACCCGGCGAGGATCGCGTCGGGCCGATCGCCGACGCGCGCGAGGATCAGGAACGCGATGCGCCTGTGCAACCCCGTGTTCTGCACCGCGAGCGCGACCGCGAAGCCGCCCAGGAACAGGAAGATCAGCGGGTTGGCGTAAGGCGCCGCCGCCGTGTGGACCGAGGCGGCGCCGGCGAGCGGCACGACCACGACCGGCAGCAGCGCGGTCGCCGCCAACGGCACGGCCTCGGTCATCCACCAAGCGGCCATCCAGAGCGCCAGCCCAGCGACCCGCCAGGCTTCCGGCGTCAAGGCTTCCGGCGCGGACAACACCAACGTCGCGGCGAAGGCCGCCGGCCCGACGACGGCGCCGAGCCGCCGGAAAAGTCCGGTTTCCCTCCCGGTCCCGATGTTAACCCCCTATAGCCTGTTTCCGGCGCCCAAAGTGCACGGACCGGCGCCGCCCGCGCAACCGGCGAGCGCCCGCCGCGGTGTGCGCGCCGGTCCCCCGGCCGACCTAATGGCAAGCCTCTTGCAGTCGGCGTTCGTTGTCCGGGTTCCGCATCGGCTCGCCCTGAAGATCAGGCGGATCGCAAGGCAAGACCGTTCTAACTTGACACAGTGTTTGCCGTCACTGCGGTTTCCTTAAGAGTCCGTTTCGAAAGTCATGAGGCCCGTGCGATGCGGCGCACGAGGAGCATGACGGAGGCGGCGTGGAGGAAGGCTCTGGCGGAGGCGATGGTGGCTTCGAAGTCCTTGGCGAGCCGCCGATCGCGCCCGATCCAGGCGAAGAACCGTTCGACCACCCAGCGCCTCGGGTTGACGGCGAAGCCGACTTGATCGGGGTTCTTGCGCACGATCTCGACGGCGATGATGGTCGCGCGGGCGACTCGTTCACCGGCATAGCCGCTGTCGGCGAAGAGCTTCTCGATGAAGGGGAAGGCTCGGCGCGACACGCCGAGCAATGGCCCGCCGCCGTCACGGTCCTGGATGCTCGCGGGATGCGGCTCGATGACGAGCGCGCGGCCATCCGTATCGAGGAGTGCGTGACGCTTGCGTCCCTTGATCTTCTTGCCGGCGTCCCACGGGTCGGGCCGGAGGCCCGCCCGAGGACAGGCTCCGCCGCGCGGCCCGCCGGCTTCGGTCGTCTTGACGCTCTGGCTGTCGATGATCGCGGCCGAGGGGCTGGCCTCGCGGCCAACCCGCTCGCGCTCGGCCATGACCAGCACATGGTTGATCGCCTCGAAGCGGGCTTCCTCACGCCAGAGGGCGAACCAGCGATAGACCGTCCGCCAGGGCGGCGGATCACTCGGCGGCAAGCGCCAGGGGCAACCCGAGCGCATCAAGTGGAAGATGTCGTTGACGATCTCGCGCGATGGCCACGATCGGGGACGGCCCCGTGCACTCGGCTCCGGCAGGTGCGGCTCGATCACCTTCCATTCCTCCTCGCTCAGATCGGTTTGGTGGCGCGTCGATGTCCGGTTATGCTGCCCCCGAGTGGTCGGGGTCCACAGGATCGACTCCAGGTTGCTGTTGCCAACCTCCTGGAATCACATCGATTCCGACTACTCAACCCATTGCGAAACGGCCTCTTAGTACGCAAGACACGATAGGCGCCGGTACGGACATCCTTGTCTCGATCGCCAATCTAGTTGGCGGCACGGGCAACGACACGCTGACCGGCAACGGCAGCGACAACAGCCTCGATGGCGGGCTTGGCGCCGACTCCATCGGCGGCGGGGGCGGCCTCGACGTGATCCTGGGCGGACTCGGCGCCGACACCATCGACGGCGGCGCGGGCGCCGACCTCGTGGTCGGCGGCACGGGTGCCGATAGCCTGACCGGTGGCGCCAACGCCGATGTATTCCGTTACCTCGCGCAATCCGACGGCCTCGCCGCGGCGACCGACACGGCGACGAACGCGGCCGCCGACGTTATCGTCGATTTCGCTCAGGGCGTGGACAGCCTTGCGTTCCTCTCGGCGGAGTTCGGTGGACTCGCGGCCGGCGCGCTCCAGGCGGCCAACTTCGCCAGCATCGCCGCGGCCTACGACGGCACCAACTCGGGCGTCGCCGGCGGCACGCCCGTGTTCGTGTTCTCGACCGACGAGGACAGGCTTTATTTCGACGCCGACACCGCGACCGCCGGCTACACCGTCATCGCCGAGATCGGCACCGGCAATCTCGTCGTCGACGACATCGACATCACCGCCGGCTGAGCCGGCGCGCGCTCACTCGATCGCGTAAGCGCGCGGCGACGAGCCGTCGCCGAAGCCATGGACGACGAACGGTTCGCCCTTGTCGCCGCCCATGCCCGGCGAGCCTTCGGGCATGCCGGGCAGGCTGATGCCCGTGATTGCCGGACGCTCGTCGAGCAGCTTCTCGATCGCGCCGACCGGCACGTGGCCTTCGACTGCGTAGCCCTCGATCATCGCCATGTGACAGCCCTCGAAGCCTTCGGGCGTGCCGGCGCGCGCGTGAACGGCGGCCATGTCCTCGGTCTCGACCACGGTGACGTCGAAGCCGTGGCCGCGCAGATAATCGGCGTAGGCGCCGCAGCAGTCGCACAACGGGTCCTTGTAGACGGTGACGGCGGTGCCCGCGAACGCGGCCGGCGCGAGCACCAGAAGAAGGGCGAACAGCACCGCGCGCATGGCTCGATCCCCGTGGTATCGGTATGGATTGGTCGACGGTGATTATCTCGGTCGCCCCCGGACTGTTGCAACTTCGGAGTGAGGCACCCCCATGTTCGACACCCTCGGTACGCGCCTCGGCGACATCTTCGACCGGCTCAAGCGGCGCGGCGCGCTCTCGGAGGGCGACGTCGAGGCCGCGTTGCGCGAGGTGCGCATTGCCCTTCTCGAGGCCGACGTGGCGTTGCCCGTGGTCAAGGACTTCGTCGAGGGCGTCAAGGCGCGCGCGATCGGCCACGAGGTCCTGCGCTCGGTCGCCCCGGCCCAGATGGTCGTCAAGATCGTCCACGACCACTTGGTCGAGACGCTGGGCAGCGACGCCCAGGCGCTCGATCTCGCCGCGACGCCCCCCGTCGCCCTGCTGCTCGTCGGGCTGCAGGGCTCGGGCAAGACCACCACGGCCGCCAAGATCGCCCGCCTGATCCAGACGCGCGAGAAGAAGCGGGTGCTGATGGCCTCGCTCGATGTCTACCGCCCGGCCGCGCAGGCCCAGCTCGCGGTCCTGGGCGAACAGGCCGCGGTCGCGACGCTGCCCATCGTCGCCGGCCAGGCCCCCGTTGCCATCGCGAAGCGCGCGCTCGACGCGGCTCGGCGCGAAGGCTTCGACGTGGTCATTCTGGACACCGCCGGCCGGCTCGGCATCGATCAGGCGATGATGGACGAGGCGGCTGAGATCGCCGCCGCCGCCAATCCGCGCGAGACGCTCCTCGTGGTCGACGCGCTGACCGGCCAGGACGCGGTCAACGTCGCCGCCGCGTTCAAGGGCCGGCTGCCGCTGACCGGCGTCGTGATGACCCGGGTCGACGGCGACGCGCGCGGCGGCGCCGCGCTCAGCATGCGCGCCGTCACCGGCTGCCCGATCAAGCTGATCGGCGTCGGCGAGAAGATCGACGCGCTCGAGCCGTTCCACCCCGACCGCATCGCCTCGCGCATCCTCGACATGGGCGACGTGGTCGGCCTGGTCGAGCGCGCGGCCGAGACGCTCGAGCAGGACGAGGCCGAGCGTCTCGCCCGCAAGCTCGAGAAGGGCGGGTTCGACTTCGACGACATGGCCGCGCAATTCCGCCAGCTCAGGAAGATGGGCGGGCTCGAGGGCGTCATGGGCATGCTGCCGGGCGTCGCCAAGGTCAAGCGCCAGCTCGCCGAGGCGCGCGTCGACACCAAGGTGCTCGGACGCCACGAGGCGATCATCGGCTCGATGACCAAGGCCGAGCGCAAGGACGCGCGGCTGCTCAACGCCTCGCGCAAGCGGCGCATCGCCTTGGGCTCGGGCACCACGGTCGCCGAGGTCAACCGCGTCATCAAGCAATACCAGGAGATGACGACGATGATGAAGCAGATGCGCAAGCTCGGGAAAAAGGGATTCCTCAGGAACCTCCCCTTCGGCGCGCCGCCCTCGTTCCCGCGGTAGGGGAGCCCGAGTTGACCTGAATGTACGTACGTTGTATATACATGGAAATTGGTTGACAGGATAGCGAGGCGGCCATGACCACGGCATCTTCGTCGAAGCGAGCACACCGTGACGCGACCATCAACCTGCGCGCCGATCGCCATCGCCGAGCGCTGATCGACCGCGCCGCCGCCGCCCTCGGAAAGTCGCGTTCCGAATTCATGCTCGACGCCGCATGCCGCGAGGCCGAGGCCGTGCTGCTCGACCGCCGCGTTTTCGAACTCGACGGCAGTGCATTCGGTCGCTTCGTCGCGGCGCTCGACGCGCCGCCAGCGGACAATCCCGCACTGCGCCGGCTGTTGGCCGCGCGGCCGGCGCGGGCGTGACGGGCCGAGGCCCGCCCTACCAACCGCCGGAAACGCTCACCGCCAGGCACGATCGCGCCGCGTTCGATTGCGGCCAGCCGGCACTCGACGACTGGCTCCGTCGGCGGGCCCTCGCCAACCAGGAAAGCGGCGCCTCGCGCACCTACGTCATCGTCTCCGAGAACCGGGTCGTCGGCTACTACGCGCTGGCCGTCGGTGCCGTCGCCTCGGCCGAGGCATCTGGGCGCGTTCGCCGAAACATGCCCGATCCGATTCCGGTCATGGTCCTCGCGCGATTGGCCATCGATCGATCGCACCAAGGACGTGGCCTCGGGCGTATGTTGCTACGGGATGCGGTGCTGCGGACACTCCAAGCCGCCGACATCGCCGGCATTCGCGCTTTGCTCGTTCACGCCAAGACCGATGCCGCGCGCGCGTTCTACGAACGGCACGGCTTTCGTGCCTCGCCCGTCGATCCTATGATTCTCATGGTGACGTTGGACGACATGCGCGCCGCCCTGGGCGCGGCGCCGTCGTCATGAGCCGACGCGGCAATCGCCGCCCCGGCAAGAAGGAGGACCAGAATTCATGCTCGCCCACATCTCGATCGGCGTCGCCGACCTCGCGCGTTCCCGAGCGTTCTATGACGCCGTCCTGCCGACGCTCGGCTGCCGGCGCTTCTACGACGTGCCCGGCGCCCGCGGCTACGGCACGGCCCAGGCGCCCGCGTCCCGGAACGGGGAGGAGGCGGGGACGAAGCCCAACGCCGGCTTCCATGCCGCGTTCCAGGCAACGGATCGCGCGGCGGTCCAGGCGTTCCATGCGGCGGCGCTCGCCGCCGGCGGAACGGACAACGGCGCCCCGGGCCTCCGGCCCGAATACACCCCCGACTACTATGCCGGCTTTTTCATCGACCCCGACGGCCACCACATCGAGGTCGTGACGTTCAGCGCGACGTGAGGGGCGGCTCAAATGGCTCGCCCTTGACGCGCGTTGTATATGATGGTCATATACATCCGTGATCGACCTTGATCGGATCGAGGGGTTCGAGTGGGATGACGGCAACCGCAGCAAGAGCGAGGACAAGCATGGGGTCACACAGCCCGAGGCCGAGCAGGCCTTGCTGAACGAGCCGCTCGTCGTGGCTGTCGATCCCGCTCACAGCGCTGTCGAATCCCGATTTCATGCCCTGGGGCGAAGCGATGCTGGCCGGCGCCTCCACGTCACGTTTACCCTTCGACAGTGCGGCACGCGAATCCGCGTGATTTCGGCGCGCGACATGAGCCGCAAGGAGCGGGCTTTCCATGACGAGTACGACGAAGAGGCGTAACCTGATCCCCCGGTTTCGGACCGAAGCCGAAGAGCGCGCCTTCTGGGAGACTCACGATTCGACGGACTTCGTCGATTGGCGCCAGGCCCGGCCCGCGCGCATGCCCAATCTCAAGCTCTCGACGACCTCGATTTCCCTGCGCCTGCCCATTGGCCTTCTCGATCGGATCAAGATCGCCGCCAACAGGCGCGACGTGCCCTACCAGTCGCTCATTAAGACCTGGCTCGCTGAGAAGCTCGACCAGGGCCGATGAGCCCGAACCGCGACGGGCCTTGACGTTCGCGCGCGGATGAGGGAGAAAAGCCGCCTTTCGCGGGCCGTCGCGGGGTCACCCGGGGCGACCGCCTACGTTTTGCCATAGGACCGCTCATGGCCTTGAGGATTCGCCTGATGCGCGTGGGCGCCAAGAAGCAGCCCGGCTACCGCATCGTGATCGCCGATTCGCGCAGTCCGCGCGACGGGCGCTTCATCGAGCGCGTCGGCACCTACAGTCCGCTCCTGCCCAAGGCGGGCGGCCAGCGCCTGAACCTCAAGGAAGACCGTGTCCGCTTCTGGCTCGAACGCGGCGCGCGGCCGTCCGACCGGGTCGCGCGCTTCCTCGGCCAGGCCTCGATCATCCCGATGCCGACGTTCACCGTCGGCATCAACAAGGCCAAGAAGAAGGCCGAGGCCGCGGCCAAAGCGGCCCAGGAGAAGGCGGACGCGAAGCCGGCGGCCTAGGCCTGGGCCAAGTGCCGCCGACGCGGACAAGGCCTGGGTCTGCCTCGGCATCGTGGGCGCCCCCTACGGCGTCCGCGGACTGGTTCGGGTCGCGACCCATACCGCACGTCCCGAGGATCTCGTGGCTTACGGACCACTCCATGCCGGGCCGGCCGGCGCAACCCTCGACGCGACGCTCGTTCGCATCGACAAGGGTGCTGCCGTGGTGCGCATCGATGGCATCGCGAGCCGGGACGACGCGGCCGCTTTGCGCGGCACGCGGCTCTGCGTTCCGCGCCCGGCCCTGCCACCGCCGGCGGGCCATGAGTTCTACCATCACGACCTGATCGGGCTTCGGGCCGAGCTCGCCGACGGCTCGGCGCTCGGCGTCGTCGCGGCCGTCCACGACTTCGGCGCGGGCGACGTGCTCGAGATCGCCAAGGCCGGCGGCGGGACCGTCTCGGTCGCCTTTACACGGGACTTCGTGCCGGTGGTCGACCTCGAGGCGGGCCGCATCGTGATCGACCGCGCGGCCGTGGCGCAGGACGAGCCATGAGCTTCCGGGCCGTGGTCCTGACGCTCCACCCCGACGCGTTTCCCGGCCCGCTCGGCGTCAGCCTCGCCGGCAAGGCGCTCGGTGCCGGGCTCTGGCACCTGGAAACAGTGGACATCCGGGGCTTCGCGCGCGATAAACACGGCACCGTCGACGACAGCCCCTTCGGTGGCGGTCCGGGCATGGTGATGCGGCCGGACGTCGTGGCTGCGGCGCTGGACGCGACCAGCCCGCCCCCCGGCACCGAGGAGGCGCGGATTCTCCTCTCGCCGCGCGGCCGACCGCTCGCCCAACGGCGGGTCAGCGAGCTTGCGCGGCTCGCGGTTGTGCGTATCGTGTGCGGCCGTTACGAGGGCGTCGATGAACGGGTGGTCGAGGCGCGTGGGCTCGAGGAGGTCAGCGTGGGCGATTTCGTCATGTCGGGCGGGGAACCCGCGGCGATCGCGCTGATCGATGCCTGCGTGCGCCTGTTGCCGGGGGTCGTCGGCGAAGCCGCGAGCCTGGCCGAGGAGAGTTTCGAGCAGGACCTGCTCGAGTACCCGCAATTCACGCGCCCCCAGGTCTGGGAGGGGCGCGCGGTGCCCGAGGTGTTGCTGTCGGGCCACCACGACCGGATTCGCGCCTGGCGGCGTGCCGAGGCCTTGCGGGTCACGCGCGAACGCCGGCCCGACCTGGCCGCCCGCCATCGGGCGCCGAACGATACGAACGAGAAACGGGAAGGATGACGACCATGGCCACGAACGTACTCGAGGACATCGAGCGCGAGCAGGTCGCGAAGCTGACGGCGGGCAAGGCGCCGCCGCGCTTCGCGCCCGGCGATACGCTGCGCGTCAACGTGCGCGTGGTCGAAGGCACCCGGGAGCGCCTGCAGGCGTTCGAGGGCGTCTGCATCGCGCGCCGCAACCGGGGGCTCAACTCCTCGTTCACCGTGCGCAAGATCAGCTACGGCGAAGGCGTCGAGCAGGTGTTCCCGCTCTACAGCCCGCGCATCGAGAGCATCGCGGTGGTGCGCCGGGGCGACGTGCGCCGCGCCAAACTCTATTACTTGCGCGGACGCAGCGGCAAGCGCGCGCGCATCGCCGAGAAGCGCGAGGAGCGCCGCGAAGAGCCGGCGCCGAGCGACGCCGCGGGCTGAAGCTCAAGCTCGACGACGATGGCTCCGCGCACGCTCGTCGACAAGATCTGGGACCGGCACCTCGTCGACGAGCAGCCGGACGGCACCTGTGTCCTCTACGTCGACCGCCACCTGGTCCACGAAGTGACGAGCCCGCAGGCGTTCGAGGGCCTGCGCCTGGCGGGCCGACGGGTGCGCCGGCCCGACGCGACGCTTGCCGTCGCCGACCACAACGTGCCGACCACGGACCGATCGAGGGGCATCGAGGACCCGGAATCGCGCATCCAGGTCGAGACCCTGGAGCGGAACTGCGCCGAGTTCGGCATCGCCTACTTCGGCATGGACGACGTGCGCCAGGGCATCGTCCACATCATCGGGCCCGAGCAGGGCATGACGCTTCCCGGCATGACCATCGTCTGCGGCGACAGCCACACCGCGACCCACGGCGCGTTCGGCGCGTTGGCCATCGGCATCGGCACCTCCGAGGTCGAGCACGTGCTGGCGACCCAGACCCTGGTGCAGAAGCGGCCCAAGGCGATGCGCGTCGCGGTCGAGGGCGAGCTCGCGTTCGGCGTCGGCGCCAAGGACCTGATTCTCGCGGTCATCGGCCGCCTCGGCACGGCCGGGGGCACCGGTCATGTCATCGAGTACGCCGGCTCGGCCGTGCGCAAGCTCTCCATGGAGGGCCGCATGACCATGTGCAACATGTCGATCGAGGCCGGCGCGCGCGCCGGGCTGGTCGCCCCCGACCCGACGACCTTCGCCTATGTCGAGGGCCGGCCCATGGCGCCCAAGGGCACGGCGTGGGACAAGGCGGTTGCGGCGTGGCGCGCGCTGCCCACCGACGCGGGTGCCCGTTACGACCAGGAGGTCGCGATTGACGCGGGCACGATCGAGCCGCAGGTCACCTGGGGCACCAGCCCCGAGGACGTGCTGCCGATCTCGGGCCGGGTGCCCGACCCGGCGCTCCTCGCCGACGAGGGCAAGCGCAAGTCGATCGAGCGTTCGCTCGCCTACATGGCGCTCGCGCCCGGCACGCCCCTGGCCGAGGTCGCCATCGACCGGGTGTTCATCGGCTCCTGCACCAACGGCCGGATCGAGGATCTGCGCGCCGCCGCCGCGGTCGCCACGGGCCGCAGGGTCGCCAAGGGCGTCGGCGCCATGGTCGTGCCCGGCTCGGGGCTCGTGAAGCGCCAGGCCGAGGCCGAAGGGCTCGACCGCGTCTTCCGCGACGCCGGCTTCGAATGGCGCGAACCCGGCTGCTCCATGTGCCTCGCCATGAACGCCGACCGGCTCGAGCCGGGCGAGCGCTGCGCCTCGACCTCGAACCGCAACTTCGAGGGGCGCCAAGGGCGCGGCGGACGCACCCACCTGATGAGCCCGGCCATGGCCGCCGCCGCCGCCGTCACCGGCCGCCTGACCGATGTCAGGACGCTCGCCGACTGACCAGCCGCTCGAGATCGCGGCGCTCGCAATGGAACGCCGGCTGGAACCGTGACGAACCGCGTGCCGCTCAGGTTGCTGTGACGCCCAGACGCGAACGAAGCGCTCCGTCGATGCTCCACGCTCCCGGTCCGGCGGCGGCGAGGGTGAGGAAGACGAAGCAGTAGAGTGCCGCGAGCTCGCCGCCGTTGAGCACGGGGAAGAAGCCCTGGGGCGCGTGCACCATGAAGTAGGCAACCGCCATCATGCCGCTGAGCACGAAGGCGACGGGCCGGGTCAGGAATCCGACCGTGAGCGAGAGCCCGCCGAAGGCCTCGAGCCCGCCCGCGAGGCCCATGAACGAGACGAGCTCGCCGACCGGCGGGTTGTCACCCGGGAAGCCGAACAGCTTTTGCAGGCCGTGCTGCACGTAGAGCAAACCGGCCACGATGCGCAGGAGGCCCTGAACGCGCGGCGCCCATGCCGCAAGTAGGTTGGTCACGTTCCCATCCACCCCGTTGGTCCAAGGGATCGTGGCCACTATAGCGGAACGTCGATGGCGCGCCGCTTTCGCGACATGGGCTATCATGGCGCGATGGCCGAATTTGCCGCATCCGTCGCGACGAACCACGCGGGCTTCTGGCGCCGCTTCGGCGCCTTGATCGTCGATCTCGTCGTCGTCCTCGTGGTTCTGGTCCCGGCGAGCCATGGGCTCGAAGCGCTCGGCGTCGCGATGTTCGAATCGACGGAGTACACGGCCGAGACGGCCGAGCTCACGGCCTCGGCGAGCATGGACCTGGAGCTGACGGCGACGGGCGCGGTCGTTTGGCTCGCGGCGAGCTGGCTCTACTTCGCCCTGATGGAAAGCGGGCCGTGGGGCGCCACGCTCGGCAAGCGCGCGCTGGGCTTGCGCGTGTCCGACCTCGACGGCCGTCGCATCGGCTTCGGCCGCGCGAGTGCGCGTTACTTCGCCAAGCTGCTGTCGCTCGCGACCCTGTTCATCGGCTTCGCCATGGCCGGGGTTACCCGGCGCAAGCAGGCCTTGCACGACCTGATCGCCGGCTGCCTGGTGCTGGCGCGGACCCCCTGAAATCCTGCACCGACTTGGCAAGCGGAGGTACGCAGTCTATATGCTGCCCGGCCGTCGCGTGGGGCCGCGCGACCGGGACCGGGAGCCTGCCATGGACAAGTTCACGACGCATTCAGGGGTCGCCGCGCCGCTGCCGATGATCAACGTCGATACCGACATGATCATCCCCAAGCAGTTCCTGAAGACGATCCTGCGCACCGGGCTCGGCAAGAACCTGTTCAACGACATGCGCTACCGCCCCGACGGCGCCGAGATCGCGACGTTCGTGCTGAACCAGCCCGCATACCGCAAGGCCGCGATTCTGATCGCGGGCGAGAACTTCGGTTGCGGCTCGAGCCGCGAACACGCGCCGTGGGCGCTGCTCGATTTCGGCATCCGTTGCGTCATCGCGCCGTCCTTCGCCGACATCTTTTTCAACAACTGCTTCAAGAACGGGGTCCTTCCCGTGACCTTGCCCAAGGCCGAGGTCGAGGCGCTGATGGCTCAGGCCGAGCGGGGCGCCAACGCCCGCTTCACCGTCGACCTCGCGGCCCAGACCGTGACCGGGCCCGACGGCGCGGCCCACCGCTTCGAGATCGAACCGTTCCGCAAGCGCTGCCTGCTCGAAGGCCTCGACGATATCGATCTGACGCTCGAAAAGCGCGCCGCCATCGACGGTTTCGAGGCGCGTCAGCGCGCGTCCGAACCGTGGCTCTATCGCGGCTCGTGATGGCGGCTGATCACAAGGTCCTCCTGTTGCCGGGCGACGGGATCGGGCCCGAGGTCGTCGGCCAGGCGGCGCGCGTGCTCGACTGGGTCGGGTCGCGGCGACGGCTCGCGGTCGAGACCGCAACGGGGTTGGTCGGCGGCGCCTCGATCGACGCCCATGGGACCCCGTTGACCGAGGCGACGCTCGCCCAGGCCAAACTGGCCGACGCCGTGCTGCTCGGCGCGGTCGGCGGGCCGAAGTGGGACGCCCTGCCGTTCGAAAGGAAGCCCGAGCGCGGGCTGCTCGCGCTCCGCAAGGAGCTTGGGCTGTTCGCCAACCTGCGCCCGGCGATCTGCCTGCCGGCGCTCGCCGACGCCTCGACGCTCAAGCCCGAGGTCGTCTCCGGGCTCGACATCTTGATCGTGCGCGAGCTCACGGGCGGGGTCTATTTCGGCACGCCGCGCGGCATCGAGACGCGGTCTGACGGCAGCCGGCGTGGCGTCAACACCCAGGTTTACACCACCGAGGAGATCCGGCGCGTGGCGGCGGTCGCCTTCGAGCTCGCGCGCAAGCGACGCAACACGGTCTGCTCGGCCGAGAAGTCGAACGTCATGGAAACTGGCATCCTGTGGCGCGAGGAGGTCCAGAAGCTCCACGACGAGCACTTCGCCGACGTCGCGCTCAGCCACATGTACGCCGACAACTGCGCCATGCAGCTCGTGCGCGCGCCGAAGCAGTTCGACGTCATCGTCACCGACAACCTGTTCGGCGACATCCTGTCGGACGAGGCGGCGATGCTCACGGGCTCGCTCGGCATGCTGCCCTCGGCCTCGCTCGGCGCCGCCGACGCCGACGGGCGGCGTGCCGCGCTCTACGAGCCGGTGCACGGCTCGGCGCCCGACATCGCCGGGCAAGGGGTCGCCAACCCCTTGGCCGCGATCCTCAGCCTCGCCATGATGCTGCGCTACTCCTTCGCACGCGCCGAGGACGCCGATCTCATCGAGCGCGCGGCGGCCCGAGTGCTCGACGCCGGCCTCCGCACCGTCGACATCATGCAGCCGGGCATGACGCGAGTGTCGACCGCGGCCATGGGCGACGCTATCTTGCACGAACTTGACGGCCTCGCGGGCTGACGCGGGGCCACTGGAGACGACGATGGGCTACAAGGTAGCGGTCGCCGGCGCCACCGGCGCGGTCGGGCGCGAGATGTTGAAGACCCTCGCGGAACGGCGGTTTCCGGCCGACCGGGTGGTCGCGCTGGCGTCGAGCCGCTCGGTCGGGCGCGAGGTCAGTTACGGCGAGGACGCGACATTGATGGTCGACGACCTCGCCAGCTACGACTTCGCGGGCACCGACATCGGGCTGTTCTCGCCGGGCGGCAAGGTCTCGGCAGAGCATGCGCCGCGCGCCGCCGCCGCCGGCTGCATCGTGATCGACAACACCTCGCACTTCCGCATGGACGCCGACGTGCCCCTGATCGTGCCCGAGGTCAACGGCGACTCGCTCGAGGGCTACACGGCGCGCAACATCATCGCCAACCCCAACTGCTCGACGATCCAGATGGTTGTCGCGCTCAAGCCGCTGCACGACCTCGCGCGCATCAAGCGCATTGTCGTCGCGACCTATCAGTCGGTCGGCGGCGCGGGCCAGGCGGGCATGGACGAGCTGTTCGACCAGACCCGCAAGCTGTTCGTCCACGACCAGCTAGAGCCCAGGAAGTTCACCAAGCAGATCGCGTTCAACGCGCTGCCCCACATCGGCAACTTCATGGCCGACGGCTCGACCCAGGAAGAGTGGAAGATGGTGGTCGAGACCAAGAAGATCCTCGACCCCGCGATCGACGTGGTCGCGACGTGCGTGCGCGTGCCGGTTTTCGTCGGGCATTCCGAGGCGATCAACGTCGAGTTCGAGCGTGGCATCACCATGCGCGAGGCGCGCGAGGCGCTCGAGGCCGCGCCCGGCGTCGCGCTGCTCGACCGGCGCGAGGACGGCGGCTACGCGACCCCGGTCGACGTCGCGGGCGAGGACGCGGTCTTCGTCTCTCGGTTGCGCCGGGACAAGACCGTTGCCCACGGGCTCTCGCTGTGGGTGGTCTGCGACAACCTGCGCAAGGGCGCGGCGCTCAACGCCGTGCAGATCGCCGAGGAGCTCGACCGCCGGTTTCTCAAGGGCGCCCGCAAGCTCGCGAGCTGATAAGACACCCCGTCACGATGTAGAGGCGGGTCTCGGACTCCGCCGCTACACGCACCTGAACTCGTTAGGCGATTCGCTCGACCTTGAACGTCCGGCTCGGCCGCACCAGCTCGTCCTGGGCCTCGACCAGCGCCATCTCGGTCAAGCCGCCGGTCGGCGTCTGGCGCAGGATGCCGTGAACCGAGGCGCAGGCGAGCTCGAGCGCGCGCGAAGCATCGGGGCGTTCGAGCCAGCGCGCGAGGAACAGCGCGGCGAACGCGTCGCCGGTGCCGTGCACGGTGACCGCGAGCCTCGGCACGCGCACCACGTGGACGGCGTCGGCCGTGATCGTCATGGCCTCGATCACGTCCGCCTCGCGCTCGGGATAGAACGAGGTCACGGCGACCAGCCGGGGCCCGCGCGCGATGAAGCTTCGGGCCACGTCGACGGCGTCCGAGCGCGTGACGATCGGGCGCCCGGCCAGCGTGCCAAGCTCGAACTGGTTGGGGAACAACAGGTCGGCGGCGGGCAGCGCGCGGTCGCGGAAGAACTCGGCGATGCCGGGCCGCACGTAGGAACCGGTGTCGGTGTCGCCGATCACCGGATCACAGGCCCACAGCGCGGCCGGGTTGGCCGCGCGCACGCTCCTGACCGCGTCGAGCACGACCTCGCCCAGCGCCACGTCGCCGAGGTAGCCGGAAAGCACCGCGCGACAATCGGGGAGCACGCCGCGCTCGGCGATGCCGGCGATCACGTCGGCGACCAGCTCGGGGGCGAGCACGCGGCCACGGAAGCCTTCGTAGCCGACGTGGTTCGAGAACTCGACCGTGTTGACTGGCCAGACCGCCAGGCCCAGCCGCTGGAGCGGGAAGACGGCCGCGGAATTGCCAACGTACCCGTACGCCACATGGGATTGGATCGACAGTACCGCCACGCGTTCCCCCGCTTGAGGCTAGAGCAGCATCCGGTCTGTAAGGAATCGCCTTCGGCGATGCATCGCCCGGATAAAGCTGCTCTAGATCGTTGAATCTAGAGCAATTTCATCCGATCGGATTGAACCACGGGGTTCAATCCGATCGGATATTGCTCTTGTCCCGCGAACCGTATAGTACGCCCGGCCCACGGACCAGAAGGGGAGATGCCCGTGCCGCGCACGATTCGCCCGCGCCGCAGCATGCTCTACATGCCCGGCTCCAACGCCCGCGCGCTCGACAAGGCGCGCGGCCTTCCCGCCGACGCGCTGATATTCGACCTCGAGGACGCGGTCGCGCCCGACGCCAAGGACCAGGCACGCGCGATGGTCGTCGAGGCGGTCAAGGCCGGCGGCTACGGTGGGCGCGAGATCGTCATTCGGGTCAACGGCCTGGCCAGCCCTTGGGGGCACCAGGACATCGTCGCCGCGGCCAGGAGCGGCGCCCACGGCATCCTGCTGCCCAAGGTCGAAGGCCCCGGCATCGTGCGCCAGGTCGCCTCGCTGCTCGAGGTCAACGACGCGCCCCAGGAGCTGACCATCTGGTGCATGGTCGAGACACCCTTGGGCGTGCTGCACGCGGAGCGCATCGCCGGCGCCGGGCCCAGGCTCGTCGGGCTGATCATGGGAACATCGGACCTCGCCAAGGATCTGCACGCCAGCCACACCCTCGAGCGCGTGCCGATGCTGACCAGCCTGTCGCTGTGTCTGCTCGCGGCGCGCGCGTTCGGCGTCTCGATCGTCGACGGCGTGCATCTCGACCTGCAGGACACCGAAGGGTTCGCGCGGGCGTGCCGGCAGGGCTCCGAGCTCGGCTTCGACGGCAAGACCCTGATCCACCCGAGCCAGATCGGCCCGGCCAACGAGGCCTTCGCGCCCACTCCGAGCGCGGTCGAGGCGGCGCGCCGCGTCATCGCCGCCCACAAGGAGGCGGCCGAGGCCGGCAAAGGCGTCATCGTCATCGACGGGCGCCTGGTCGAGAACCTGCACGTCGAGCAGGCGCGCCGGGTCCTCGCCCTCGCCCAGGCGATCGAGGCGCTGGCGGCGTGAGCGCATCGGGCGCCAAGGCGCGCATCGGCAACTTCTTCGAGGACTTGCGCCTCGGCCGGCGCCTGATCCACCCGGTGCCGCGCACGGTGACGGCAGGCGACGCGGCGCTCTATCTTGCCCTCACCGGCTCGCGCTTTCCGGTGCCGTGCGCGGACCCCGTGGCGCGCGCGCTCGGGTTCCGTTCCGCCCCGATCGACGACATGCTCGTGTTCCATTTCGTGTTCGGGCGCAGCGTCGCCGACGTCTCGCTCAACGCGCTCGCCAACCTGGGCTACGCCCAGTGCCGCTGGGGCGCGCCCGTCTATCCGGGCGACACGCTCGCGGCCGAGAGCGAGGTGATCGGCGCGCGCGAGACCTCGAACCGGCAGTCGGGTGTCGTCTGGGTCCGCACGGTCGGGCGCAACCAGGACGGCGACATTGTCCTCGACTATGTGCGCTTGGTGCTCGTCGCCAAGCGCGATCCCGATGCCCCGGCGCCCGAACCCATTGTGCCGCGCCTCGATGATCGCGTCGCGCCCGAGTCGCTCGTGGTGCCGGACGGCGTGAGCGCCGCCGCCTACGACACGGCGGCGACCGGATCGCCCGCGCTGTGGGACGACTACGCGGTCGGCGAGCGCATTGATCACATCGACGGCGTCACCATCGAGGAGGCGGAGCACATGATGGCGACGCGCCTCTACCAGAACCCGGCCAAGGTCCACGTTGACCAGCACCGGCAAGGAGCGACGAAGCTCGGTCGCCGGCTGATCTACGGCGGTCACGTCATCAGCCTGGCGCGCGCGCTTTCGTTCAACGGGCTCGCCAACGCGTTCCGCCTCGCCGCGATCAACGGCGGCCGCCACGTCTCGCCGTGCCTGGCGGGTGACACGGTCTATGCCTGGTCCGAGGTCATCGAGAAGGCGGAGATCGCGGGCCGGCGCGACATGGCGGCGCTGCGTGTGCGCACGATCGCGGCAAAGGACCACGGTTGCGCCGACTTTCCCGCGAAAGGCCCGGACGGCAAGGACCACCCCGCCGTCATCCTCGAGCTCAACGCCTGGCTCCTCATGCCGCGCCGGGTGGCCTAATATGAACCATTGGCCTGCCGTTATTGATCGGCCTTGAACGCCGCCGAGTCAACGCTCCCGGGCTGATGTTCAGATGATCGGGCACGCCCCCATCTTGATCTTCGGTTTGCCCCGCTCGGGCACCTCATGGATTGCTCGCATCTTTGACAGCCATCCGGACACGCTCTATCGCCACGAGCCGGATGACCGGTTCCTCGACTCGGGCCTGCCGGTCGCGCCCGACCCGGAATCGATCGCGCCTGTCGCGGACCGTGCCCGGGCGTACCTGGAGTCGTGTCTCGCCCTTTCGCATGAGAAGCACGTGGGATCGCCGCCTTATTGGCCGAAGAGCTATCGGTCCACCACGGTCGAGGCGGCGAGAACCACATTGATTTACGGCTTGAAGGGCTTGAGTCGCCTGGCGCCAGGGCTTGCCGGCATCGTCCCCATACCGGACCTTGTCCGATCACGGGACTACGGCCGAGTCCGCCTCGTTTGGAAGTCAGTGGTGGCGACGACACAGCTCTCCGCCTACGCGCGTCTCCTGCCTGAGGCGCGATGCATCCTGATCTTGCGTCACCCCGGCGGACAATTCGTCTCCCGAATGAGGGGGATGCAACAAGGCCATCTGCCGTCAGTCCCGGCGTCGGCGGCCACAGACAAGAACCAGCGGGCTCGCTGGTTGCTCGAGCCGATCCTGCGTCGGGACTTCGGTCGGCGCTACGGATTGAATTGGGACGACGTCGAGCGGGCCGGACCGTGGGAGCGCGCCGGTTACGCGTGGGCCATCCAGAACCAGGTGGTCATGGATGGCATGGAGGGGCTCGGCAACATACGCTTCGTCCGGTACGAAGACGTAGCGGTCGAACCCGAGAGGGCCGCGCGCGACCTGTTCGACTTCACGCGGCTCGAGTGGTGCGAACAGACCGCCGCGTTCGTGCGCGCGAGTTCCGCCGGCACGCGTCGTGGCAACGATCCGTACTTCGGTGTCTACCGCGACTCCCGGAGCCAAATCGACAAGTGGCGCCAGACCCTGGACGACGACAGCGTGGCCCGGCTCGGCTCCGCGGTCTGTCACTTTCCCGTCGGCAGGCTCTACGCCGAGAGCTTCGCATTGCGTAGGGCCACGGCAGAAGTACCATGACCCTGCGGCGAAGTCGTAAGGCGCTCAAGCGACGCAAGGCCACGCCACGGCGGCGCAACCCGATCGCGAAGGCGGTGCGTTCCATCGAGCCCAAGGTCAAGCCGGCCAAGCGTCGGCCGCCGCCCGAGGCGGGTGAGTGGGACGGCGGCGACGGCACATGACGGGCGGTGCGCTTGCCTCCAGCGCCGGTCTCCTTCACACTGGCGCCGATTCGCGCGTGGGGCAGGGGGAAGACCATGGCTGAGGGACGGGCGCGGCCGCTGTCGCCGCATCTGCAAGTTTACCGGCCCCAGCTCACCTCGGTCCTCTCGATCCTGCACCGGGCGACCGGTTTCGCGCTGGCCGTCGGCACCCTGTTCCTGGCGTGGTGGCTGATCGCCGCCGCGGCCGGGCCCGACGCCTACGCCCTCGTCGAGTCCTTCTTCGGCTCGTGGTTCGGCTACCTCATGCTGATCGGGTTTTCCTGGGCGTTGATGTACCACCTGTGCAACGGCATCCGGCACCTCGCCTGGGACGCCGGCTGGGGCTTCGATCTCGCGGCCGCGTACGCCTCGGGCTGGACGGTCGTGGCGGCATCGTTCGTCTTCACGGCGCTCGCCTGGTTCGCCGGCCTTGCGATCGCGGGGTAGGCCATGACGCTCCAGTCTCCGCTCGCTCGCGCGCGCGGCCTTGGCTCGGCCAAGGAAGGCGCGCACCATTGGTGGATGCAGCGGGTGACCGCGGTCGCGCTCGTGCCGCTGACGATCCTGTTCATCGGCCTGCTCGCGGTCTGCGCCGGCGCGGGCTACGAGGGCTTCGTCGCGCTGATGCGCCACCCTCTCGTCGCCGCGTTCATGGCCCTCGTGGTCGGCGCCGGGCTCTACCACATGAAGCTCGGCGTCCAGGTCATCGTCGAGGACTACGTGCATCACGAGGGCGCCAAGACCGCGCTCTTGCTGCTGCTCACCCTCGGCACGGTCGCGCTCGGCACCGCGTGCCTCGTCTCGATCGTCATGCTCGCGTTCTAGGGGCCTCGCGATGACCAAGGCCTACCCGCTGACCGACCACACCTGCGACGTCGTCGTCGTCGGCGCCGGCGGGGCGGGGCTCCGCGCCACCTTCGGCATGGCCGCCGCCGGGCTCGACACCGTCTGCCTGACCAAGGTGTTCCCGACCCGCAGCCACACCGTGGCCGCCCAGGGCGGCATCTCGGCCGCGCTCGGCAACATGGGCGAGGACGACTGGCGGTTCCACATGTACGACACGGTCAAGGGCTCCGACTGGCTCGGCGACCAGGACGCGATCGAGTACATGTGCCGCGAGGCGCCGGCCGCGATCATCGAGCTCGAGCACTACGGCGTGCCGTTCAGCCGCACCCCCGAGGGCAAGATCTACCAGCGCGCCTTCGGCGGCATGACGACGCACTACGGCAAGGGCCAGGCCCAGCGCACCTGCGCCGCGGCCGACCGCACCGGGCACGCCATCCTGCACACGCTCTACCAGCAGTCGCTCAAGCACAGCGCGCGGTTTCTCGTCGAATGGTTCGCGCTCGACCTGATCATGGGCGAGGACGGCGACTGCCGCGGCGTCATCGCCTGGAACCTCGACGACGGCACGCTGCACCGCTTCAACGCGCACCTCGTCGTGCTGGCGACCGGCGGCTACGGCCGGGCGTACTTCAGTTGCACCTCGGCGCACACCTGCACTGGCGACGGCAACGCCATGGCCTTGCGCGCCGGACTGCCGTGCCAGGACATGGAGTTCGTCCAGTTCCACCCGACCGGCATCTACGGCTCGGGCTGCCTGATCACCGAGGGCGCGC
>JBBDQV010000157.1:0-21762 GCA_040905845.1 Alphaproteobacteria bacterium | reverse complement strand
GAGGCGCTGGACGCCGCCCTCGCGTGCATCGAGCGCCACGACCCGAAGGTCAACGCCGTGGTCCAGCCCATGGTCGAGGAGGCGCGCCGGACCATCGCCCAGGGCCTGCCGCAAGGCCCGCTCAGCGGCGTCCCCTTCATGCTCAAGGACCTCAACCTGTTCTACGCCGGGGTGCCGACGCGCAACGGCTGCCGCCTGTTCAAGGACTTCGTGCCCGACCACGACAGCACCCTGGTCGAACGCTATCGCGCCGCCGGCCTGGTCGTGGTGGCCAAGACCAACACGCCCGAGCTCGGGCTCAACATGTCGACCGAGCCGCTGCTGCACGGCCCGACCCGCAACCCCTACGACCTCGCCCTCAGCGCGGGCGGCTCGAGCGGCGGCTCTGCGGCGGCGGTCGCCACCGGCATGGTGCCGCTCGCCCACGCGACCGACGGCGGCGGCTCGATCCGCATCCCCGCGGCCAACTGCGGGCTGGTCGGTCTCAAGACCACCCGGGCGCGCAACCCCATGGGGCCGGCCATGGGCGAGGGACTCGCCGGCCTGTCGGTCGGCCACTGCGTCAGCCGCAGCGTGCGCGACACCGCCGTCCTTCTGGACATCAGCCATGGCCCGGCGACCGGCGACCCTTACGCCGCGCCGCCGCCGGCGCGACCCTACGCCGAGGAGGTCGGCGCGAGCCCAGGCCGCCTGCGCATCGGCCTCGTCACCAAGGCGCCGACCGGAACGCCGGTCGATCCCCAGTGCGTCGTCGCCGCCGAGGACGCCGGGCGCCTGTGCGAGAGCCTGGGGCACGTCGTGGAGCCGGCGGTCATCACGGTTGACGTCGAGCCGCTCATGCGCGCGCTCTGGATCGTGTTCGGCGCGACGGTGCGCAACACCATCGACCTCAGGCTGGACGCTTTGGGGCGCGCCCAGGCGGACGACGACGTCGAGCCGGTGACGCGCTCATGGGCCGAGGAAGCGCGCCTGTTTTCCGCCGCCGACTACGCGCGCTCCGTCGGTGTCCTGCACGCCACGGGGCGCCGGCTCGGCCGTTTGCTCGAGGCCCACGACGTGCTGCTGCTCCCCACGCTCGCCCAGCCGCCCGTTCCGCTCGGTACGGTCGACATGAGTCGGGGCGACGCGCGCGGCTACTTCGACGACCTGTTCGGCCGTCTGCCGTTCACGCCTCTGTTCAACGTCTCGGGCCAGCCGGCGATCCAGCTACCGCTGGACTGGTCCGACGCCGGCCTGCCGATCGGCGTCCAGTTCGCCGGCCGGTTTGGCGACGAGGCGACGCTGATCCGGCTCGCCTGCCAGCTCGAAACGGCGCGGCCCTGGACGCACCGCCATCCTCCCCTGTTCGGTTGACCGCCGGCGCCTTCGCCCCGCAGCGTCTCGGTCGCGGCATCGCCCTGATGCTCGCGACCGTGACGCTGTTCTCGTTCATGGACGCGACCGCCAAGGCGCTCACTCGCGACCTGCCGATCCTCCAGATCGTCTGGGCGCGCTACGTGCTGTTCTTCTTCATCGCGCTCGCGCCGGCGCTGCGGGGCGGGCTGCCCAACCTGGTCAGGACGCGGCGGCACGGGCTCCAGTTGTTCCGCTCGGCGTTCCTGGTCGCATCCACGCTGTGCGCGCTGACCGCGTACAGCCACATGCCGTTGGCCGACGCCAACGCGATCGGCTCGACCGCGCCGCTCCTCGTCACCATGCTGTCGGCGCTCGTGCTGGCCGAGCCGGTCGGCGTGCGCCGCTGGTCGGCCGTGGCCGCGGGTTTCGTCGGCGCGTTGATCATCGTGCGGCCGGGGCTCTCGGTATTCCATTGGTACGCCGTGCTGCCGCTCGGCGCCGCCGTGCTCTACGCGAGCTACCAGATCGCGACCCGGGTACTGTCCACGGTCGACCCGCCGGCGACGACGCTGTTCTGGTCGGGCACCGTGGGCGCGATCGTGCTGAGCGGCGCGGTTCCGTTCGTCTGGGTTCCGCCCAGCGCCCCGCAGTGGGGCCTGCTCCTGCTCGTCGGGCTGCTGGGCAGCGCGGCGCACCTTTGCATCATCAACGCGCTCGCCGCCGCCCCGGCCTCGCTCCTGCAGCCGTTCGCCTACGTCCAGCTCCCCATCATGGTCGCGCTCGGCTTCGTCGTGTTCGGGGACTTCCCGGACACCTGGACCTTCGTCGGCGCCGGCATCATCGTCGGCGGCGGGCTCTATGCCTGGCACCGTACCCGCGTGCGCGCGGCCCAGGCGTGAGTCGTGGTCATCACCCCGCTCGGCGTGGAGCGCCGAACCGGGCCCGGTTGGCATCCAGCCGGCGCCGCCATTCCGGGTGCTCGATCACCCGGCGCTCGACGATCCCGCGCGGCTCGCGTCCGTGCATCACGTCGATCACGGCCTGGATGTCGAGCGCGCCGCAATTGGCGAACAGCTCGTCCGTCATGGCCACACCATGCGGCGCCAGGACGACGTTGTCGAGCTCCAGCAGGGGGTCATCGGCGCTGGGCGGCTCCGGGTCGAAGACGTCGAGCCCGGCGCCCGCGATCCGGCCGGCCTCGAGCACCTCCGTCAGCGCCTTCTGATCGACGATCGGACCCCGCGCCGTGTTGATGAGGTAGGCCGTGGGCTTCATCAGCGCCAGGCGTTCGGCGTTGACCAACCCGCGGGTGGCCGTCGACAGCGGGCAATTGACCGTCACGATGTCGCTCTCGCGAAACACGGTCTCCAGGCTCACCAGGCGGACCCCGAGCTCGCGCGCGAAGGCCTCGCTCACGTTCGGGTCGTTGGCGATGAAGTCGAGCCCGAGCGGCCGCATGATTCGCACCATCTCGGCCCCGATGTTGCCGAGCCCGATGGAGCCCAGGGTCTTGCCGATCAGCCCGACGCCGACGTGCGCGGCACGCTCGGCGAAGCCCGCGGCACCCCGCCGGGCCAGCCGGTCCTTGGCCACGATCTTGGCCGTCAGCGCCAAGGTGAAGGCGAGGATGCCGACTGCCACCGGGCGGGCGACGCCGGCGGGGGTGATGACGGTCGCCACGCCCTCGTCGGCGAGTCCTTCTACATCGACCGAGTCGTAGCCGACGCCGAAGCGGGCGACGACGCCGAGGCGCCGGCTCGGCGGCAGGCTCGACCGCCGCATGCGAAACGCGAACAGGATGAGCGCATCGTAATCGTCTAGCCCCGCCGCCGCCATCTCGCCGTCGCGCGCGGCGACGTAGCCGATCTCGATGCGCGGGTCCGAAACCAGCGGCGTCAGGTCGAAGTCGGGGAAGGCCGGGCCGCCGTCGGGCTTGAGGAAGTCGGCGCTCAGCGCGACGCGGAACTTCTTCTCCGTCATCGGTTCGTGTCCTTGTCCCCGGCACAAGAAATCTTCGAGACGATCGTACCACGAGAAGTATACAATCGAATTTCGCCCGCCATCGATCGCGGCGCATTCGGGGAGGATACAAGGACATGACGAGAATCAGATCGGGCGTCGCCCTGACGGCGATGATCCTGGGTACGTACATGAGCGTGACCGCCGCGCGGGCGGCCGAGTGCCCGCTGCTGATCGGGCCGGACTGGAGCGCGGAGACGCTGTCGCCCGATCCCGCCAGGCTGCTGAGCATCTCGGACGTCTACCACGCTCGCATGGTCTACGAGCCGTTCGTCGCGGCCGATTCCGCGATGCAGCCGACCCCTTGGCTCGCCGAATCGTGGGAGTCGAACGACGCGGCCACCGAATGGACCTTCCACGTTCGCCAAGGCGTGACGTTCCACGACGGATCGCCGCTCACGGCCGACGACGTCGTCTACACCTTCCGCCGCCTGCTCGACCCGGCGATCGGTTCGCCGGCGGCGAGCGAGCTCGGCGCCATCAAGCCCGAGGCGTTCCAGGCCGTCGACGCGGCGACGGTCAAGGTGACGCTCGACTCGCCGATTGTCGAACTCCCTGCGATTCTCGCGACCAAGCACGGCATGGTCGTGAAGAACGGAGCGTCGTCCGACGACATCCAGTTCCACCCGAACGGCACCGGGCCCTTCGCGCTGGCGGAGCTGACGCTCGGGCAGCTGCAGACCACCTTCACCCGCAACGCGAGCTATTGGCGCGAGGGCCTGCCCAAGTCCGAGTGCCTCACCGTGTCGGCCCTGACCGAGCCGCTCAGCCGTGTCGCCGCGCTTCAGTCGGGCGAGGCCGACGTCGTGCTGGTGGTGGATCCGGCGACGATCGGCACCCTCCAGGCAGATCCCGACATCACCCTGACCAAGGCCCCGGGCGGCACGGCGGTGACCATGGGGATGTTCATCGACGTTCCGCCGTTCGACGACAACCGGGTGCGTCAGGCGATGAAGCTGGTGATCGATCGCCAGGCCATCGTCGATACCGCCCTGCTCGGCTTCGGGATCCCCGGGAACGACAACCCGATCATGCCGATCTCGCCCGACGCCTATCGCACCGATACCATGCAGCGCGACGTGGCCAAGGCGAAGCAACTGCTCGCCGAGGCGGGCCACCCGGACGGGATCACCGTCGAGCTGCATGCCGCGGACCTCATGCCCGGCACCATGGCGATGGTGCAGGCCTATCAGCAGATGGCGTCTGAGGCCGGCATCACGGTCAGCATCATCAACGAGCCGCCAGGGGAGTACTGGGACAACGTCTGGCTGAAGCAGTCGTTCGCGGTCTCCAACTGGGGCATGCGGACGACACCGGCCGCCTTGTCGGTCGCGTATCGCAAGGCCGCGCCCTGGAACGAAACCCACTTCTTCCGCGACGACTACGATGCCCTGCTCGACCAGGCGGCGGCGACGCTCGACGCCGACGCGCGACGCAAGCTCTACCAGGAGGCGCAGCGGCTCATCGCCGAGGAAGGCGGCGTGATCATCCCGATGTTCGCCAACATCGTGGCGGCCACCCGCAAGGGCTGCTCGGGCTACACCCCGGCGTCCGACCACAACCGGCCGGACTTCTCGGAGATCGCCTGCGAGTAAAGTAATTTCCGCCGTCGTAGAATCCGGCGGCCCCACCCTCACCCTGCCCTCTCCCGCCAATGGCGGGAGAGGGATGCGGGGTTGGCGCGGCAACCGCGCCTTAGGCGCGAACGGCGCAGCGGCGGCGCACGTCGGCGGTGACGGCAGCGATGGCGTCGCGCAACGTCCCCGTGTCGGCGCCGCACATGATGATCTCGGCGCCGCGCCGAACCATGTCCTCGAGCTCGCCGGTCGAGCCGACGTCCCACACGAAGTGCTTGCCGTGCTTGTGGCAGGCGGCGGCCAGGGCATGGGTCGCCTCGAGCAGGCGCGGGTCGTCGTAGCGGCCCGGAATCCCTAGGTCGACACTGAGGTCGACATGGCCCAGGTAGAGGCAGTCGACCCCCTCGACGGCGGCGATCGCGTCGGCGTTGGCGACGCCCTGACGGGTTTCCACCAGGGCGATCAGCGTGGTCGCGTCATCCTCCGCCGCGAGCTTCGGCCCCAAGTCCCCGCCGGTGAAGCGGTCGTAGAAGTGTTCGGTCGTGACTCCGCGGACGCCGCGCGGCCGATACTTCATGCATGCGACGATCTGGCGCGCCTCCTCGGCCGTGTCGACCATCTGGAACATCAGCGACTTGGCCCCGATGTCGAGGGCACGAGCGATATCGTGGTACTGCTTCGACGGCGGCCGGACGACGGTCGCGAGCCCCGCCGCCTCGGCGTATCGAAGCGCGGCGCGGACGGTCTCGAACCCGAGCCCTGAGTGCTCCATGTCGAAGGTGACGAGATCGCAGCCGGCCGATTTGAGAATGTGACCGACGCCCGGGGTCATGAACTCGTTGACCCAGAAGCCGATCTTGACGTCCCGGCTCGCCAGCAGGTCGCGCACGGTCGGTTGAGTCATCGCTGTCATTTTTCTTGTCCCCCTCGCGTTCCGTGTCGGTTTTGGCCAGCGATTTTCAAGGTATCCCGCGTGCACGCTTCCAGGAAGCCCCGTGGCCGGGACCGCGGTCCCAGCGTGATCGAGGTTGCTGCCCGCGCGTCTCGTTGTGTATCCAGGCTGGCACGTCACCGAGGGAATCCCATGAGCTGCGGCTTCGGCACGCCGGTGCGCCGGCGCGAGGACCAGCGGTTCCTGACCGGCAGCGGGCGCTACAGCGCCGATTTCAGCCTGCCGCGCCAGGCGCATCTTCACATCCTGCGCTCGCCCCACGCGCACGCCGTAATCCGTCGCATCGACGCGGCGATCGCGCGAACGGCTCCCGGCGTGCTCGTCGTCGTCACCGGCGCGGACGTCAAGGCGGCAGGGTTCGGCGGCATTCCGAGCGGCGGCGGGATTCGCAACATCGACGGCTCGCGGCCCTTCAAGCCGTTCTATCCTCTGCTCGCCCTCGATCGGGTTCGCCACGTCGGGCAGTCTGTCGCCTGCGTCGTCGCCGAAACCATCGAGGCCGCGCGCGACGCGGCCGAGGCGATCGACGTCGACTACGAGGCCCTGCCCGCGGTGACAGACACGGCGGCCGCGGTGGAGCCGGGCGCGCCCCTGGTCTGGCCCGAGGCGAAGGGCAACCTCTGCTTCCACTGGCAGACCGGGGACAAGGCCAGAGCAGACGCGGCGTTCGCGCGCGCGGCGCACGTCACGACCGTCGAGCTGGTCAACAACCGGATCGTTGCGAACGCCATGGAGCCGAGGGCGGCGATCGCGGCGCACGATCCGGGCGCGGGCCGGACCACGCTGTGGACGTGCAACCAGGGGCCCCAGGTCCACCGCGAGGTCATCGCGGGCATCCTCGGCTTGGCCGAACGCGAGCTCCGCGTCGTCACGCCCGATGTCGGCGGCGGCTTCGGCACCAAAGGCATGATCTACGTCGATCAGGCCCTGGTCGTCTGGCTCGCGCGGCTCATCGGCCGGCCCGTCAAGTGGGTGTCCGACCGGAGCGAAGGCTTCGTCGCCGACACCCAGGGGCGCGACAACGTGACCCGCGTCGAGCTCGCGCTCGACCGCGACGGCCTGTTTCTGGCCTTGCGCGTGCGCACCCTGGCGGCAATGGGGGCCTATCTCTCCGGCTACGCGATCGGCGTGGCCACGGGCGCGGGCACGCCGACGTTCGGCGGGCTCTACACGACCAAGGCGTTCCACGCCGAGGTCAAGGGCGTGTTCACCCACACCGTGCCGATCGATGCCTACCGGGGCGCCGGGCGGCCCGAATCCGCCTACGCGCTCGAGCGCGCCGTCGACGCGGCGGCGCGCGAGCTGGGGCTGGGCCCGGCCGAGCTCAGGCGGCGCAACCACGTTCCGGCCAGCGCGTTTCCGTTCCGCACGGCGACCGGCGTCGTCTACGACAGCGGCGCGTTCACCGACAACCTGGACGCCGCGCTGACCCGCGCGGATCGCGCCGGCTTCCCCGCCCGGCGCGCCGAAGCGCGGGCGCGCGGCCGGCTGCGCGGGCAGGGCATCGCCAACTACATGGAGATCACCGGCTACGTCCCCGGCGATACCACGCGGATCAAGTTCGATCCTTCGGGCGACGTCACCCTGATCGTCGGCAGCATCTCGAACGGCCAAGGCCACGAGACGAGCTACGCCCAGCTCGCCGCCGACCGCCTGGGCGTGCCGATCGAGCGCGTCCGGGTGCTCGAGGGCGACACCGACGTGATCGCCGAGCTGGGCAGCGGCAACGGCGGCTCGCACTTCCTGCAGATCGCGGGACCGTCGCTCTACGGCGCGGCCGACCGGATCGTCGCCAAGGGCAAGCGCATCGCGGCCCACGTACTGGAAGCGAGCGAAGCGGACCTCGAGTTCGCCGACGGCCGGTTCCGCGTCGCCGGCACCGACCGGGTCAGGACGATCGCCGAGGTCGCCAAGGCCTCGTTCGACCTCGCCAGTCTGCCGCCGGGCGTGGACCCGGGGCTCGACGAGTCGTTCTTCTACCGTCGCCAGGCCAACGCCTACCCGAACGGCTGCCACGTCTGCGAGGTCGAGATCGATCCCGAGACCGGGGCCGTGACGATCGTGCGCTACACGGTGGTCGACGACTTCGGTCGCGTGCTCAACCCGATGATCGTCGCGGGCCAGGTCCACGGCGGCATCGCCCAGGGCATCGGCCAGGCGATGCTCGAGCACACGGTCTACGATCCGGCGTCGGGCCAGCTCCTGTCCGGCAGCTTCATGGACTACGCGATGCCGCGCGCCGACGATTTACCGTGGATCGACTTCACGACCAACGAGGTGCCGTGCACGGGCAACCCGCTCGGCGTGAAAGGCTGCGGCGAGGCCGGCACGATTGGCGCGTGCCCGGCGTTCGTCAACGCGCTGCTCGACGCGCTCGCGCCGCTCGGCGTGCGAACGATCGACATGCCGGCGACGCCCGAGCGGGTGTGGCGCGCGATCCGGGCGGCGGAAGCGAACGCGGGCTTGCCAGGGCGCGCCGGCCGGCTTGCATCGTGGTGGTAGGAACCCGGAGCCGACCATGGCCCGGTCTTCGTTGCACGGCTTGGCGGGCGCAGGCACGAGCGAAGCCGAGTGGGCGCTGCGCCGCGAACTCCCTGCCGGACAATTGGGCAATTGGGGTCTGACTCCAATTTCCTCCAATTTCCTCGACGGCTCGCTTAGAGGCCGCAGGCCGTGCGCACCGTTTCGTAGGACCTGGTGAAGCCGGCCAGCGAATAGGTATCGGTGGTCTCGGTGCCGCGCCACGAGACGCCGTTGACCACCATGTCGCGGCCCTGTTTCATCGCCGCGACCAGCTTGGTGTCGTCCTCGGCCGTGTTGGTCCACGCGGTGTCGCCCTGGGTGAACAGCGAGAACGACTGATCGCCGATGACGACCTTGACCGAGGACCCTTCCTTGTAGTTGTACCCGGCGATGATGCTGACCACGGCGACACCGTCGCCCGGGGCGCGATGGGTCACGAGCGTCCAGGCGTCGCCCCGCTCGGTGTAGTTCCCTTTCGCCTCCTTGGGCTGGCTCGCCATGTAGCAGACGCCGCTCGAGCCGTCCGTGTAGGAGTACGCGGTCCAGTCGCCCTCGGTCCCCAAAGGCGATGGGGTCTGGGCCGAGGCCGCCGCGGTGGCGCACGCGAAGGCGACGGTCAGGGCCAGCCTGGCTAGGGTCTTCGTCAGCATGGCGGGAAACATACCCGTGTCGTGAAAGGGATTCCAGCGTACCCGTTCGGTCCGCGGCGCGGTTCAGCCGCGCCCGCGATAGGGCGCGACACCGGCGTCGGGCAGCCACAGAGACTTCGGCGGCACGCCGGTCTGATAGTGAACGTCGATGGGCATGCCGCCCCGCGGGTACCAGTAGCCGCCGATGCGGAGCCAGGTCGGCCGTAGCGTCGCGACCAGCCGTTTCGCGATCGCGAGCGTCGTCGCCTCGTGGAATCCGCCATGGTTGCGGAACGAGCCGAGAAAGAGCTTGAGCGACTTGCTCTCGACCAGCCAGCGGTCCGGCACGTAGTCGATGACGAAGTGCGCGAAATCCGGCTGGCCAGTGACTGGGCACAGGCACGTGAACTCCGGGCAGGTGAAACGCACCAGGTAGATTTCTCCCCGATCCTGGTTCGGGATGCGCTCGAGCACCGCGGCCTCGGGCGAGGCCGGCAAGGCGACCTTGGCGCCGAGTTGGGTCAGCCGCCGGGGGCGCGCCTTGTTCACGGCGCGCGACCGGTTCGGCTCTTGGGTCGGCCGAAGACGTGGGCGGGCAGGGCCACGGGCTCACCTCCTGGAACGAGCGGGCGACCGGGGAAGCGCCCTAGGCTCAGCAACCGATCGTAGAGCACCACGACCCCGGCGACCGCGACGTTGATGCAGAACTTCGTCGGAATCTTGACCACGTGATCGCTCAGCGCGATCAGCTCCGGCGACAGGCTGCCGCGTTCGCGGCCCAAGACATACGCGGCGCAGCGCGGATGGCGGAAGCTCGGCAGCGCGACCGCCTCGTCGAGCAGCTCGACGCCGACCAGGGCGCAATCGCGCGGCAGGCGCAGCGACGCGACATCAGGGAATGCGAAGTACGGCACGTTGAACGAGGTCCCCGAGGTGTCCGATTTCGACGCCTTGCGCGCGAGCGGCGAGCCGATCGTGAACACGAAGCTGGCACCGAAGGCGTGGGCGGAGCGGAACAGATTGCCCACGTTCATCGGCTTGCTTATACCTTCGACACCGATCCCGAAATAGCCGCGCATGCCGAGAGGCTGCCCGTCCAACCGCGCCGAGGCAAGTCAGTGATCGCCAAGCCCGCTTCGAGCCACCCGCCTGGCCCTGCCTCGGTTGGTGGCCTCAGTCCCGTCCTGGTCGTGGTTACCCGCGGCGGCGTGGTCGAAAGCCGCCATCGTGGCCGCTTCGTCGTCGTCGATGCCGCCGGGGGCGTGGTCGACCACGAGGGCGACATCGACGAGCCTGTGTTTCCGCGTTCGGCGATCAAGGCGATCCAGGCGATCCCGCTCGTGGAGACCGGTGCCGCCGATGCCTTCGACGTTTCGCCCGCCGAACTCGCGCTCGCCTGCGCCTCGCACAACGGCGAGCCGAGCCAGACCGGCGCCGTGCTCGCGTGGCTCGGCCGCCTCGGTCTCGGCGAGGCCGACCTGGAATGCGGGCCCCACGCGCCGGGCCACGCGGCCTCGGCCGAGGACCTGGCCAGGCACGGCCGCGCGCCGACGCGCGTCCACAACAACTGCTCGGGCAAGCACACCGGGTTCCTGACGGTGGCCAAGCGCCTCGGCGTGCCGACCGCCGGCTACAGCCGCGCCGAGCACGCCGTGCAGCGCCACGTCGCGGAGGCGATCCGCGACCTCACGGGCACGGACCCGGCCACGGCGCCGGCCGGCATCGACGGCTGCGGCGTGCCGACCTGGGGCCTGCCGCTCCAAGGCCTCGCGTTCGCCATGGCGCGCCTGGCCGATCCGTCGGGCCTGGCGCCCGAACGATGCCGGGCGATCGAGCGCATCCGCGCGGCGATCGCGGCGCACCCAATGATGATCGCCGGCACGGGCCGCCTGTGCACGGCGGTGATCGCCGAGACCAAGGGCGCCGTCGTTGTCAAGACCGGAGCCGAGGGCGTGTACACGGCGCTGGTCCCCGCGCTCGGCCTGGGCTTCGCGCTCAAGATCGACGACGGTGCCTCGCGCGCTTCCGAGGTGGCGATCCTCGGACTTCTGCGCCGCCACGGCGCGCTCGACGGGAACGCGGCGCGACGGCTCGCGCGGTTCGCGACACCGACCCTCAGCAACACGCAGGCCCGTCGCGTGGGCGACATCCGCTGGGTCGGAGCGTCGGGCGGGTGAGCGGTCCCGCCGCCCGGTTTTTCGCGTGGGCCGGGCTGGCCGCCGGTTTGGCGGTCGCGGCCGGCGGCGCGCCGCGCGCCGAGGCGCTTGGCCCGTGCCCGGACGCAGGCCTGCCCGCGGGCGCGCGGTGCGCGACGGTGTCCGTGCCGGTCGATCGCGACGACCCCGCCAAAGGCGCCATCGCGCTCGACATCGTGCGTCTGCCGGCGACGGAACCGGCGGGCGCCGTCGAGCCCCTGTTCATCATCGCGCCCGGGCCCGGCGTCCCCGTCGCCGGGCAGGCCGCCGGCGCGGCCGAGCGATTCGCCGCGGTCGCCCAAGGGCGCGACCTCGTGCTCGTCGAGCGGCGCGGAACCGGCGGGTCGCGCTTCGATTGCCCGCTCTACCCGACGGTCGAGGCGATGTTCGGCGACCTCTTTCCCGTGGCGGTCGTCGAGATGTGTCGGGCCACGGCCGGCCTCGACCCGGCGCACTACGGCCTCGCGGCGCTCGTCGAGGACTTGGAGTCGGCGCGCGCCGCGCTCGGCGTCGAGCGCATGAGCCTGTGGGCGGAGGGGTTGGGCGCCCGCCTCGCGTTGGCCTACGCGCGCGCGCACCCGGACCGCGTGCGCGCGATCGGGCTGCGCGGCCCGGTGCCGATCGACGTCAACCTGCCGCTGTGGCTCGCCTCGGCCGGTCAGAAGGCGTTCGACCGCCTGTTCGTGCGCTGCCAGCGCGACGCCGCGTGCCGCGCGGGCTTTCCCGACCTCAAGCGCATGCTGACTTCGACGCTCCGTGCCCTGGCCGAAGCGCCGGCCACGGCCACGATCACTGACCCCGACGCCGGCGAGACCGACGTCGTCGTGACCCGCGACGCCTTCGTCACGGGCCTGCAGGCGATGACGTGGCACCCGGTGTCGTTTGCCGAGGCGCCTTCGGTGATCGCGGCCGCCGCCTCGGGCGACTTCGGGCCCGCGGCATCTGTCATCCTCGCGATGCGGCGCGGCTTCGACGGGCTTGCGCTCGGCGCGTACTTGTCCGAACTCTGCGCCGAGGACGGTCCGGCGCTGGTCGGCGTCGATCCCGCCCAGGCGACGCGGCTCACCTACGTCGGCGACGCGTGGGCCAGCGCCTACCAGCAGGCGTGCGCGGCCTGGCCGGTCCCCGCCCTGGCCGAGGACCTCGCGGCTCCGGTCGAGAGCGACACGCCGACGCTCGTGCTGTCGGGGGAGTTCGACGCCGGCGCGCCGCCGGACCTCGGCGAGCACGCGCTCGCGACGCTCGCCCATGGCACCCACGTCGTGTTCAAGGGCCCCGTCCAAGGGACGCCCGAGGCGGAGGCGTGCGTCGATGCGATCCTGGCCGCGTTCTACGACGCCGGTACGGCCGACGGCCTCGATGCCACGTGCGCGGCATCGGTCCCCGTGCCGGGCTTCGTCGTGCCGGAGCCGGCCGAGGAGAGCGCGGAGCCCTGAGACCCGACGCCTACGCCATCTCGAGGCCGCGGCGGCGTTCGAGGTCCGTCACCATGGTCGCGAAGGCGTCGAGCTCGAGCCTGACCACGGTCAAAAAGTTCTCGACGAAGGCGGGCGGCAAGAGCCGGCGCGTGAGCGGGCTTTGATCGGCGAGCCGATAGGCCTCGGCGAGGTCGCGCGGCACGCGCTCCGCGCCGGGCGCGTGATACGCGTTGCCCTGGGCGGCCGGCGGCGGC
The DNA here is from genome assembly GCA_040905845.1 of Alphaproteobacteria bacterium. Classification (GTDB taxonomy): domain Bacteria; phylum Pseudomonadota; class Alphaproteobacteria; order SP197; family SP197; genus VGDP01. The sequence goes on along the minus strand of JBBDQV010000157.1, from coordinate 8,860 downwards.
GTCATCGCGTCCTCGATCCCCATGAGGCCGGCGCCCAACAGCACCGCGAGCGCGACATAGGGGTTGACGTCGGCGCCGGGCACCCGGTGCTCGATCCGGCAGCTTCCGGCGTCGGAGGTGATCGCGCGCCCGGCGACCGTTCGGTTGTCGAGCCCCCAGCTCGTCACGACGCCCGCCAGGCTGTCCTCGCGCAGGCGCTTGTAGGAGTTGACGAAGGGCGCGAGGAAAAGCGTCGTGGGCGCGAGCGCGGCGAGCTGGCCCGCGAGATACTGGCGCATGATCGTGCTCATGCCCTGGGGATCGGCCGGGTCGTGGAACGCGCTACGTCCGGTCCCGGCTGCCGTCAGGCTCTGGTGGATATGCCCCGAGTTGCCGGAATGGTCATGGTGCCACTTGGCCATGAACGTCGCCGTGAAGCCGAGCCCAGCGCAGATCTGCTTCACCGCGGTCTTGAACAACATGACGGTGTCGGCCATGGCGAGGGCGTCGGACGCGCGCAGGTTGATCTCGAACTGGCCGGGGCCCCACTCCGGCCCGCCGCCCTCGATGACGGCGCCGAAGCATTCGCGGACGCGCTGGTACATCGGCTCGAGGAAATGCCCTTCGTAGATCGCGTAGCAGTGGACGTCCTTCTGGGCCGGCGCGATGTCGGCCCAGCGGCCGCGCCGGATCTCGGCGACCGGCACCGGCAGCACGACGAATTCGAGCTCGAGCGCGACGCGCTCGACGAAGCCGCGCGAGCGCAGGCGCCCGATCTGGCGCTTGAGCTCGCGCCGGGGGCAAAGCTCGCACGGCCGGCCGTCGGGCCAGGTCCAGTCCATGAGGACGGCCGCCGCGCCCGGCTCCCACGGGGCGAGCCCGAGGGTCGCGAGGTCCGGCACGCCCTTGACGTCGGGAATGCCGCCGTCGAACAGGCCGGGCACGGCCTCGTCCATGGTTCCGGTATTGAGGATCGACCACGGCATGCGAAAGCCGCGCTCGGCCGCCTCGAGGAAGTAGGCGGCGGTGAAGCGCTTGCCGCGCATGGTGCCGACCTGGTCGGGGCCGGCGGCGATCACCGTGTCGATGGCGTTGGCGCGCAGGAACTCGGCGGCGGATTTAATGTCCATGGCGGGGGCATCAAACCAACGGACGCTGCAATTGACTCATGCGACGCGCGGACGCGCTACCCCTCCCCCTTCCCCCTCCCACAAGGGGAGGGGGAGCTTCTAGTGTGTAGTGTGTCGGCAATACCCTACCCTCGCCCCTGGTGGGCGAGGGAGGGGCCCATTGCGAAGCAATGGGAGGGTGCGGGGGGAACACTGGCGTTGCGGAGTACGCACCCATTGGTATCACTCCTCGGGCTTCGGCGTTCGTCCGCTCAGGCGATCGACCTCAGCGAGGTCCTCGGCGCCGAGCGTCCAGCGCGCCGCCGCGACGTTGGCAGCGACCTGCTCGGGTCTGGTCGCGCCGGCGATGACGCTCGCCACCGGCTCGCGCGCCGCGAGCCAGCCGACGGCGAGCTCGAGCAGGGTATGCCCGCGCGCCTTGGCGAAGCCGTCGAGTCGCTCGATAAGCTCCCAGTTGGCGTCGGTCATGTAACGCTCGCCGTAGCTCGCGTCCTTGGTGATGCGCGCGCCCTCGGGCATCGGACGTCCGCGCCGGTACTTGCCCGTGAGCATGCCGCAGGCGAGCGGGAAGTAGGGCAGCAGCCCGAGCCCGTGGGCCTTGGCCGCCAGGATCAGCTCGGCGTCGATGTCGCGCACGATCAGGCTGTACTCGTCCTGGCACGAGACGAAGGCATTGAGCCCGCCCGCGCGCGCGGTCCATTGCGCTTCGACCACCTGCCAGGCCGGCAGGTTCGAGCAACCGACGTAGCGGACCTTGCCCTGGCGCACGAGATCGTCGAGCGCACCGAGCGTCTCCTCGATCGGGGTCAACGGGTCGGGCGAGTGAAGCTGGTAGAGATCGATCCAATCGGTCTGGAGCCGGCTGAGACTCGCCTCGACCGCGCTCATGATGTAGCGGCGCGAGGCGCCCTTCAGGACGCCCGCGTCGTCCATGGGCAAGCAGAACTTGGTCGCGAGCACGATGTCCTTGCGCCGCTCGCCCAGCACCTGGCCCAGGATCGTCTCCGAGCCGCCCTTGTTGCCGTAGATGTCGGCGGTGTCGAACAGGGTGACGCCGAGATCGAGCGCCTTGTGGATGACGGGGCGCGAGGCGTCGAGATCGAGCCGGCCGCCGAAGTTGTTGCAGCCGAGCCCGATGACGCTGACGCGCAGGCCCGAGCGGCCGAGATTGCGGTGTTGCATGGCTTGGTCCTCACCCTCCATTCGATTCGATGATCGTGCGCCAGCCTCTGCGTGCCATGGCCACGATCCCATTGCGCCGCGGCGCCGTACAGGCGATCGGTAACGGTGCTCTTGTTACGATCGACCGGAAACCGAAGCGACCGTCCCGGCCTCGATGAACTGCCTCAGGACATCGAGAAACTCGGCAGGCGCCGTGAACAGCGGCTCGTGCCCACGACCTGGAAACACATGGCGGACCGCGCCGGGGATGTGGCGCGCGATGTATTCGGATACCGCGCACGGAACTCGCCTGTCGTCGGCGCCATGAGTAACCAATACGGGAACGGACAGGGTCGGGAGCGAGGCCTTGATGTCCAGTTCCGGCATGGGCCCATGGAAGTAGATCAGGAGTTGCCGGGCTACTTCATCGCCATAGGCAAACCACAGGCCGATCGACTCTTCCGCGAAGTCCGAAAACCCATCCTCCGAGTAAAGGCTATGTGAGGCGATCGACGCGGCAGCCCGGAGATCGCCGGCCTCGACGGCTGCCAGCACCCGTTCACTCAGATCAGTGGGCCGTGGCAAGAGATAGCCTGGGCTCACCATGTCGTCCACGGGCGTCCCGACGAGCACGACTCGGTCGAGCAGCCCTGGATGCTCGCGAGCGAGCAAAACGGCGATGGTTCCGCCGCGCGAGATGCCGATCGCGGTCTTCGGTCTTGGTCCCAAAGCCTCGATGACACGGCGGAAGTCGTCCGCCTGCTCCCGCAACGTATAAGGCCGCGGCGCCGGATCGGAGGGGCTGTCGCCGCGCGGATGAACCGTGACGACCCGGTAGACCTGACACATCCGCTCCAGGAGCGGCTGGGAGATGTGAACGATATAGATGCTCGGGCTGATGACCACGATCGTTTCGTCGCCCGTGCCGTGGATGTAGTAGGCGATCCGAGCGCCATCCGGTCCGACGAAGGCGCGGTGATGGACTCGGTTCTCGATCGAGCGGCGCGACTCGGCAGCTCCATGCAGCTCCAGCGCCTGGCGATAGCAAGTGTTGGCGTCCTCGAAATTGCCCCTCAGCCCGGCTAGATCGCCCAGGATCGCCAACGCCGACTGAGTCGCGTCTTCGCTACTGGAATGGCGACGCGCACAGGCCAAGGCCTTCTTACCGAAATCGATGGCGCGCACGTACGCATAGCGCGCCTTGGCTTGCTCGGCCGCCGTGAGCCAGTACCGGGCCGCCTTGTCCCACGCTTCGCCGCGTTCGAAGTGGCCGGCGAGAGCTTCGACCTCGGTGTTGGCGCCCAGCTTCGCCTCGATCGCCGCGCCGAGGCGGGCGTGGAGTTCACGCCGTCGCGCGCGCAGAAGTCCGTCGTAGGCGACCTCGTGGGTGAACGCGTGCTTGAACGTGAACTGACGTTCGGGAAACAGCCGCGTCTCGTAGACGAACTCGGCGGCTTGAAGCGCGGCCAGCCCGGAATCCAGCGCGTCGTCGTCGAGATCGGCGATCGCCACGAGCTGGTCGCGCGGAACCTCGCTGCCGACGACGGAAGCCGCCTGCAGGAGCTGCTTGCGTTGAGGTTCGAGGCGATCGATCCGGGCGGCGATGATCGCCCGCACGGTGTCCGGGATCGCGAGCTCGGTAAGGCCGGAGACCAGCCGATACGCGCCGGGACCGCCGAGGAGGGCGCCCTGCTCGACCAGCGTGCCGATGCTTTCCTCGATGAACAGAGGGTTGCCGTTGGCCATGCTCGTGAGCTTGGCCCTGAGCGGAGCCAGGCTCGCGTCGCCGCCGACCAGCGCGCCGAGCAGATCTTCGACCCGGACCGGCGGCAGGGGATCGAGCCGGACCTGGGTGTAGTGGCCGCGGCCGCCCCAGCCGTGGCTGAACTCGGGCCGGTAGGTGACCAGCATCATGACGCGGTTGGTGGGAAGGACGGCGACGAGGCTGTCGAGCAGGCTGAGGGTCTCCGCATCCGCCCAATGAAGGTCCTCGAAGATAAGCACGAGCGGCTGGACCAAGGATTCGGCCACCAGCAGCGACCTCACGGCGTCGATCGCCATGCGTCGTCGCTGCGGCGGTTCGAGGGCGTCCCATGCCGGGTCGTTCACGGCCACCTTGAGCAGCCGCAACGCCATTCGGGCGGCGGGCCTCAGGGCTTCGTCCAGCGACAGGACCTTGCCGGTGACCTTCTCACGGATGGCGCGCTCGTCGTCGCCCGGTTCGACGTGGAAGTATGCCTTCAGCAGCTCGATGACCGGAAGCCAAGAGGTCGCCCGTCCGTAGGACACCGAGTTCCCGGCCAGGACGAGATCGTCGGCCGCCGCGGGCGACCGGGCGAACTCGAAGCTCATGCGCGACTTGCCGACACCCGGCTCGCCCACCAGGGCGACGATCTGGCCCTGACCCGCCTTGGCCAAGCGCAGCGCCCTGTCGAGCACGGCCATCTCGTCCTGCCGCCCCACGAACGGCGACAGGCCGCGCTTGCCGAGGGCTTGCAGGCGGTTGCGCGCGCTCGTCGCGCCTCTCAGTTCGAAGACCTCGATCGGCTCGCTCAACCCCTTGATGGGCACCGGACCGAGCGATTCGACCGTGACGAACCCTGTCGCCAGGCGATGCGTCGCGGCGCTGAGGCGGATCGTGCCGGGCAGCGCGAGCTGCTCCAGCCGGCTCGCCAGGTGGACCGTTTGCCCGATCGCGTCGTAGTCCACGCTCAGGTCCGTGCCGATGGCGCGCACCACCACCTCGCCGGAGTGCACGCCGACCCGCGCCAGCGCCTCGTAACCTTCGCTGCGTCGGGTGCGCTCGCAAAGCTCCGCGATCTCGTCGCGCATGGCGAGCGCGGCGTAACAGGCCCGGAGCGCGTGGTCCTCGTGGGCGATAGGCGCGCCGAACAGCGCCATGATCCCATCGCCCTGCACCTTGTTGACGGTGCCCTCGAAACGGTGCACGGCGGCGATCATGGCGTCGACCACGGGAGCGAGTCGGGCGGCGGTCTGCTCGGGGTCGAGGTCCTCGATGAGCGCGAACGAACCCTGCACGTCGGCGAACAGCACGGTCACTTCCTTGCGTTCGCCGACCAAGGTCTCGCGCGCCGCCAGGATGCGCTCCGCCAGATGACGCGGTATGGAACCGGGGCGCGCGGGAAGCGCCGGAGCCTCCGGTACGGGCGGTGCCGGTCGATCCGAAAGCGCACTTATCGCCTGGAGAATCTTCTTGCGATGACCCAGGGAGGCGACACCGAGTTCCTTCAAGTCGCCGTCGGCCAGAGTCGCAAGCGTGTCGCCATCGATGTCGTTGGCGGCGAACGGCGCGGCGTACTGGCCGAGACCGAGGGCTTGAAGCCAGGCTGCAATGTCTAGCCACGGCATGACGATCCCTCACGCTAAGGCGCTACGGCGTTGCGCTGATCTCGGGGATCACGTTACGTCCTCAGCTCTGGGATGTCCTTGTAGAGGTCGAGCGCCTGGGGGTTGGCGAGCGCCTCGCGGTTCTTGACGGCGCGGCCGTGGACGATGTCGCGCACGGCGAGCTCGGTGATCTTGCCGCTGATGGTGCGCGGGATGTCGGCGACGGCGATCACCTTGGCCGGCACGTGGCGCGGCGTGCAGTTCCGCCGCACGCGCTTCTTGATGCCGTCCACGAGGTCGGCCGTGAGCCGCTTGCCGTCCTTCATGCGCACGAACAGGACGACGCGAACGTCGCTGTCCCAGTCCTGACCGATGCAGATCGCCTCCTGCACGTCCTCGAACGCCTCGACCTGGCGGTAGATCTCTGCGGTGCCGATGCGCACCCCGCCGGGATTGAGCACCGCGTCGGACCGGCCGGAGATGACGACACCGCCGTGCGCCGTGATCTCGGCGAAGTCGCCGTGGTGCCAGACGTTCGGGAAGCGGGCGAAATAGGCGGCGCGATACTTCCGCCCGTCCGGGTCGTTCCAGAAGCCGATCGGCATCGAAGGGAACGGTTTGGTGCACACCAGCTCGCCCATACCGCCACGCACCGACCTGCCGTCGTCATCGAAGACGTCGACCGCAAGCCCCAGCCCGCGCGTCTGCAATTCGCCGCGCCACACCGGCGCCACGGGGTTGCCGAGCGCGAAGCAACTGATGATGTCGGTGCCGCCCGAGATCGAGGCGAGCTGAACGTCGGCCTTGATCCTGCGGTAGACGTAGTCGAAATGCTCGGGCGCCAAGGGCGAGCCGGTCGAGAGCACGGCCCTGAGCGGACCCAGGTCGCGCGCGCCCGCGGCGAACCCGGCCTTGTCGAGCGCCGCGATGAACTTGGCCGAGGTGCCGAAGATCGCGATGCGCTCCTCGACCGCGATGTCCCACAAGGCCTCCGGGCCGGGGTGGAACGGCGAGCCGTCGAACAGGATGAGCGTCGCGCCCGATGCGAGCCCCGAGACGAGCCAGTTCCACATCATCCAGCCGCACGTCGTGAAGTAGAACAGCCGATCGCCCGGCTTCACGTCGGTGTGGAGCTGGTGCTCCTTCAGGTGCTGGATCAGCGTGCCGCCGGCGCCGTGCACGATGCACTTGGGCGCGCCGGTGGTGCCCGAGGAGTACATGATGAACAGCGGGTGATCGAACGGGAGCTGGGCGAACACCGGTTCGTGGCCCGCCCGCCCGGCTTGGTCCCACCGAATGCCGTCGCGCACGCCCTCGAGCGATGGCGTCGCGGCAAGGTAGGGCACGATCACCGTGCGCCGCACCGAGGGCAGCTCGGCCAGGATGCCCGTGATCTTGTCGCGGCAGTCGATCGTCTTGCCGCCGTAGAAGTAGCCGTCGACGACGAACAGCACCTTGGGCTCGACCTGGCCGAAGCGGTCGAGCACGCCCTGCACGCCGAAGTCGGGCGAGCACGAGGTCCACACCGCGCCGAGGCTGGCGGCGGCGAGCATGGCGATGATGGTCTCGGGCATGTTGGGCAGAAACCCGGCGACCCGGTCGCCCGCCGCGACGCCCTCATCGGCGAGGAACCCGGCGATCCGGCCGACCTCGGCGCGGAGCGCGTCCCAGCCGAGCGCGCGGCGCGTGCCGTTCTCGCTCCGGAACACCAGCGCCTCGCCGGGCCCCCGGCCCTTGAGCAGGTTCTCGGCGAAGTTGAGCCGGGCGCCGACGAACCACTGGGCGCCCGGCATGCGGTCGCCGTCGACCAGGACCCGATCGGCCGGCTTCGAGGCGATGACGCCGCATTCGTCCCACACCGTGCGCCAGAAGTCGGCGCGGCGATCGACCGACCAGCGCCACAGCGCGTCGTAGTCGGGCAGCGCGACGTTCCAGCGCCGCGCGGCCGCGACGCGGAATCGCGTCACGTTGGCGGCCGCGACGCGCCCGGGGCTCGGTGTCCACAGCGGCTTCGAGGAGTCCATGCCCGGTCATCTCCCTTGGTCAAGACGACATTATCGCCCATGGCCGCCGGAGCCTAGAGGGCCTCGGGGCAGCTTCGCACTTGCTCAGTGGCGAGAGGATGTCCTCTCCTTCGAGACGCGCCCTCCGGGCGCTCCTCAGAGCCGATCCCGAAAGATGTTGAGTCGGGTGAGTCGGTTGTGACTCTATGGCAGGCAACCTTGCTGAGGAGGTTGCCCGATGTGGAAGCCCGAGCATCGCGTTGCCGCGGACCTTCCTTCGCCCGCTGAAGCGGGCTTCGCGAAGGCGGGTCGTCGCGGTCTTCGTTATCCCAATGACGTGACGGACGCCGAATGGGCGCTGATCGCGCCCTTGATCCCGCCGGCGAAGCGCGGTGGCCGGCCACGCACGATCAATGTGCGCGAGGTGCTGAACGCGATCTTCTACGTGCTCGCCACCGGCTGCCAGTGGGAGGCGTTGCCCAAGGACCTGCCGCCGAAGAGCACGGCATGGGACTACCTCGACCTGTGGAACTGGGACGGGACCCTGGAACGGGTACACCACGCGCTCTACGTGGGCTTGCGCGAGCGCGAGGGTCGCGAGGCCGGTCCGAGCGTGGCGATCATCGACAGCCAAAGCGCGAAGGGGGCTCAAAAGGGGGCTCTACGCTTGACCCGCAGGGCGGAGCCTGTCCTCGGGCGGGCCTGCGGCCCGACCCGGGGGATGGGGCGAAGAAGGTCACGGGCCGCAAGCGCCACATCCTGGTCGACACCCTCGGTCTGCTCCTGAACGTCGCCGTTCATCCGGCCGACGTGCAGGACCGCGACGGCATCGCCCTGGTGCTCGACCGTCGCACCCGGCGCCTGTTCCCCTTCATCGAACGCATCTTCGCCGACGGCGCCTACCAGGGACCCAAGGCCCGGGCCGCCGTGGCGAGGACCGGCACCTGGGCCCTGGAGATCGTCAAGCGCCCCGACCTCCATCGCTTCGAGGTCCTGCCCAAGCGCTGGATCGTCGAGCGGACCCTGGCTTGGATCAGCCGCAACCGCCGTCTCGCCCGCGACTTCGAACGTCACGCCCGAACCGTCGTCGCCTTCGTCCGTCTCGCCATGATCCGTCTCATGCTGCGCAGGCTCACCCGGCCACAACCATGTTCCTGACTCCAAACTTCCCGGATGGGCTCTGAGAGAACGTGTGGTCGGCGCCGGGCAGGCGAACGCTCGTCACCCTGGGGGCGTCGA